>PLFB01000255.1 GCA_003137135.1 Acetobacteraceae bacterium
TGTCGTAGGCGGCGACCAGGCGGGAGAGCACGTCGCGGTGCCGGGCCTCTTCGCCGGCCATGTGCAGCAACGCGGTTTTTAACGCGGGGTCGGCGATGGTGGCGGCGAAGGCTTCGATGCGGGCGGAGGCTTTTATCTCGGTCTGCACCGCGATGTCCCAGATCGGCAGGGAGGTGATGCGCGCCAGCGTTTCGGGCTCCAGTTTCGGCCAGTTCAGCACCGCGGGCTTGTACGGATTATAGGTTTCGATCAGCAGCCGCGTCAGCATTTCGTAATGCGCGGCGCTGCCGGGGCGGATTTTGCCGGTCTGGCCAAAATTCCAGTGGCGCGCGTTGAAATCGGCGGTGGCGATGGCATCGTTCATGGGCGGGCTCAAAAACCTTATGGCGGTGTGGTTGCGCGGCGGGCGCCGATGCGTTCTACACCGCGGGCCGTCTAAAAAGTATATGGGCGGCGAGACAAGGCTGTGAACTGCGGGGTTTTTGGCGTGGCGGGATCGGATATAACCCTGGTGACGGGTGCGACCGGGTTTGTAGGGGCCGCGGTGGCGCGCGCGCTGGCGCGGCGCGGGCATAATCTGCGGTTTCTGGTGCGGGCGGGGAGTGACCGCCGGAACCTGGCGGGCCTGAAGGCGGAACTTTGCGAGGGCGACCTGGCGGTGCCGCAGAGTCTGGCGGCGGCGGTCCGCGGCTGCCGGTATGTGCTGCACGTGGCGGCGGATTACCGGCTTTGGGTGCCCGACCCGGCGGTGATGCGGCGGGTGAACGTGGACGGCACGGTGGCGCTGCTGAAGGCGGCGCAGGCGGCGGGGGTGGAGCGCTGCGTCTATACCAGCAGCGTGGCGGCGCTGGGGCTGAACAAGAACGGCGCGCCGGCGGATGAGACGACGTTCGTGCACGAGGATCAGTTGATCGGCGCGTACAAGCGTTCGAAATACGACGCCGAGATGGCGGTGCGCAAACTGGTGCTGTTGGGTCAGGATATCGTGATCGTGAACCCTTCGACGCCGATCGGGCATGGCGACATCAAGCCGACGCCCACCGGCAAGATGGTGCTGGACGCGGCGCGGGGCAGAATGCCGGCCTACGTGAATACCGGGCTGAACGTGGTGCATGTGGATGACGTGGGGGACGGCCACGTGCTGGCGCTGGAGCAGGGGCGCAGCGGCGAGAGCTACATTCTGGGCGGCGAAAACCTGATGCTGCGGGATTTGTTGAAACTGATCGCCAGGCAGGCGCGCAAGCGGGCGCCGCTGCTGCGGCTGCCGATTCTGCCGCTGATGCCGGTGGCCGCGGTGCTGGAGGCGGTGGCCGCCACCAGCGGCAAGCCGCCGCTGATGACGCGCGAGATGCTGGCGATGGCGCGCAAAAAGATGTTTTTCACGTCCGCCAAGGCGATCCGGGAACTCGGCTACTCGCCGCGGCCGGCGGCGGAGGCGGTGGAGGACGCGCTGGACTATTTTGCGACCCAGGGGATGCTGAAGTGATTTTTTCGGCCGCGCTGCTGGTGTGGATTTATCTGTTTTGTTTTCACGGCAAGTTCTGGGATGCGGGGCCCGAACTCAAGCCCGCTTTGCCGGCGGCGCTGCCGGCTGTGGACATCGTGGTGCCGGCGCGCGATGAGGCGGCGACGATCGGCCCGGTTATTTCCTCGCTCCTGGCGCAGGATTATGCCGGCGGATTCCGCGTGATTCTGGTGGATGACGGCTCCACGGACGGCACCGCCGAGCGCGCCGGCGCGCACGAGAAACTGACGATTTTGCGCGCCGCGGAAAAGCCCGCCGGGTGGTCCGGCAAGTTATGGGCGCTCTCGCAAGGCGTTGCGGCGTCATCGGCGCCGGTGCTGCTGTTCACGGATGCCGATATCGTGCACGATCCGAAACATCTATCCGCGCTGGTGGCGCGGCTGGTCTCGCCGCGGGTGGATGCGGTTTCCGAAATGGTCCGCCTGCATTGCGAAAGTTTGGCGGAGCGCGCGCTGGTGCCGGCCTTCGTGTATTTTTTCCAGATGCTGTATCCATTCCATAAGGTCAACGACCCGCTTTGCCGCGTCGCCGCGGCGGCGGGCGGCACGATTCTGCTCAGGCGGGAGGCGCTGGCGCGCATCGGCGGCATCGCGGCGATCAAATCCGCGCTGATCGACGACGTCGCGCTGGCCGCGGCGCTCAAGCGTTTCGGGCCGATTTATCTGGGTCATTCCGGGCTGGCGAAGTCGATCCGGCCGTATCCGGCATTTGCCGACATTTTCGCCATGATCTCGCGCACCGCGTTCACGCAGTTGAACTATTCGGCCGGGCTGCTGGTGGCGACGATCCTGGGTTTGGCGCTGGTCTGGCTGGTGCCGCCTTACGAGATCCTTTTTGGCCATGGCTGGGGATTGTTGTGCGGGCTGGCGGCGTTTGTCCTGGCCGTGATCAGTTACACGCCGACCCTGTCGCGTTATGGCCAGGCAAAAATCTGGGCGCTGGCGCTGCCGCTGATCGCGCTGTTCTATATGGCCGCGACGCTGGATTCGGCGCAAAACTATTGGCGCGGCGCCGGTGCGCGGTGGAAGAACCGGGATTATGGGCGGCCGGCATGAACAGCGCCGTGAACGATAATCATTCAACCCCCACGCCGCCGCCGGCGGCGGTGGAGGCGTGGTCGGGCAAGAACCGGGGTGACGAAAATTTTCCCGTCGGCTCGCTGCTGATCGCCAAAAATCTGCGCCCGCATGTGCACGCCTATTACAATTTCGCGCGCAACGCGGATGATATCGCCGACAGCGACCAGTTGGCCCCGGATGAAAAAATCGCGCGCCTGAACGTGATGGAAGCCGTGCTGCTGGGCGAATCCGACGCCGCCTCTCCGGCCGCCGCGGCGTTAAAAACATCGCTGGGGCTGAGCGGTGTTCCGGCGATTCATGCGCGCGAACTCCTGGTGGCGTTCCGGCAGGATGCGCAAAAAACCCGGTATGAGAATTGGGCGGAGCTGATGGATTATTGCCGGTATTCGGCCGCACCCGTGGGGCGCTACGTGCTGGATCTGCACGGCGAGGACCGCGGCACCTGGCCGGCATCGGACGCGCTGTGCGCGTCGCTGCAAGTGCTGAATCATCTGCAGGATTGCGCGGCGGATTTGCGGAGTCTGGACCGCTGCTATCTGCCGCAGGACTGGCTGCACAAGAACGAGGCGAGCACGGATGATCTGGCGCGGCCAAAAGCCTCGCCCGGCGTGCGCGCGGTGCTCGATGAGATGCTGGCGGCGACGGAGGTTCTTAACGCGCGCGCGGCAGCACTTCCTGGTCTGGTCAAATCGCGCCGGCTGCGGATGGAGACCGCGGTGATCGCGGCGCTGGCCAGGCGGCTGACGGCGCGGCTGCAAAAGAATGATCCGCTGGCGATGCGGGTGAAACTGACAAAACTGGATTTTTTGCTCGCCGTAATGGGCGCCTTGCCGAGGCTGGCGTGACGCTGAGCGGTCTGCTGCCGGGCGACGTCACGCATGTCACGGCGATCGTGCGCGATTCGGCGACGTCGTTTTACCACGGCATGAAGATTCTCAGTCCCGACCGGCGTGCGGCGATGTATGGCATCTATGCGTTCTGCCGGTTGGTGGACGACATCGCCGATGACGACGCGCTGCCGATCGAGGAGAAATGGGCGGCGCTAAAAACCTGGCGCAAGCGCATCGCCGCGGTTTTTTCCGGCCAGGCCGAGGACGCGGTCACGCGGGTTCTGCGCGCGGCGGCGCTCGCCTACGCGCTGCGCGAGGCGGATTTTGTCGCGATCATCGACGGCATGGAGATGGACGGCGTGCCGATCGTGGCGCCGCCTTTGCCGGTGCTGGATCTGTATTGCGACCGCGTCGCGGCGGCGGTGGGGCGGCTGTCCGTCAAGGTGTTTGGGGATGCGTCCGCGCAGGCGCAGGATGTCGCCTACGCGCTGGGCCGGGCGCTGCAGCTCACCAACATTCTGCGCGACGTGAAGGAGGATTCCCTGCGCGGGCGGTTGTATCTGCCGCATGAGTTTCTGGCGGCGGAAGACGTGCCGTTTGACGTGGCGGGGGCGCTGGCCTCGCCCGCCTTGCCGCGGGTCTGCGAGCGCGTGGCGGCGCTGGCGGAGAAAAATTTCTTGCAGGCCGAGGCCAGCATGGCGCTGTGCGACCAGCGCGCGATGCGGCCGGCCAGACTGATGGCGGAGAGCTACCGGCCGCTGCTCGGGCTGATGCGCGCCCGCAAATTCGCGATCTCCAGCGAACCCGTCGCACTGCCGAAATGGCGCAAGCTGGTGCTCGCGGCGAAAATGTATTTGCCGTGACGGTGCACGTGGTCGGCGCCGGCGTCGCCGGGCTGGCGGCGGCCTGCACGCTGGCGGAAGCCGGCGAGCGCGTGGTGCTGCACGAGGCCGCGAAGGCGGCCGGCGGGCGCTGCCGGTCCTATTTCGATCCGGCGCTGGAGTGCCGGATTGATAATGGCAATCACCTGCTGCTTTCCGGCAATCTTTCGACGATGGCGTACCTGAAGCGGGTCGGGGCGGAGGGGTCTCTGACCGGTCCCGCCGCGCCGGATTTCCCGTTTGTGGATCTTGCCAGCGGCGCGCATTGGACGCTGCGCATCAATCCGGGCCGGCTGCCCTGGTGGATCTTTTCGCCGGCCCGGCGCGTGCCGGGGACCCAAGCGAAAAATTATCTGGCGCTGCTGCAACTGCGGCGGGCGCGGAGCGAGGACCTGGTGGCGCCGCTGGTCGGGCATTGCGGGGCGCTGTATGAAAAATTGCTGGCGCCGCTGGCGATCGCGGCGCTGAATACGATGCCGGAGGTGGCCTCCGCTGCGCCGCTGCGCGCGGTGGTGGCGGAGACGATCGAGCGCGGCGGGGCGCATTGCGTGCCGCGCTGGCCGGCGGTGGGACTGTCGGAGAGTTTTATCGATCCCGCGCTGGCTTTTTTGGAGGCCAAGGGCGCCGATATCAGGCTTTCCAGCCGGGTGGCGGCACTGGTGCCGGGGCAAAAAACCGTGCTGGCGGTGCCGCCTTGGATCGCGCGCGAGCTTTTGCCCAACCTGACGGTGCCGGATGCATTCGAGGCGATCGCGAATTTGCATTTTGTGCATGAAATGCCGCCGGGGCCGGCGGGGTTTTGGGGAGTGATCGGCGGCACGGCGGAATGGGTGTTTGCCAAGGGCAATATCACGTCCGTGACGATTTCGGCGGCGAACCGGGTGGCGGAGGTGCCGAACGAGGTTTTGGCCGAACTCGTATGGGCGGATTTGGTGCGGGCGTTCGGCGTGCCGGCGGACATGCCGGTGTTTCGCGTCGTGCGGGAGAAGCGGGCGACGTTTGCCGCCACACCTGCCCAGCTGGCCCGGCGGCCGGGGACGCGGAACGCCGACAAGAACGTGTTTTTAGCGGGGGATTGGACCGATACCGGGCTGCCCGCGACGATCGAAGGGGCGATCCGGTCCGGGAACCGGGCGGCGCTGGCGCTTTTGGGTTGAATTTGCCTATAAACGGGGCATGAACGCCATCCTTGATACGAGCATTGAACGGGCGAAAATGTCCCTGGCGGCCGAGCAGCTTGCCGATGGGCATTTTGTGTATGAACTGGAGGCGGATGCGACAATTCCCGCCGAATACGTGCTGCTGGAGCATTTTCTGGACCGGATCGAGCCGGAGCTGGAGCAAAAAATCGGGAATTATCTGCGGCGCATTCAGGGGGATCATGCGACGAATCCGGGCGGCTGGCCGCTCTTTCATGGCGGAAAATTTGATCTCTCGGCGAGCGTAAAGGCGTATCTTGCGTTGAAGTGCATCGGCGATGATCCGGCGGCGGCGCACATGGCGCGGGCGCGGGCGGCGATCTTGGCGCATGGCGGGGCGGCGCGGACGAATGTTTTTACGCGCATCCAACTGGCACTTTTCGGCGCGGTGCCGTGGCGGGCCTGCCCGGCGATGCCCATAGAACTGGTGCTGATGCCAAAATGGTTTCCGATCACGATGCGCAAGGTCTCGTACTGGTCGCGCACGGTGATGACGCCGTTGCTGGTGTTGATGTTGAAAAAACCGATGGCGCGCAATCCGCGTGGGGTGCGGATTGATGAGCTGTTTTGCATGCCGCCGGAGGACGTGAAGGACTGGATTCGAGGGCCGTTCAAGTCGCCATGGGGGGTGTTTTTCAAGTATCTGGATGTGGTGCTGAGGCCGGCCGAAAAATTTTTTCCGGCGCGGAGCCGGACGCGAGCGGTTGAGAAAGCTGTTGCGTTTGTCAAAGAGAGATTGAACGGGGAGGATGGGCTGGGGGCGATCTATCCGGCGATGGCGAATACGGTGATGATGTTCGATACGCTGGGATATGGGCACGAGCATCCGGATTTTGTGACGGCGTGGCGGGCGGTCCGAAAATTGCTGGTGGTGCGGGGAGAAGAAGCCTACTGCCAGCCTTGCTTGTCGCCGGTCTGGGACACGGCGCTGGCGGGGCATGCACTGGCGGAATGCGGGGCGGAGGTGAAGGCGGCGTGCGACTGGCTGCTGCCGCGGCAGGTGCTGGATGTGGCGGGGGACTGGGCGGATAATGCGCCGGGGGTGCGGCCGGGGGGGTGGGCGTTTCAGTACAACAATCCGCACTATCCGGATGTGGATGATACGGCGGTGGCGGGGATGCTGCTGCACCGGGCGCGGAACCCGGCCTATGACGAGGCGGTATCGCGGGCGCGCGAGTGGATTCTGGGGATGCAATCTTCCAATGGCGCCTGGGGCGCTTTTGATATCAATAACGACCGGCAGTATCTGAACCATATTCCGTTCGCGGATCATGGCGCGCTGCTGGACCCGCCGACGGAGGATGTGACGGCGCGCTGCATTTCGTTTCTGGCGCAGTTGGATGCTTCGGGGGACCGGCCGGCGATTGAACGGGGGGTGGAATATTTGAGGCGGACGCAGAGGGCGGATGGTTCGTGGTTTGGGCGGTGGGGGACGAATTATATTTACGGCACGTGGTCCGTGCTGTGCGCGCTGAATGCTGCCGGTGTGGCGGCGGATGATGCGATGGTCCGCCGCGCGGTGGCTTGGCTGATTTCGAAACAGCGCGCGGATGGCGGCTGGGGGGAGGATTGCGAGAGCTACGGCGCTGCGCCGGCGGGCGAATTTCATGGTTTTGCGGCGCAGAGCCTGCCCTCACAGACGGCGTGGGCGATGCTCGGGCTGATGGCGGCGGGTTTGGCGGACCATGAGGCGGTGAAGCGTGGCGCGGCGTTTCTGGAGAGCGCGCAGGGGGCGGATGGGAGCTGGACAGAGGCGCCGTATAATGCCGTTGGGTTTCCGCGCGTGTTTTATTTGAAGTATCACGGGTATCCGCGATTTTTTCCGCTGCTGGCGCTGAGCCGGTATAGGAATTTGCTGGCTTCGAATGATCGACGGGTGAAGTTTGGGTTTTGAAGGAAGAAAGCAGTTACTTTTTTGAAAAAAAGTAACCAAAAAACTTTTGGCCTTGCGGGCGTTTTGACCGGGGTTGCCTCTAATCTCCACGGTCGGAGGCGATTACAGGCAATCCCGGTCCCAATGCCCCCAACTAACAAAAGTTTTTTGGTTCTTTTTTTTAAAAAAGAACTTCTTGCTTCATCGTTCTACGACCCTGAACAGTACAGCGCATCCGGCGCCAGGCCGCCGGCGTCGAAGAATTGGTAGATGCCGTGCAGGCGGTTGCGCACCAAAAAGGCCTGGGTCTGGGAGGGCGAGAAGATGACGGGTTGCTCAGCGCTGGCGTAGAGTTCGTAGGCGAAGAGCGCGTCGAGACCCGGTTTGTCGATGCTGGCGGCGATCAGGGAGTCCATGGTTTTGTCGCTGTAGCCGCCAGGGTTGTTGGGGGAATTTGAGGCGAACATGGCTTCGCCGGAGGGGTAGCCGGCGCCGAACTGGCCCATGAACATGGCCTGCCAGCCGGAGGCGGGACCGTTTTGCAGCGCGACCATCTGGTTGAACTCGGTCTCCCGAAAATTCATTTCGATGCCGGCGGCTTGAAAATTGCGCTGAATGATGTCGTCGATGATGTCCTGCTCGGTTGAGCCGGATGGCGTGAGGACGGTGAAGGCGAGGCGCTGGCCGTGTTTTTGAAAGATGCCGTCCGGCCCAGCCGTATAACCGGCGGCGGCGATCAGGGCGCGGGCCTTTTGGGGGTTGAAGGCGACGGGCAGCGCGCCGGTGCGGATGGCCGGGGCTTCGAACGGGCCGTCGGCGTCGATGGCGGGGGCATAGACCGCGTAGCCCAGGCCGTGCAGCGCGAGGCGGATGATGAGGGTTTGGTCCTGCGCATCGGCCATCGCCTGGCGGATGCGGATGTCGTTGAAAAACGCGACGGCCGGGTTGTGGAAATTCAGCAGGATAAAATTCCAGGTGGGCAGCTCGCCGAGATTTTCCAAGTGCACGCCAGGGAGATTTTGCACGGCGGTGAACAGTTCGGTGGGCAGGGGGACGACGTCGAGATCTCCCGCGGCGATTTGTTCAACTAACGCGCCGTCGCTCTGCACCATCGCGAAGACGAAGCGGGAGAAGTGCATTTTCGGGCCGTCATAGGCGGGGTTGGGGGTAAAAATCATCTCCAGGTTAGGATCGAACCGGGCGATTCTCAAAGGCCCGTCCACGACCGTGAAGAAAGACGGCGTGCTTTGGAGCTGCACCATGTCGTCCAGCGTGGCATGCCGCCAGGCGTGTTCCGGCAGCGGCACGAGTTGGGAGAGGCCATTGAAGATGAACCAGGTGGGATTCGCCTTGTGGCGCAGCACGACGCGCAGATGGGTGGCGTCCAGCGCCGTGATGGATGCGATCTGGTCCGGGATGCCGCCGACGCCGTAATTGCTGTAGGCGAGGCCGAATTTTTCGATGAGGGTGACGTCGTAAACGAGGTCCGACGCGGTGACTTGTGTGCCGTCCGACCAGTGCCAGGGGCGCAGCGTGATGAGGTAGGTCTGGCCCTGGTCGGGGGTGGTGACCGACGAAGCCAGGCTGCGGGACCAGTCGATCCGATCGGCGCGGTTGATCCAGAGCAGGTTGGCGTAGAGCATCTGGGCGGCTTGGGAATTGGCGAGATTGTTGGCGAGGACAGGGCTGAAAGAGGTGATGTCGTTGCCGGCGGGGATGATGATGGTGCCGCAATCGCCGGGCGGTGTGGCGTGGGCGGGGGTGGGGGAGAGGAGGATGAAGGCGAGCAAGACTTTGTATTTTTCAGGAAAAATGGTTCTGCGGAAGTTTGGCATGCGCAAGGGATTAGCAGGAGGAAAATTAGTTATGAAGGGCTGGATTGGGCTTCTATGCGGTTGCGTCGTGGCATGTAAATCGATGAATGCAGATGAGAGGATTCAAATGTTTGATTTGCTATTTTTATCTAATTTAGATATTTTAGACAGGGTGGAGGGATTATGAATGTCACGGCGACGGAATTTCAACAGAATGTGGGGTGTTATCAGGATGCGGCATTGCAGGGGCCGGTGGTGATTACCAAGCATGACCGGCCGCGAACGGTTCTGGTTTCGGCGGCGTTGTTTGAGGTTTTTACCAGGGGCCGGGTGGCGGCAGGTTGAGAATTTAGATGATGATACGCTGAAGGCGATTGTGGAGGCGGAGGTGCCAAGTGAACATGCCGCGCTTGATTTGCTGTCTAAAGACTGGACTCCTTAGGTTTTTGAGGTGCGTTTCCGGGTTTGAGAAAATGCTATTTCCATTAGCATGGTTCCTTATGACCGACTTTTGAATGGGAGGGACCTTTGCGCAATGGCGTTATGTATTGGCTCCGATGGGTCCTTTTTATGCCTGGTGCGCTCATTGGGTCTTACGCAAGCTATTTTTTGATGGGATTGGTAGCTAAATTAGGATTTGATGGCGAAATAACTTCGATTTTCGACCGCGCATACTATGAGGCCTTGACTGGCTGCGCTTTAGGTGCTGGCTTTGTCTTCGTTGGAGCGACGATAGCCCCGTCGCACTCAAAGAAAGTGGCGTTTTTTCTCGGCGGTCTAGGATTAATTACTGCTGGAACGCTGGTTGTCTTTGATGCAATGAAACAATGTTACTGGTGCATATGGAATGGCATTTTTGTTGTGGTTGGAATTGTTCTCGTCGTAATTGAAATCAATCGACATAGCGTTCAGCACTTGTGGCAAAAGATCACGAGCAAGTCGTAAGTGCTAATTTAGAAAATGTTGTGAGTTAGCGGTGAGTGCTATAAAGCAAATCATTTTTGTTCAAGACTTCGAAGCATCTCAGCTGTTGAAGCCGCTTGATCTCGCTGCAGTTCTTGAAATCGAGCAATCTCTTGCTCGAGCCAGCTATGCGTTTCCGCGGAAAGTACATCTTTCGGCCATTTAACGATCTCTGCAAGAACGTTGTAAATTGCGGCAGCCTCAATACATAGCCGTGCGGCCGTGCCTCGGAAGGCATCAATCGCTTCGTCGCCCCCTTCATACTCAGACGTAGACCTAACAGTAGATGTCAATGTTGCCTTCTTTTGGAGAAGATCGAAGACATTTTTTGCTACCTTACTATTCAAGGACGAAACTAAGTCGAGATTGTTCTCGAAACGAAAATCAGGAACGTCGGAGTATAAATGGCCTCCGGCGCCATCGGAAGAAATGTGATTGGCAGTTTCCAAAATTCGCTCGCAAACTATGTTTATCCAATGTCGAAGATTTGTGGCCACCTGCATTGCAGCGGAACGTTGGTGTTGCCGGCTTTGTCTAGACCAATAGAAATAACTGGTGCAAAAACTAATTGCGCCCCCGAGTGTCGTGCCTAAAAGGTTTCCGATTATGCTATTTTGAATTGCGAAAATTCGAGGAGCCCTCCGTTTTATTGGTACCCAACATCGACCGACAGGCAGTTTTTCGATTTCGGTCGAATGCACGTATCGATTGGCCCCGCGATATCTGCATATGTTTTGGCGTTAAGCTACGCGAATTCGGCTTCGGTTTGGGCGCGGATTTCGTCCACTGTGACGTCGGGGGCGTGGTCGATGAGGGTTAGGTGGGGGGTCGCGGTGGTGTCCACTTGGAAGACGGCCAGGTCGGTGATGATGAGGGACACGACGCCTTTGCCGGTTAAAGGGAGGGTGCAGTGTTTGAGGATTTTGGGCTCGCCCTTGGCGGCGTGTTCCATCAGGACCACCACGCGTTTGACGCCGGCGACCAGGTCCATGGCGCCGCCCATGCCTTTGACCATTTTGCCGGGGATCATCCAGTTGGCGAGGTCGCCTGTCTCGGAGACCTGCAGGGCGCCGAGGATGGAAATGTCGATGTGGCCGCCGCGGATCATGGCGAAGCTGGCGGCGGAGTCGAAGAAGCTGGTGGTGGGGATTTGCGTGACGGTTTGCTTGCCGGCGTTGATCAGGTCGGGGTCTTCGTCGCCCTCAAAGGGGAAGGCGCCCATGCCGAGCATGCCGTTTTCGGATTGCAGTTGGATGGACACGCCTTCGGGGATATGGTTGGCGACGAGCGTGGGGATGCCGATGCCGAGGTTGACGTAAAAGCCGTCCTGCAGTTCGGCGGCGGCGCGGGCCGCCATCTGGTCACGTGTCCATGGCATTTATGCGGCCCTCTTGCGTACGGTGCGTTGCTCGATGCGTTTTTCGACCTTGTCCAGCTTGACGATGCGTTTGACGAAAATGCCGGGGGTGATGATGTGGTCGGCGTCGATTTCGCCGGGCTCGACAAGATGTTCTACCTCAGCAACGGTGATTTTGGCTGCGGTGGCCATCATCGGGTTAAAGTTGCGGGCGGTTTTGCGGTATTGCAGATTGCCTTCGGTGTCGCCCTTCCAGGCGTGGACGATCGCGAGGTCCGCGAACAGGCCGCGCTCCATGACGTAGTGCTTGCCGTCGAATTCACGGGTTTCCTTGCCCTCGGCGATTTTGGTNNGTGCCTTGCGGGTTGAATTCGATTTCCAGTTCGCCGGCTAAAAATTGTTTGGCGAAGGTGGCGTTTTCGCCGACGTAGGAAGAAATCATTTTCTTGACCTGGCGGGTCTGGAGTAGAATGCCGAGGCCGGCGTCGTCGATGCCGCAGTTGTTGGAGACGATGGTAAGGTCCTTTACGCCCGACTCACGGATGGCTTCGATGAGGGCGGCGGGGATGCCGCACAGGCCGAAGCCGCCGGCCATGATTGTGATGCCGTCATGCAGGAGGCCGGCGAGGGCTTCGGTGGCGTTGGGGTAAAGTTTGGAGATGGCCATGGGTCCTCCGGCGGATGGGTCTTGGGCGTCGATGGTGGGGTACGCTGCGCGTAACCCACCCTACGGGACCGGGTTGGTTTTACCAGCACGGTCCAGATTAACAAAAGTTTTTTGGTTACTTTTTTTCAAAAAAGTAACTGCTTTCTTTATCTTTCCACACACATGGCCACACCCATGCCGCCGCCGATGCAGAGGGTGGCCAGGCCTTTTTTGGCATCGCGGCGCTGCATTTCATACAGCAGCGTGGTGAGGATGCGGGCGCCGCTGGCGCCGATGGGGTGGCCGATGGCGATGGCGCCGCCGTTGACGTTCACTTTCGCCGGGTCGAGGCCGAGTTCCTTGTTCACCGAGCAGGCCTGCGCGGCAAAAGCCTCGTTGGCTTCGATCAGGTCGAGGTCACCGGCCTTCCAGCCGGCGCGGGAGAGGGCTTTTTTGGATGACGGGATGGGGCCGGTGCCCATCAGCGCCGGGTCCACGCCGGCGGTGGCGAAACTGGCGATGCGGGCTAGGGGGGTGAGGCCGCGTTTTTCGGCTTCCTTGGCGCTCATCACCACCAGCGCGGCGGCGCCGTCGTTGATGCCCGAGGCGTTGCCGGCGGTGACGGTGCCTTCCTTGGTGAACGCGGGACGGAGCTTGGCCAGCGCCTCGGCGGTGGTTTCGCCGCGGATGTATTCGTCCTCGGTCACGACAACGTCGCCCTTCCGGGTGGGCAGCGTCACGGGCGCGATTTCATCCTTGAATTTTCCGGCCTTTTGCGCGGCGCCGGCCTTATGCTGGCTGGCCAGCGCCAAAGCATCCTGGTCGGCGCGGGTGATCTGGTATTCCTTCGCCACGTTCTCGGCGGTGATGCCCATGTGGTAGCCGNNAGGCCGTCCTTGATCATGGTGTCGATGAAGGCGAGGTCGCCCATTTTGTGGCCGCCGCGCAGGTACTGGCCGTGCACGGACTGGCTCATGCTCTCCTGCCCGCCGGCGATGACGATGTTGCTCTCGCCGGTGCGGATCTGCTGGGCGGCAAGTGCCACGGCGCGCAGGCCGGAGCCGCAGACCTGGTTGATGCCGAAGGCGGTCTTGCTGTCCGGAATGCCGGCGCCGCGGGCGGCCTGGCGGGCCGGGTTCTGGCCCTGCGCGGCGGTGAGGACCTGGCCCAAAATGGCTTCGTCGATGTCCTCAGGCGAGAGGCCGGCGCGCTCGATCGCGGCCTTGATGGCGGCGATGCCGAGGATGTGGGCGGAAGTGGCGCCAAAGACGCCGTTGAAACTGCCGACGGCCGTGCGGGCGGCGGATACGATGACGATGTCTTCCATGGCTGGGTTCCTTTGGTTTTTAGGTCAGGAAGGGAAGAAGTTACTTTTTTGAAAAAAAGTAACCAAAAAACTTTTGATTCCCCCGGCTTTTGGGTGGCCACAGTATGGCCGCTCAAAAGCCGGGGGAGCAAAAAGTTATTTGCTTGCCCGGGCGGGGCGCTTTTTTTTCAAAAAAGAAGTTCTTTCTTTCTTTTCGAGGGTATCATAGGCCGTCCAGCCAAGCCTTGAAAGGCTCCCAGAGTGCGCTTTGCGCATGGGTGCCCGCTATCATGCCGATATGCCCGGCGCCTGGTTCGACATACGTGGCGTTGCTGATTTTTTGGGCGAGGGGACGGGCAGATTCGGGCGGCACCAGCCGGTCGCGCGCCGGCGCGGCGATGAAGCAAGGCAGCGCAAGCGCCGCCGGGTCCACGGCCAGGCCGGCGATGCGCCAGGCGCCGCGCGCCGGGCTGTTGGCGCCGTACCAGCCGGACAGGGTTTCGCGCGCGACCGGCGCGGCGAGCGGAACGCCGTCGGCCAGCCAATCCTCCATCGCCACGAAGCGTTTGGCGCGGGCCGAGACGGGATCCTGGGCGGCAAAATCGCGGTATTTTTCGCCGACGCCGAACGGGTCGATCATGGTGAACAGCGTTTGCAGCGCGTCGATCGGCAGGGTGCCGGCAAAATTCATCAGCGGTTCGAGCAGCGGCACGGTGTCCGCGAGCTGTTTGGATTGCGCAGCGCCGGCGGCGTGAAAATCCCACGGCGTCGCGAGCAGAGCCAAGGCGGTGATTTTGCCTGGGTGGCGCAATGCCGCGGCCAGCGCGAGCAGGCCGCCCATGCAGTAGCCGGCGAGGATCAGCGGGCCGGGAATCGCGGCGATGGCGCGTTCAAGCCGGCCGGCGATGTAGTCGGTCAGCGTAAATTTTCGTTCCACGTCGCCGGGCCAGCCCCAGTCCAGCAAATAGGGGTGGGCGCCGTGCGCGGCGAGCCAGCGCATGAACGAGGCCTCCGGCATCAGGTCCAGAATGTAGGCGCGGTTGACCAGGCTCGGCACGAACAGGATTTTTGGCCCCGCCCCGCCATAGTCCAAAAGTTCGGTCTCGGCTTCGGTCCAGATCGCGGGGACCGGCAAAACATCCCGCTGGTAGTGGTGGCGGCGGTAGGCGGCGATGCCGGCGATCAGCGCGGCATCCTGCGCCGCCACGCTCTCGAACAGGGCGGCAAGGCCGGCGGCGTCAGTCCGGGCCTCCCCGGTCTCGGTCAAACACCGCCAGGCGTTGCTCCAGTTCGGCGATGCGGCGATGGAGCCGCTCGATCTCAGCCAGGCCAGGGACAGGTGCAACAGCAGCGGTCGCGGTCCCCGGCGGCTGAGCGGCGACGGCTTTTCGGTACGCGGGATCATGCCCAGCCCGCAGTGTTCCCAGCGCGGCGGTGGCGGCAGCACCCCACAGGCTGACCATCGCCATGAAGGATTCGCGCAGTTCGCGGTCGGCGCCCATCGCGGTCAGTTCGCTCTGCCACAGCGCCACCCAGTCCTCGGCCAGTTTGTCGCTCATGCCGCATTGCGTCCCCGAAAACCGTATCGAGCTGCTGTTAAACCATAAGCGGGCGGGTTAGCCATACCGGGTGGGGGGAACCGGTTTGCACCGCACAATACTATGTGTGATCTTAGCGTAACGGCCCGACTTGGCGGCCAGGGGGAGTGATGAAGGATGAGTGAAACACCGGCGGAACTGCCCAACCCTGTCATCGTGAAGAAATACGCCAACCGGCGGCTCTATAATACCGAGAGTTCGAGCTACATCACGCTCGATAATCTGGCGGAAATGGTACGGGAGAACCGCGATTTCGTGGTCTATGACGCGAAATCCGGCGAGGACATCACGCGCTCGGTGCTGACGCAGATCATCGTGGAGGAAGAGGGCAAGGGCCGGGCCATGCTGCCGACAAATTTTTTGCGGCAATTGATCGGGTTTTACGGCGACAACATGCAGAGCGTGGTGCCGCGCTATCTGGAGCAGGCGATGTCCAGCTTCGCCAAGCAGCAGGAGACGATGCGCGCCGCGATGCAAAAAACCGCGGCGGCGTTTCTGCCGCCGGGGATGGAGGATGTCGGGCGCAAGAACATGGCGATGATGGAGCGCGCGATGACGCTGTTCACGCCGTTCTACAAGGAGGGCGAGAGCAAGCCGGGCGACGAGGTGAATGAGTACCACGAGGAGATTTTGAGCCTGCGGGCGGAGGTGGAGCGGCTGCAGCAGCAACTGGCGATGGCGCGGGCAAAGCCGAAGCGCGGGGAATGATTGCTCCCTTTTTCGTTACAATTGTTTGCGCTTTGACGCGCAAAACCGGGGCAGAGACCCTAGATAGGGTGTTCACCATTGCAGGAGATTTTTAGATGAAGCGTCTCATGGGGCTGCTTACGCTCGCGGCCATGGTCATGCCGATGGCCGGGTGCGTGGTTTACCCGGCGCCGCGGCCGGAGGTGCGCCCGGCGCCGGCCTACGCTTGCGTGTGGGTGCCGGATCATTACGATGCCTACGGGAAGTTCATTCCCGGCCATTGCAAACGCTAGAGCAAGGAGTCATGCGCCTTCCTTAACCCCGGCAATTTTCAGCATCGCGCCGGCCGGCCGCGGCAGATTGTGGTGCTGCTGGGCTTGCTGGCGCTGTGCCTGCTGGTGGGGATGGAGGCGGCGCGTTTCACCTGGCACGGGCCGCCGGGCTGGTACGCCAGTCTGGCGCGGCCGCCGCTGAGCCCGCCCAACTGGCTGTTCGGGCCGGTTTGGGCGGTGCTGTATGTGATGATGGCGGTGGCGGCCTGGCTGGCTTGGCGGGTGCCGGTTTCGGGCAACGGCGGCCAGCCGGCGCTGGCGCTGTGGGGCGCGCAGCTGGCGGTGAACGCGCTGTGGACGCCGGTGTTTTTTGGCCTGCGGCTGCTGGGCCCGGCGCTCGGCGTGATCGTGGTGCTGTTCGGCGCGGTGGCGGCGACGGCGGTGGCGTTCTGGCGGCTGGACCGCGTGGCCGGGTATCTGCTGTGCCCCTATCTGGCGTGGCTGGGGTTTGCGTCGTATCTGAATGCCGGGTTCTGGTGGCTGAACCACGGATAGGATAGAGGGGTTTGATGAAATCATATTTGATGCCCGCGGCCGGATTGGCCATGGTTTTGGCGCTGGCGCCGGTGGCGCGCGCGCAGGACGTGCCGAATGGGCAGAGCGGCCCGGCGGTGCAGCCCAAGCCGGAGACGCCGGATATCGCGCCGCCGGCCTTGCCCGGCGCCGGCGAACGGGGCGGCATCGCGACCGCGCCAAAGGTGGTGAAGCAGAACCAGGGCGACCCGACGACGGAACTTTTTACCGCGATCAACAGCGATGACTATAACGCGGCGCAGGACGCGATCAGCCGCGGGGCCGACCTGACGGCGCAAAATGCGCTGGGGGAGACGCCGCTGGATCTGTCGATCTCGCTGAACCAGAATTCGATTACGTTTTTGCTGCTCGGCGCGCGCAATGAGGACGGACCGGGCGCGCCGCCGGTGGTGGCGGCGCAGCCGGCGCCGAGATTGACGCACGCCGAGCCGGCCGCGCTGCAGAGCCCGCCGGTGCCGCGCGAAGCG
The DNA here is from genome assembly GCA_003137135.1 of Acetobacteraceae bacterium. Lineage (GTDB taxonomy): Bacteria > Pseudomonadota > Alphaproteobacteria > Acetobacterales > Acetobacteraceae > Acidocella. Next base: position 17,092 of record PLFB01000255.1, read on the forward strand.
CCGTCGCCGCCGGCCCCCGGGAATGCGGTGGGAACGCCGGACGCGGGGGCGGGGTTTTTGGGGTTCGGGCCAAAAAATCAGTGAAGCAAGACTGCTTTTTTGAAAAAAAGCAGCAAAAAACTTTTGCTCCTGGGGGCGCCGCAGCCCCGGTGTCCCTCTAACGCCCCCGCCGGTGCCGTCAAAGGGACGCCGGAGTTGCGTCGCCCCCAGGAGCAAAAGTTTTTTGCGCGCTTTTTTGCAAAAAAGCGCTGCTTGCTTCCTGCGCTGGCGGCCGATCATACACACCCCTCAGACGAGCGACCATACAGCCCCGGCTCCGATATTTTTCATTTTTAAACCAATAGCTTAAAAAGTTTATCTCGCACCGCCTGTTAACTCGCCGGCGGCTTGGTCCACAGAACTATCCACAGGGTCGTCGTAAAAATACCGGGTGAGCTGATCGAGGATTTCCGTGCGGCCCGTGCCGGCGGGCAGGGGCGGGTGGATTTTGATGTGGAGTTCGCCAGGGCGCTTGCGGAAGGCGTGGCGGCCCCAAAACCGGCCGGAATCGGTGGCGGCGGCGATGACCGGTAGGTTCAGGGTTTTCGCCAGGGCGGCGATGCCGGGCTGCAGGGTGGCGCGTTCGCCGTGCGGCACGCGCGTGCCTTCGGGAAAAATCACGATCTGGCGGCCTTCGGCGATGGCGGTGCGGCAGTCAGCCAGCATTTTTCGCATCGCGGCGGCGCCGCCGGCGCGGTCCACCGCGATAAAACCGCTCGGCAGAAGCAGGGCGCCCATCAGCGGAAGGCCGAGAAGTTCACGCTTGAGCACGTAGGCCGGGCGCGGGAGCAAAGTGAGCCAGACCAGCGTATCGAACGCCGACTGGTGCTGCGCGGCAATCAATGCGGGGCCGCCATCCGGGAGATATTTTTGGCCCACAATTGCGATGCGGATGCCGCACAAGGGCGCCAGCGCGCCAAGGGTCAGGCGGGCCCAGAGCTGGCCCAGCGCCAGCAGACGGTCCGGCCAAAAAAGCTTCAGCAGGTTGCCGTACAGGCTGAGGAGAGTGCCGGCGCCGAACATGACGAGGTTGAAGGCGAGCGAGCGGAGAAAGATCACTGGCCGATGCCGGTTTCGTCGCCGAACCGGTCGAGGCCGGCGCGCGCCGCCAGAAACTTGGTATATTCGGCGGCCAGCAGATGCAGCGTGGGGAGCGAGACCACATGCGTCATGGCGGGCGGCCGGACGGGAACGGCGTACAGCGCGACGCCAGGCAGGCGCTGCTGGATGACGAACAGCGCGCGCGGCATGTGGTAGTCGGCGGTGACGATCAGCAGCGAGGACATGTGGCGCGATTGCGCCCAGGCCGCGGTTTCGAGCGCGTTGCCGCGGGTGGTGGCGGCTTCGTGGCCGATGGTGATGTCGGCGGCGTACTGCGTGGCGGCGGCCTCGTCGTCGGCGGTGAAATCGCCGAGATAGGTGCCGCGGCCGGCGCCGGAGATCAGCAGCGCCGGCGCGTCCCGGGCGGCGAGCAGGGCGAGCGCGGTGCCGACCCGGTTGTCGCCGCCGGTCAAGGCCACGATGCCGTCGGCGTGCGGGATGGGGTTTGGCGGTTCGGCTGACCAGACCCAGGCGACGAACACCGCGAAGCCGCCGGCCCATAGCAGACCGGCCATCATGATAAGCCGGAAAATCCAGCGCAGGAGCGAAAAGCGCGATTTGCGAAAGCGGCTCCGAAAGCGGGATTTTTTGGCCATCAGGCCAGACCGCGCAGCCAGCCGCGCACGGTGAACTGGGTGGTGACCCAGCCGATCAGGGCGGCGGCGATGGGAATCGCCGGCAGCACCGCCCAGAGCAGCGGCGGCAGAGAAGGCGCGCCGGTCTGTGGCAGGACACCGGCGAACGGTGCTGCGAGCCGGGCGAGCCAGAGCAGGACGGGCACCGCCAGGCCAGCGCCGATAATGGCGCCAAAACCGGCGAGCAGCGTGGCGCGCAGCGCGAAGCGGCCGGCGATGTCGGAATCCAGCGCGCCGAGGCCGTGGATGATGGCGATGGTCTCCCGCCGCTGGGCCAGGCCCGCATGGGTGGCGATGGCGATGACGGCGGAGGCGACCAGGGCGACGATGACCAGGATCGCGGCGGCGGAAGTTTTTAGGCTGGCGGTCAGCGCCGCGACGCGCGCGGCCCAGCGCGCCCCGGTTTCCGCCAGCGTGCCGGGTGCGGCTTCATCCAGCGCGGCGCGCAGGCTGGCGATCGAGCCGGCGCCGCTCCAGCTCGCGGTAATCACCGCGGGGACCGGCAAAGCCAGGTTTTGCGCATCCTCCCCCAGCCAGGGTTTCAGCAGCCTGTCCAGTTCCGCGTCGCTCAGCGCCTTGGGTCCGGTAACGCCCGGGGTGGCGGCGAGCACGCCCAGCACGGCGCCCTTGCGGTCGCCGGCGCCGGAGGCGGCGGGTGCATTGGCGTCCGGCACCTGCACGGTGAGTGCCGCGCCGGTGTCGCCCTGCCATTGCGCCGCCAGGGCGGCCGCGGCGATCACGCCGGCGATGGCGAGGACCGCCAAAAAACTCATGGCGCCGACCAGCATGGGGATCAGCCGGTCGGCCATCGCCGAGTGCAGGCCGAGCTGATCGGCGCGCCTAGCCATCGGCGACCAGTCTGCCGCCGGCGATTTCCAGATGCGGCGCCGGGTAGCGCGCGACCAGGCCGAGATTATGCGTGGCGACGACAACCGTGGTGCCAAGGCGGTTGAGCGCGGTGATCAGCAGCATGAGGCGCTCGGCCTGCTCGTCGTCCAGATTGCCCGTCGGCTCATCCGCCACCAGCAGCTTCGGCCTGCCAATGACGGCGCGGGCGATGGCGATGCGCTGCTGCTCACCGCCGGACAACTCGTAAGGCCGGCTCTGGTGTTTTTCCGAGAGGCCGACCCAGCGCAGGAGTTCGGTGACGTCGGCCTTGATCTGGGCTTCCGGCCGGCGGGCGAGGCGCATGGGCAAGGCGACGTTATCGTAGGCCGAGAGATGCGGCAGCAGCCGGAAATCCTGATAGACGACGCCGATGCGCCGGCGCAGCAGCGCCAGTTCCCGGCGGTCGAGCTTTCCGACGCGCGTGCCCAGAATGTCGATATCGCCTCGGATGGGACGCTCGGCGAGGTAGATGAGCTTGAGCACGCTGGTCTTGCCGGCGCCGGAGGCGCCGATCAACCAGCGGAAGCCGCCATCGGGAATTTCGAACGACACGCCGCTCACCACGTCGGGCGGCGCGGCGTTGGCCGACCCCGCACCGGTCAACCTGACAAGCGAGGCCTCGCCGGCGCGGCGGTATTTTAGCCAGACATCTTCGAATCGCACCATTCAGCCACCCGTCCCGCCGTTTCTTTGCCGCGCGCGCCGCGCCTTCCGCAAGCCGCGGGGCCGAAATTTTTATGACTTGAAAACGCTTATGATTGCGCGACTCATGCAATAATGCCATTCGAGATGGCAGCATGCGTCTTTCCTGTCCTTCCTGCCAGACCGAATACGACGTGCCCGACGCCGCGCTGACTGGCCGCACCAGGAAGCTGCGCTGCGTGACCTGCGGCAATCAGTGGGAGGCCGGGCCGATCGCCGCGCCGGAACCGGAGCCGGAGCCTGAGCATGAGCCGGAGCCGGTGCCGGAAACCAGTCCTACCGCGGCTGAGATCGAATACATGCGCCGGCCGCGCGTCACGGCGCCGACGGAGATGAGCTACGACGTCCCGGCCAAAACGGAGGTGCCGGAGTTTGCGCAAAACTATCCGCCGCCGCAGGTGACCCGGAAGGTGGAATTGCCGTCGCGCATCGATCCGGCGGAAGCGCGGCACCAGGCCGACCGTGAGAGTTTCGCGGCACTGCTGGAAGCCTCCCGCCAGCCGGGCAGCCAAAATGCCGCCGCGGCGGTGAAGAGCGGCAGAACGGCGGAGCGCAAGCCGCCCAGCCCGTGGCTGATTTCGTTTTTGCTCCTGCTGCTGGCGGTCGCGCTGATCTATTTGGAACGCGACCATATCATGGTGGCCTGGCCGCCGAGTATCCGGTTTTTTGTGGCTCTGGGCTTAAGATAAGGCAAGAAAGTAGCGCTTTTTGAAAAAAGCGCGCAAAAACTTTGGCTCCTTTGGGCGCGGGCGACTTACTTTTTTAAAAAAAGTAACCGCTTAAGCCGCGGCGCGGATCGCGGCGGCTTTGATGTCGTCGCCAACCAGGTCGCTGAAGGTCGCGAAATTGTCCTCAAAACGCTGCACCAGGTCGCGGGCGGCCTTGTCGTAGGCGGACTTGTCAGACCAGCAGGCGCGCGGGTCGAGGACTTCGGACGGAATGCCGGGGACGGATTCGGGGATGGCGAGACCGAAAAACGGATCGTGGCGGAAGCTGGCGTTGGCGAGGTCGCCATCCAGGGCGGCGCGCAACAGCGCGCGGGTGTGGGTGATGGACATGCGCTTGCCGGCACCATAGGCGCCGCCGGTCCAGCCGGT
>PLFB01000117.1 GCA_003137135.1 Acetobacteraceae bacterium
CCAACCCACCGCAAAAGTTTTTTGCGCGCTTTTTTTCAAAAAAGCGCTTCTTGCTTGCCTTGCCTAAACCTTGACACATGGCAATGTTGTGGCAAATGCGATCTGCGTCGTTTGTGAAAGTGCGCCATGTCCCGTGTTCATTTGTCGATGATTTTGCTGGCGGCCGGCGTGGCCGGCGCCGCGCAGGCGGCGCCGGCGCCGAAAACCGTGTGGTCAACCGCGCTGAATGTGCCGGTTTATGAGCCGCCGCAGGCGCGGGGGGAAAAGCTGTTTCTGACCAGTTTGCAGCCGGCGGGGCCGAATTTGTTCGCGATCGATGGCAAGTCGGGCAAGGTGATCTGGAGCTTTGCGACGCAGGGGGCGATCGGCATTCCGCCGACGGTGGGCAAAACCCAGGTTTTTGTGGCCTCGGATATCGGGAATACGCATTTTTTGCGGGCGATTGACGCGAAGAACGGTTTTTTGATCTGGCAATATACGCGCAGCCAGCCGCCGGAGTGCATGTGCAGCCAGGCGTCCATTTTGAGCGGCGGGATGCTGTTCGCGCAGAGCGATGGGCATAGCCTGTACGCGTTCGCGCCGAGCGGGGCGGCACCTTCGAAGCGGCTATGGGCATTCGCCGGCGACGGCGCGCCGCTGACCGCGCCGGTGGTGGCGGATGGGCTGGTGGTGTTCGGCTCGGGCGACCATTATGTCTATGCGCTGGATGCCAAGTCGGGGGCGGTGAAATGGACCGGCACGACCGGGTATGTGTTCACCGCGGACCCGGCGATTGGCGACGGGACGGTGGTGATCGGCGACCAGGGCGGCAATATCGACGGGTTTGATCTGCAGACGGGCAAGGCGCTGTGGAGCAACGCGGCCGGCAATATCGACGTGGCGGCGGTGATTGCGGGGACGAGCGCGTATCTCGTCTCGGAGGATCACAATGTCTATGCGCTCGACATCAAGACCGGCAATCAGCTCTGGCAGTATGGCATGGATGACTATGCCGCCTTCTCGCCGGTGCTGGCGAATAATCTGGTGATTGTGGCGAACCGGGCGGGGCAGTTGGTGGCGATTGAGCAAAAATCCGGCAAGCTGGCGTGGCGGACGGAGCTGGCCGGCACGCCGTTTTCGCGGCCGGCATATTTTCCGGCGGAGCATGCGGTGGTGCTGAAGATCGGTGACCACGCGATCGGGGCGTTCGACGTGGCGACGGGCAAGAGCCTGTGGCTGTACAATACGCCGGAAGTGGTCACGCCGCCGGTCGTCAACGGCGATGCGATCGACGCCGTGACGAGTTCCGGGCACGCCGTCGCGCTGAACTGAATCGCTCCCGATGCGGCGGCAGGAGCTACTGTCGCCAATAACCCCGCTCGGAAGACTGTACACCGCTGATGACCAGGTTCGTGACGTTCACCGTCCCCAGACCGGCAGCGAGGCTGTAGCCGGTTTGCGCCGGATAGGCCGACTTCGGTGTCAAGGCCTTATTGTACAGAATGCCCGCCCCGGCGCCGCCGCCGATGCAATCCACGGTCCCCTTGACGCAAGGCTCGGCATTATTGCTGTAGGTCACGTTATAGAATGTGCAGCCCGAAGAGACCTGGTTGCCCAGTAAGGAGTTGCAGGAGTCGACCCCGAGCTTGTCGGCGTATTGCGCGGCCGCGAGTTTGTAGAGCAATGGCGCGAGGTTACCCGATTGCGGCGTCTTGATCCCCTCGATCATGTCGGTTTGCTGCAGCAGCGCCGCGATGCCGGCAAACGCGGGTGAGGCAAACGACGTGCCGCCAGCCGCATTGCCGAACAGATCCTTGGTCTTGCTGTAATCGCACGGCGCGCCGCCTTCTTTCTTATCGGACATGCAGAGCAGATAGAAATGCGCGAAAAGGCCGTTGGCGGCGAACAGCGACACGTCCGGCTGGTCGCGCCGGCTGTCGTCAGGCATGCCCGGAATCGTGGTCAGTTGCCATTTGGGCTTCGTGAAGAAATCGCTCTGACTGCCGCTGCCGCCGACGCCGGCCTGCCCGAAAGTTGGGTCCGCGGCACAGAATGCCGCGGGCGTGGTTTCCTCGAGCAGCGCAACCACCTTGCTCGCACAGGAATTGTTCCAGGGCATTTCCGGAATATACGACAGCGCGGACTCACCGGTCGCCGAATTCTTGGTTTTCCAGTATTTGCTGGCCTCGCCCAGCGCGGTATCGAGGAAGTCGGTGCCGCCGACCGCGGTGTTGTAGTGCGTATCCGACAATCCGTTCACGAATAACCCGTCGGAGGCGATACCGCCTTCACTGGTCGAGACGCCGCTGTCACCGGTCGAAACGAATACGGCAATGCCCTCGGCGGCGGCTTCTTCCACCAGGTTTACCCAGCCGGCTTCGAAGGCGTAGCCGCCTTGTCCTTCATCCCCGCCGTAGCTGATGCTGAATACGGTCGCGGTGGTGCCGCCCTCGACCAGGTTTTGCAGCGCCGTCTCCACGCCGAAATACAGCGGCGGCACCGCCTTACATTCCGCCTCCAGAAGTGTGGCGCCGGGCGCGGTGGCTCCCGCCCATTCGGCGTCCAATGCGGCCTCGCCTTCGGCGCCGTTGAATCCCGGCGGCTTGCAGCCGCCCGGGTTGACCTGGGTCAGCGTGCCCGCGTAGCCGCTGAGCCCGAACGTGGTGCGGAATGTCGCGACATCCGCTGGGAGAATCTGCGTCTGCTCCAGCAGCGCCACCGTCACGCCCGCGCCGGTGATCGGCATGCCGTTCGGGGACGCGGAGCCGTTGAACAGTGGATTGACATTGTAGATCGTGGCGAAATCCCCGGGCGTCACCGCATAGTATTTTCCGTAGGGTGTGGAGGCGGTCAAGCTCGGCGTCACGCGCTGCACCATCGGCTTGGGAAAGAAGTCGTTCAGGGTCACGCCCGCGACGACCGGCAACAGCGCGGCCGGTACCATGGGGGCCGAAATGTTGGAAACATGCGCCTCGCCGCGCAGGTTCACGGCATGCATCTCGGTGTGGAACGCATTCCCGACCGCCGCGGCCGAGCCGCCGAAATCGATCTCCATGCCGCTGCGCGATACGCTGTTCACCGTGAGGCCCTGTCTGGTCAGCCACGCGGTGACCTGGTTGATATCCGCCTGGGCCGGGCCATACGCGCGCAGCTCCGCTGGCGTCAGCCAGTGATGGTATTCCGGCGATGTTGCGTCCTGCTGCTCGTCCACCAGATGATCCAGAGCCGCCTGCAGGGCTGGCGGCCGCTGCAATTCCAGCCGGATTTCGGGCAGCGCCGATGCCGCCGGCAACGCGCCCATATCGGACGCCAGATTGAGCGCCGCGGGCCGATCGCCCGGCAGTGCCGCGACGGTTGCGTCGTCCACCTGGGAGACCATCGGCGTGGCGGCGGGCGGGGCGGCGCTGGCCGCGGCCGCACCGACTCCGGAAAGCAAAGCGGCAAGCGGCAACCCGGCCCAGATGGACCGTCTGAAGAATGAAACCATGACAACTCCCACGACGAAAGGCACACCATAATGTCCGTCATCATGCAAAATTTGCAAGAGTGCAGAGAGTTAATTAAATGGCTCGGTGCTGCCGGCTCAGGCGCTGCATGTCTCCAGTTGCAACAGGTTTATTCGGCAACGCGCTCGCACCTGGTGTCACTTTGGTTTCCGCCTGAACCTGGCCGACGCGGTGATCGGCCTGCATGATGATATGGCGCGCGCCGGCGTTGCGATCGTCAGACCGCTTTATCGCGACGAAACGCTAGTGTCCTTCCGTTGCGCCGATCCGGACGGCTACGCCATCGAGGTCTATTGGGAGGCGCCGGGTGCGGCACTTGATTGAGCTCGATAAGGATTTTACGCGCGCTGCCTTGGCTTGAGCCGCATCCGCAGGCCGGCCGGGTACATCGTGAAAGCGTTGGTTTCCTTCGGCGGCGCGCCGGTGGCGGTGCCGACTTCGAGCAAATCGTAATTGCGCGCGATGGTCGCCAGCACCATTTTCATCTCCAGCATCGCCAGATAACGGCCCGGGCAGATGCGCGGGCCGGCGCCGAACGGCATGGAGGCGGCGGTGAGAATTTGGTCCGGCGCACCGGCGGGCGCCTGCCAACGGTCCGGGCGGAAGGCGGCGGCGTCCGGCGCGATGGCGGGATCGACGGCGCCGGGGCGCATCAGGCCGATCACGAACGTGCCGGTGGGCAGCGCGATGCCGGCGAGGTCGGTGGGTCGGTTGGTTTCGAGGTAGGCGAGCGGCGCCACCGGGCGCAGGCGCATCGCTTCGTTGGTGGCGTGCTCGATGGCGGTGAGGCCGGACGCCGCTTCGGCGGTGGCGGGAATCAGGTCGGGACCCAGAGCCGCATCGGCCTCGGCCACGATGGCGCGCCACGCTTCGGGGTGGGCATGCAGCAGATAGAGGCTCCAGGCGAGGGAATTGGCGGTGGTGTCTTCGCCGGCCAGGAGCATGGTGAACACGTTGCCGGCGACTTCGGATTCGGTGAGCGTGCCGCCATCGGCGTCGTGCGCGGCGAGCATGGCCTCGAGCAGGTTGGCGGGACCCTGTTCGGACGAAGCGGCGGCGGCCATGCGGGCGCGCGCGGCCTGGATGAAGCCGCGGACGGCTTCCTGCGCGGCGGCGAGGTGGCGCTCAAAAACCCGGTCGGCGGGCAGGGTGAACCAGCGCCAGTAGGGGATCGGCATGTTGATCCGGTGCGCCAATTTCGGAAAGATTTTGTCGATGTGTTCCTGCAGCGCATCGCCGCCGTTTTGCAGCGTGTTGACGTCGGCGCCGAAGGTGAGGCTGCAGGTGACATCGACGGTGAAGCGCATGAGCATGGTCTGCAGCTCGATCACGGTGCCGCTGGCGGCGGCCTGGTCGAGGTGGTGCTTGAGGCGCTCGGTGACGCGCTGGATCATCGGGAAGTAGCGCTTGACCTGACCGGGCGTGAAGGCGCTCACCACCAGGCGCCGCTGGCGCCGCCAGGCATCGCCTTCGGCCGAGAACACGCCTTCGATGCCCAGCTCCGCGATCACTTTTTCCATGCTGCGCAGCCGGCTCCAGCCATCCGGACGGTCGCGGCCGACCGCGGCGATCAGGTCGGTCCGCGACACGACGACCGCGTCGCGCGTGCCGAAACGCAGGCGGTAGATGGGTCCATGAACGGCGGCCCAGCCTTCGAGCTGCTGGTGCAGTGAGGGGATGTCGAGCTGGGGCAGGTTGCCGAGCAGCGGCCAGCCGCGCGGGCCCGGCAGGTCGGCGATCCGCCGGGACAAGGCGGGCGCCTCGGCGAGCGTGACAGCATCCATTGTTCGATTTTCTCCGGATTGATGGCCGAGATGATTTGTATGGCGGTATAGCGCGAATGCGCGGAGGAGGAATAATTGTTTTTGCGATTCATGACCGTGTTCGCCGCCAGGCGGGCTTTTTCGGACCTCGGGAAGGCGGCCGATCGCGGTGATCGGCTGGGCGAAATTGGGGGTGTGGCTATTTTACAACGTTTGCGAAGCGGGACTCGCGCCGCATTTTACAAAAGCTGCAAAGTCAAGGCGTTGGTCAGGAGGCGTTGATTGACAGATTTTACAACTGGGTATCGGATTAAGTAAAACCGTTGACAGCTTTCGGTTTTTCTTTCGGTTCGGATATTTTGTTCGCACTCGCAGCACACTACACATGGGGCTACCGAATTTTTGCGGTTTGAAGGAAATGAGAAAGCTATGAGACCGAATTATGCTCCTGAAGGCCTGTCGGCCACCATCCCGGCCGGCGCCGCGCCGGCCGCCGAACAATCCACCAGCGATTACCTGGCGCACGCCGCCGCGGTGCGCGACCTGATCGCGCGGAAAAATGGCACCTGGGATGGGATCAACGCCGAATCCGTGGCCCGCATGCGGCTGCAGAACCGGTTTTTGACCGGGCTGGATATCGCCCGCTACACCGCCGGGATCATGCGCGCCGATATGGCGGCCTATGACGCGGACCCGAAAAATTACACGCAGTCGCTCGGCGCCTGGCACGGGTTTATCGCGCAGCAGCAGATGATTTCCGTGAAAAAGCATTTTGGCACGACCAAGGGGCGGTATATCTACCTCTCCGGCTGGATGGTCGCGGCTTTGCGCTCGGAATTCGGGCCGCTGCCGGACCAGTCGATGCATGAAAAAACCTCCGTGCCGGCGCTGATCCAGGAAATTTATACGTTTTTGCGGCAGGCGGATGCGCGGGAACTGGGGATGCTGTTCCGGGATCTGGACGCCGCCCGGGCCGCCGGCGACGCGGCGAAGGCAGCCGATATTCAGGCGAAAATCGACAATTACGAAACCCATGTCGTGCCGATCATCGCGGATATCGATGCCGGGTTCGGCAATGCCGAGGCGACGTATTTGCTGGCGAAGAAAATGATCGAGGCCGGGGCGTGCGCGCTGCAGATCGAGAACCAGGTTTCGGATGAAAAACAGTGCGGGCACCAGGACGGCAAGGTGACGGTGCCGCATGACGATTTCATCGCCAAGGTGCGGGCCTGCCGGTATGCGTTTCTGGAACTTGGCGTGGAGGACGGGATTATTGTCACACGCACCGACTCGCTGGGCGCCGGGCTGACCAAGCAGATCGCGGTGAGCCATACGCCGGGGGATATCGGGGACCAGTATAATTCGTTCCTGGACTGCGAGGAAATCACACCGGAAAACGCCAAAAATGGCGACGTGATCATCAACCGCAACGGCAAATTGCTGCGGCCAAAACGGCTGCCGAGCAATCTGTTTCAGTTCCGCGCCGGCACGGGGGCGGACCGGTGCGTGTTGGACTCCATCACCAGCCTGCAGAATGGCGCGGATCTGCTGTGGATCGAGACGGAAAAGCCGCATGTGGAGCAGATCGCCTCCATGATGGACCGCATCCGCGAAGTGGTGCCGAACGCCAAGCTGGCCTACAACAATTCACCGTCCTTCAACTGGACCCTGAATTTCCGCCAGCAGGTGTTTGACGCCTGGCAGCAGGAGGGCAAGGACGTCTCCGCCTATGACCGCGCCAAACTGATGAGCGTGGATTACGACGCAACGGACCTGGCGATCGAGGCGGACAACCGCATCCGCACCTTCCAGGCGGACGCCGCGCAGCGCGCCGGGATTTTCCACAACCTGATCACGCTGCCGACCTACCACACAGCGGCACTTTCGACCGACAAC
>PLFB01000104.1:0-594 GCA_003137135.1 Acetobacteraceae bacterium
GAGGCGTACTCGCCGCGGCGCTGGGGCATGGCGAGCTGGGTGAGGACGGGGCCCCATGGCGTGGTTTGGGAGGAGTCGCGGGTGTAAACCTGGTAGGGGAGGTGGGGTTCGGGGGTGGTGTAGTGCAGGGTGACGCCGGCCTGGGTGAGGGCGTGTTCAAGTTCGGCGTATTGGGCGAGGCGGCGCTTTGGGTCAGCCGGGGCGCCGGTGGTGAGGGTGGCGTGGGCGACGGCGTTGGTGTCGATCCAGTGGTAGTGCGTGGGCTTGCAGAGCAGGACGTCGGTGAGGCGGCCGGTTTCGGAATCGACCGTCCAGCGCATCAGGCGGCTTGTTTGGCGAGGAGGTTTTGCGCGACCAGAAATTCGGCGATCTGGACGGCGTTCAGCGCCGCACCTTTGCGGAGGTTGTCCGAGACGATCCAGAGGCCAAGGCCGTGCGGGACGGTGGGATCTTTGCGGATGCGGGAAACGTAGACGGCGTCTTCGCCTTGGGATTCGGCGGGGGTGATGTAGCCGCCGTCCTCGCGGATGTCGTGCACGATCACGCCGGGGGCGGCGCGCAGGGCGGCGCGGGCCTCGTTCACCGTGACGGGGT
>PLFB01000104.1:601-5661 GCA_003137135.1 Acetobacteraceae bacterium
CCGTCATCCATAAAAACGTCGATCTGCGGGATGACGTTGAAGGCGATGTCTTTCTGGAAGATTTGCGGCGGGTTTTTGTCGTGGACGTATTGGACTTTGGTGTTAGCCAGCAACTCGTCCATGCCCTCTTTCCCGGCGCCGGAGACGGATTGGTAGGTGGCGACCACGATGCGCTTGATTTTGTATTTGTCGTGCAACGGTTTCAGCGCCACGACCATTTGGATGGTGGAGCAGTTGGGGTTGGCGATGATGTTGCGTTTATGGAAAAGTTTGATGGCTTCGGGGTTCACTTCCGGCACCACCAGCGGCACGTCCGGGTCCATGCGGAATTGCGAGGTGTTGTCGATGACGACACAGCCGGCGGCAGCGGCGCGCGGGGCGTGGATGGCGGAGATCGACGCGCCGGGCGAGAACAAGGCGATGTCCCAGCCCGCAAAATCGAATTTTTCGAGGTTTTTCACGGTGAGAATGCGCTCCTCCCCGAACGAGACCTGCGCGCCGGCGGAACGGCCAGAGGCCACGGCGGCAACCTCCGAAATCGGAAAATTCCGCTCATGCAGGGTTTTGAGGATTTCCCGGCCCACCGCCCCCGTGGCGCCGACAACCGCGACCCTGAACGTCATTTCTGGCTCTCCAAACTGCAAAATGGATGGCCGAGTTAGGGGGAAACGGCGGGGCAGGCAAGCGTTTTCGGGCCGGGGCAGACCTGCGCCTTGCCCGGCGGGCGCGGCTCTGGCACCGTTGCCGTAAACGAGAGGAAATGACCATGGCCGAAGCGGTGTTGTTTGAGGTGAAAGAAGCCGTCGCGATCGTGACGCTGAACCGGCCGGAAAGGCTGAACGCGCTGAACGGTGATATCCATGCCGGGCTGCGCGCGGCGTTCGACAAAATCGAAACGGATGAGGCGATCCGCGCGGTGCTGCTGACCGGGGCGGGGCGGGGATTCTGCGCCGGCGCGGATTTGATGCAAAGCCTATCCGGCGTCAATGCGGCGGAAAAGCGCGATCTCGGGGCCGCACTTGATAAGGAATATAATCCGCTGGTGCGGCGGATGCGGGCGCTGCCAAAGCCGATCGTCTCGGCGGTGAACGGCGTGGCGGCGGGGGCGGGGGTTAATCTGGCGCTGGCGGGGGATATTATCATCGCCGCGCAATCGGCCAATTTCACGCAGGCGTTTATCCGCATCGGGCTGATCCCGGATGCGGGGGGCACATATTTTCTGCCGCGGCTGATCGGTGACGCAAGGGCGCGGGCGCTGGCGATGCTGGGGGAGACGATCACGGCCGAACAGGCGCTGGCGTTTGGGCTGGTTTACAGACTGTTCGACGACGCGGTGTTTCATGAGGAGGCGCTGAAAATCGCCGCGGGGTTGGCGCAAAAACCGACGCTGGCGCTGGCGGCGATGAAACGGGCGTTTGCGGCGTCGGCGGGGAACGGGCTGGACGAACAGTTGGATCTGGAGCGGGATTTGCAGCGGGACATGGGGTACACGCCGGATTTCGCGGAGGGGGTGACGGCGTTTGTGGAGAAACGGGCGGCGCGGTTTACGGGGAAGGCTGGTTAAGGGAAGCAAGAAGCGCTTTTTTGAAAAAAAGCGCGCAAAAAACTTTTGTGACTCGCGGATTTTGAGCGGCCTTGGGTTGGCCGCTCGACGGCTGGGGTGGGGCGCGTTGGGTGGCGGATGGCGCTTCGCTTATCCGCCCTACGAGATTTGGGTTGTGAAATCTTCCCGGTGGATCGCGGTGTGGAGAATGCCGTCGGACGTGACGTAGCCGCGGTACATGCCGGTGGAGTTGAAGGTGAGGACGGGCGGGCCGTCGGCGGCTATGGCGATCAGGCCGCCGTCGCCACCGTGGGTCAAAAGTTCGGCGATGACGGCTGGGGCGGCTTGCGCGAGGGATTGGCCGGCGTGGCGCAGGCGGGCGGCGATTTCGGACGCGGCGGTGAAGCGGACAAAAACCTCGCCGGTGCCGGTGCAGGAGACGGCGCAGGTGGCGTTGTCGGCATAGGTGCCGGCGCCGAAGATGGGGGTGTCGCCGATGCGGCCGGGGAGTTTTGCGGTCATGCCGCCTGTGGAGGTGGCGGCGGCGAGGTTGCCGGCGGCGTCGCGCGCCACCGCGCCGACGGTGCCGTGGCGGTCGGCGTCGGTGCGGGTGTCCGGCGCGCCGGCCAGGCGGCGGTTGAGCTCCAGCGAGAGGGACGCGCGGCGGCGCTCGGTCTGGAAGTAGGTTTCGGGCATGAACACGAGGTTTTGGGAGCGGGCGAAAGCCTCGGCGCCGGTTCCGGCCAAGAGAACGGCGGGGGAATTTTCCATGACGGCGCGGGCGGCCAGAATCGGGTTTTTGGGGCCGCAGATGCCGGCGACGGCGCCGGCCCGGCGGGCTTTGCCGTCCATGATCGCGGCGTCCATTTCCAGCCGGCCGTCGGCGGTGAAGACGGCGCCGCGGGCGGCGTTGAAGAGGGGGTCGTCCTCCAGGGCCATGACGGCGGCGGTGACGGCGTCCAGCGCCGGGGCGCCGGCCGCGAGGAGGCACCAGCCGGCGGTCAGGGCGGCGCGCAGGCCGGCGTGGTGGGCGGCGAGGGTTTTGTCGTCGAGCGCGGATTTGGGAATGGTGCCGGCGCCGCCGTGGATGGCGAGGGCTGGGGTGTGGGGGTCGTGCATGGGAGTGATGAGAAACTGCGAAGGCGCGGAAAGCAAGGGTGTGGCATTGGTTAGAAGACGTTATCCGCGGATGACCGCGGATGATGTGGATGGGCCTTGGGTTCGACGCCATGGACGATGGAGTGGCCAAAGACGGGCGGTGCAAAGCCGCGGGAAATAAAAGTTTTTTGCGCGCTTTTTTTTAAAAAAGCGCTGCTTTCTTTTTGTTTCGCGTAAGATGGATTGCTTCGCTTCGCTCGCAATGACGGGGGGGAGTTACACGGCGGCGCGGCGGTTTTTTTGGGGCGGTTTTTCGACCGACATGAAGGGCGGAACGACCTGGTTACGGCCGGCGCGCTTGGCCTGGTACAGGGCCGTGTCGGCGGCGGCGAGGATGGTGGCGAAGGATGCCGCGGTGTCGCCGGTGGCGACCCCAAGACTGACGGTGACCACCGGGCTGGTGGGGGAGGGTTCGTGCGGAATCGCCATGACCTCGACGGCGCGGCGGACGCGTTCGGCGGTTTGCAGCGCGATGTCCTGCGTGGCGCCGGGCAGGAGCAGCAAAAACTCCTCGCCGCCGAAGCGCACGGCGAGGTCCGCCTGGCCGCGCGGCGCCGAGGAGATGGCGCCGGCGACACGCTTGATGCAGTGGTCGCCGGCGGGGTGGCCGTAATGGTCGTTGAACAGCTTGAAATGGTCGATGTCGAGCATGATGATGGCGACCGGCATCGCGGGCGCGCGGGCGGCGAGCCAGATGACGGTGGCGCGCTCGTCCAGATGTCGGCGGTTGGAGAGGCCGGTGAGGGCGTCCCGGCTGGCGGCGTTTTCGGCCTCGTGGCGCTGCAGGCGGTCGCGCAGGCGGCGCAGGAAGTGCAGTTTGTGGCCGCGCTCGATCCGGAATTTCGCTTCCAGGGAGAGCAGCGCGGCGGTGATGAACAGGCCGCAGGCGCAGATCTTTACCGAGGCGGGGCATGGGCTGGTGAGGATGGCGGCGAGGTAGATGAAGCCGTTCAGGCCGGTGGCGAAGAGCGCGAAGCGCATGTCCAGCATCTGGCTGATGTTGGCGTAGATCACGACCATGACGGCGAAATACTGGTACTGCCAGTCGGCGAGGCCGGTGTTCAGCCGGTAGATGATCATGATCTGCGCGACCACCAGGACCGAGAAGAGCGAACCCATGCCGTCGCGCACCAGCAATCTGGGCTGGCGGCGCAGGATCAGGCCAGTGACGATGAAATAGGGCGTGACGACCAGGAAATGCAGCGCGGCGGCGATGGCGCAGGTTTTGGGCAGGAGACAAATGTCGAGCAGGAAGTACAGGTTGTAGGCGATGATTGAGTGCAGGACGATGTCGCGCGCGGCTTTGGAGAGGAATGACTTGCGGTCATCCTCGAAGGCCTGTTGCAGGTCCGGCGTGAGTCTGACGCTTCGCGATGCGATGAAGTCTTCCAGCGCGGTCAGGGAGATCGGTTGTGACATGTCCTAGCCGGTCCAAGCGCATTGCGTCGGGGCGATGGCGTGGTGCCGGCTTTTTGACGGTGGCCCGCTCGTGGCGCGGTTATGCGCGAACTTTGTTTCTGAATGGTTAACAAAACGGCTCTGGCGCGGGGCTCGGGCGGGCGGCGAAGTGAAAAGATCAGGTCTTTCCAGGCGAAAATGCTTCCATCAAATAAAGTTTAGCGGCAGAAGGGCTGAATTGAGGGAGGAAAAGATGAAGCTCTACATGGCGCCGCGGGCGCCGAATCCGCGGCGGGTGCAGATGTTTATCGCCGAGAAGGGCATTGCCGGGATCGAAGAGATCCCGGTGGATTTGAACGCGCAGGCGCATAAGACGCCGGAATTTCTGGCGAAGAGCCCGCTGGCGCGCGTGCCGGTGCTGGAACTGGATGATGGGCGGCATTTGGGGGAGACGCGGGCGATCTGCACGTATCTGGAGGGTATCGCGCCCACGCCGAACCTGATGGGCGAGGATTTTTCGGCGCGCGCGTTCATCGAAATGACGGACCGGCGGGTGGAGCTTTATGTGATGTGGCCGCTGGCCAGCTGGGTGCGGCATACGCATCCAGGCTTGGCGCCGCTGGAAAACCCGCAATTTCCGGATTACGGGGCGGCTCAGAAGGAGGTTTTTATCCGCAACCTCGGCTGGCTCGAGGAGGTTCTGGGGCGGCAAGCGCATGTCGCCGGCGAACGGTTTACGATCGCGGATATCACGGCGTTTTGCGGGATCGAGTTTGCGAAGGTGTTGAAATTCCGGCCGGGCGAGGCGGGGTTTGCGCGTGTGCAGGCGTGGCGTGACAGGGTGGCGGAGCGGCCGAGCGCGAGGTAGAGAAGCAAGGAGTTACTTTTTTTGAAAAAAAAGTGACCAAAAAAACTTTTATTTCCCACGGCGTTTGAGCGGCCATACTGTGGCCGCTCAAAA
>PLFB01000083.1 GCA_003137135.1 Acetobacteraceae bacterium
ATTCCGCAGATCATTTTGCGCGCCATGCAGTTCGCCCATTCGGACCCGCAGGGGCCGGTTTACGTCACCGGCGCGCGCGAGGTGATGGAAGCGCAAGCCGCGCCCAGGGCGATCAGCGCGGCAACCTGGCCCGCCATCGAAGAGTGCGCGCTTCCACTGACCATCGACCTCATCGACGACCTGCGGGCCGCCGAGAGCCCGCTCATCATCACCTCCTATCTCGGCCGCAATCTTGCCGCGGTGCACGAATTGCAAAAACTCGCGCGCCGCCTGGGCATCGGCGTACTGGAATCCGTGCCCAACTGCGTCAACTTTCCCACCGATGATCCGCTCTACCAGGGCAACCAGTGGAACCACCCGAAACAAAATGAAGCCCTCGCCGACGCCGATCTCGTGCTCGTCATCGACAGCGACGTCCCCTGGATTCCCACCGTCAGCAAACCCGCCGCCCACGCCAAAATCTACCACATCGACGTTGACCCCCTGAAAAGCCAGATGCCGCTCTGGTACATCCACGCCACAAAAATTTTCCGCGCGGACGCGTACACTGCGCTACGGCAAATCAACGACTGGCTCGATGATCTCAAAATCGACCCCGCCAAAATCGCCGCCCGTCACGCCCGGCAGGCCGCCCGCCATCAAGCGCGAAAGAAGCGCCTAGACGTCCTCGAAACCTTGCCGGAAACCACGATCACGCCCGAGTTTCTGGTCGCGACGTTGCGAAAACATCTCGATGATTCCTGCATCATCATCAGCGAGGCGATCTCCAGCTATCACACCGTTATCGACCACCTGCACCTCACCCGCCCCGGCGCGCTGCATAACAGCGGCGGCGGCTCGCTCGGCTGGCACGGCGGTGCGGCGATCGGCGCGAAACTCGCCAGACCGGACGCCACCGTCATCGCGCTCACCGGCGACGGTTCCTACATGTTCTCCGCCCCCAGCAGCGTGCACTGGATGGCGCGGCGCTACGAAACCCCATTCCTCACCATCATCTTCAACAACGCCGGCTGGAAATCTCCGAAACTTTCGGCGCTCGCCTTGCACCCCGCCGGCTACGCCAGCCGCGCCGAGAATCCGGGCGTTAGTTTCGCGCCACCGCCCGACTACGCCGGCATCGCCGCCGCCGCCGGCGGGGCGTTCGCCCGCAAAATCACCGCCCCCGGCGAACTCGACGCCGCGATCGCGCAAGCCCTGCACGCCGTCCGCCACGAAAACCGCAGCGCCGTCCTGGACGTTGTCGTCGCACCGTTATAAACCGTAGGGTGGGCGCCAGCCCACCGCTTTGCCAAAAATAAAGCAAGAAGTTACTTTTTTTGCAAAAAAGTAACCAAAAAAACTTTTATGACATCAGTGCGCGGGATTTTGAAGCAACTTTGCCAAATTACGTCAGCAATGCTGTCAATTGTGCGTTGACGCACAATTGACAGCCTTGCTGTCCTAACTAACGTGACGTTAGAAACCCTCCAGCACGATCTTCCCCCGCACCGACCCCGCTTCCACCGCCTTATGCGCCCGCCGCAAATTCGACGCGTTGATTACCCCATAATTCTCGGTCATCGTCGTCTTCAGCGTGCCGTTATCCACCAGATGCGCGATCGCCTCGAGAATCCGGTGCTGCGCGCTCATCGTCTTGGTCTGCAACACGCCGCGCGCGAACATGTACTCAAAATGCACCGATCCGCACTTCATCCGCAGCGCCGAAACGTCCAGCGGCTTGCCCGATTCGATAATCCCAATCGCCCCCTCCGGCGCCAGCAGCTGCGTCAGCGCCATCCAATGCTGCGCCTCATGCGTCACGCAAAAAATATAGTCGGGCGCCTCCAGCTCCATCGCCTTGAACTGCGCCGCCAAATCCTTCGAATGGTCCAGCACATGGTGCGCCCCCATCGCCGTGCACCAGGCGGTCGTCTCCGGCCGCGACGCCGTCGCGATCACCGTCAAATCCGTCAACTCCGACGCCAGTTGAATCGCAATCGGCCCCACACCCCCTGCCCCGCCGACGATCAACAAATTCCCCACCGCCGTCTGGTCCCGCGGAATTTTGAAACGCTCAAACAACATCTCCCACGCCGTCAGCGCCGTCAGCGGCAGCGCCGCCGCCTGCGCGAAACTCAACGACTTCGGCTTGCGCCCCACAATCCGGTCATCCACCAAATGAAATTCCGCGTTGCTCCCTGGCCGGTTGATCACGCCGGCGTAAAACACCTCATCCCCCACCCCAAAATTCGTCACCTCGGACCCCACCGCCCGCACCACCCCAGCCGCGTCATACCCCAGTATCCTATACTCCCCCAACGGCTCGTCATTGCGCCGCACCTTGGTGTCCACCGGATTCACCGATACCGCCTTCACCTCCACCAGCAGATCATGGTGCCGCGGCTCCGGCACCGGCACGTCAACATCCAGCAGCGAGTCCGGATCATCAATCGGACGAGAATGCGTAAAGGCGACGGCTTTCATGGCGAAATCCCCGAAAAATCAGTCGAAGGAAAGTAGTTACTTTTTTGAAAAAAAGTAACCAAAAAACTTTTGCTGGGGGCTGTGCGAGGACTGTGCCGATTAAGTCC
This sequence comes from Acetobacteraceae bacterium, assembly GCA_003137135.1. Classification (GTDB taxonomy): domain Bacteria; phylum Pseudomonadota; class Alphaproteobacteria; order Acetobacterales; family Acetobacteraceae; genus Acidocella. The sequence goes on from PLFB01000083.1 coordinate 2,571, forward strand.
GNNCGGACTTAATCGGCACAGTCCTCCTTACCCAACCCTCAGCAGCGCCTGCCCATGCACGCTCAGCCATGCGCTCGCCGCCTCCCGGTGCGCCGTCAGTTTCTCGGTCAGCGCCCAAAAATTCTTGCCGTGGTTCATGTGCTTCAAATGCGCCACTTCGTGCCCCACCACGTAGTCCTGCACGAAATCCGGCGCCAGGATCAGACGCCAGCAGAACGCCACGGTGCCGTCCGGCGCGCAGCTGCCCCACCTGGTCTTGGTGTCTTTCACCCGCACCGTTTTGGGCGACAGTCCGGCCAGGCGGGCCTTTTCGGCGGTCAGCGCCGTCAGTTTCTGCCGCGCCAGCCGCTTCAGGCAATCCGCCACGCGCCGCGCCAGAAACGCCGGCTCGCCTGTGACAAGAATCCGGCCATCCTCGATCCACGCGCCGCCGCGCCCCGCCGCGGTCGGCACGATTTTGTGCGGCACGCCGCAGACCGGCACCATCGCGCCCGGCTTGAACGGCAGCGCGGTGGGCAGCGCCGCCAGCTTTTCCGCCACCCACGCCTCGTGCGTCTGCAGCAGGGACAAGCCCGCGCGGCGCGACGCGCGCATCGGCAGCGTGATCACGATGCCGCCTTGCGCCGCGTCGATTCGCAGCGAGATTTTTTGCGCCCGCGCGCTGCGCCGAAAAGCCACCGCCGCCAGTTCGCCCTTCACCGGCACCAGTTCCGTGACGAAGGCGCTCACGGGTGCTGCCGCCCGCCCTGGCGTGGCCGGCGTTTCGGCATCTGGCCAGGCCAGTCCACGATGTGGTGTTCCAGCGGCCCGGCGTCGCGTTCGCTCAAGGCGCGGCCGTTCACGGCGATGCCGGCTTCCGCGACGCTCTCCGCCCGGCCGGAGATCAGCGGGTGCCAGTCGTAAAGTTCCTTGCCCTCGCCCAGCAGCCGGTAGGCGCAGCTTGGCGGCAGCCAGTCCACCTCGGCCAATTTCGCGGGGGTCAGGTGCACGCAATCGGGTATTTTGCGCCGCCGATTCGCATAGTCCGTACAGCGGCCGGTCGTCACGTCCAGCAGCCGGCAGGCGACGTTGGTAAAACTGAGTTCCTCGGTATCCTCGTCGCGCAGTTTGTGCAGGCAACAGCGGCCGCAGCCGTCACAGAGCGATTCCCACTCCGTTTTCGTCATTTCCCCCAGCGTCTTGCGCTGCCAGAATTTTTGGTCCTCGGACATGAGAACACAATACAACAGATTTTTACCCGTTGTCAGTCAAGAACAGTCGTCAGTCTGCGGTCGTCGGCTATAAGTTGCCCAGAGCAGGGAGACGGCCACTGACAACCGACGACCGACGACCGACGACTGCCTCTCCGGCTATGGCGCAATGGTTCGCCGTGAAGGCGGACCATCCGGATGCGCTGCTGTTCTTCCGGATGGGCGATTTTTACGAATTGTTTTTTGAAGACGCCCAAGCCGCCGCCGCCGCTTTGGACATCGCGCTGACCGCCCGGGGCAGCCATGCCGGCGCGCCCGTGGCGATGTGCGGCGTGCCGGTTTCGCAGGCGGAAATGTACCTGGCCCGGCTGATCCGCCGGGGTTTTCGCGTCGCCATCGTCGAGCAGATGGAGGAGGCGTCCGCCGCCAAGGCGCGCGGCGCCAAGGGACCTTTGCGCCGGGAGGTCGTGCGCCTGGTCACGCCAGGGACGCTCACTGAAGAGTCGCTGCTGGAGGGCGGCAAAGCCAATTTTCTGGCCGCTATCGTGGAGCTCGGCGGCGTGCTGGGCGCCGCCTGGCTGGACATTTCGACCGGCATTTTCGAGACCCAGATTCTGGCGCAAGCCGAACTCCCGGCCGTGCTCGGCAGGATCGAGCCGGCGGAAGTGTTTGCGCCTGCAAGCATCGATCTGGGCGGTTTTGCGCCCCGCCGCGTCACCGGCGCCGGGCTGGCCATCCGCCTGCCGCAGAATGCCGCGGCCGCGCGGCGGGAATTGCAGGAGATTTTTGGCGCCGCCAGTCTGGAGGCGTTTGGCGATTTTGCGGATGCTGAGATTTTCGCCGCCGCCAGCGCCCTGGCCTATGTCCGCGCCACGCAAATGGGCGCGATGCCGCGGCTGTCGCGCCCGGTTTCCACCGCCGGCGGCGGGTTTTTGCAACTGGACGCGGCGACCCGCGCCAGCCTGGAAATTGTGCGCTCCCGCGCCGGTACGGAGGCCGGGTCTCTGCTTTCGGCGGTCAAGCGCACCGTCAGCGCCCCCGGCGGCAGGTTGCTGGCGGCCTGGCTGGCGGCGCCGCTGACCGATCTGGCGCAACTGGAAGCGCGCCAGAACGGCTGGCTGGCGCTGCGCGACGCGCCGGAAGCCGCCGAGGCGCTGCGCGCCGGCCTGCGCGGCGCGCCGGACCTTGCCCGCGCGCTCGGTCGGATGGCCCTGAATCGCGCCGGCCCGCGCGATCTTGCCGCCGTGAAGGGCGCCCTGGCCGCCGCCGCCGCCGCTTCCTCCTGCTTGCCGGCAGGCGTGGCGATTCTCGATGAAGCCCGGCAAAACCTGGACCCCGCGCCGGGCTTGCTGGAAATCTTGACGGCGGCGGTGGCCGAACCGGCGCCGCTAAAACTCGACGAAGGCGGCGCCATAAAACCGGGATTCGACCCGGAACTGGACGCCGAGCGCCGGCTGCGCGACGAAACGCGCCAGGTGATCGCCGCGTTTCAGACCGAACTCGCGACAAGATACGGCGTCGCGGCGCTCAAAATCAGGCACCATGCGCAGTTGGGGTTTGTGCTGGAGGCGCCGGCCGGCGCGGTTGAAAAACTGCGGGAGAATCCGGAGCTGGTGCTGCGCCAGGGCATGGCCAACGGGGCGCGCTTTACCCACCCGGAACTCTCGGAACTCGACCGCAAGATCAGCGAAGCCGCCGAGCGCGCCGCGGCGCGGGAGAGAGTCGTGTTCGCCTGGCTGGTGAAACAAATCATGGCGGCGGCCGAAAAACTCGCCGCCTGCGCCGAGGCGCTGGCGAAACTCGACGTGCTGCAGTCCGCCGCTTCGCTGGCGCAAAACCATAAATGGTGCTGCCCAAAACTGTTCGACGACGAAGCCTTTATCGTCAAGGCCGGGCGCCACCCGGTGGTGGAAGCCGCCTTGCCGCCGGGCGTGGGCTTTGTGCCGAATGACTGCGACCTCTCCCCCGCGCGGCGCCTGATGCTGCTGACCGGGCCGAACATGGCCGGCAAATCGACGTTTTTGCGGCAGAATGCGCTGATGATCATTTTGGCGCAGGCTGGGCTGCCCGTGCCGGCGGAGGCGCTAAAACTTGGCCTGGTGGACCGGCTGTTCTCCCGCGTCGGCGGCGCGGATGATCTGGCCAGCGGGCGTTCCACCTTCATGGTGGAAATGATCGAAACCGCCGCCATCCTGCACCAGGCGGGGCCGAAAAGCTTCGTCATCGTCGATGAAATCGGCCGCGGCACCGGCACGCGCGATGGGCTTGCCATCGCCCAGGCGGTGCTGGAAGCCCTGCATTCCAGCCAGCGCTGCCGCGGTATTTTTGCCACACATTTTCACGAACTGACGCAACTGGCCGAGGCCCTGCCCCGCCTCACCCCCCACACCATGCGCGTAAAGGAATGGCGCGGGGAGGTGGTTTTTCTGCACGAAGTGGCCGCGGGGGCGGCTTTGCGCAGTTGGGGCGTGCACGTCGCGCGGCTGGCCGGGGTGCCGGAAACTGTCGCCAAACGCGCGGAAATTTTGTTGAAAACCGCCGAGCGTCATGGACCGGCGACCGCAACATTGCCATTATTCGCGCGTATCGACGAGGCCACGGACCCAGAGGAAGGTTTTTGGCTTGAAAAGGAGTTTTTGGCGTTGAACCCGGACACGCTTTCCCCGCGCGAGGCGCTTGACGCGTTCTACGAGCTGCGCGCGAAGCTGATGGCGCGAAAGCCGCCCAGGGACTAGCATGGATGACATGACGCAAGCCGCCGCCCTGGCTACCAAGCCGCCCGAGATCGCCGCCGCCCTGGCGGAGCAGGTGCCGGAGAAAAATCCGCCGGCGCGGGATGTGGCGCTGGCGATTTTCCGCCGGCAGCTTGGCCGCATCCAGGGCCATGTGCAGACCCGGTTCGAGCGCGACAACATCAACGGCCTGGCCGCCGGCCGGCTGCACGCCGCGCTGATGGACCAGTTGGTCTCGGCGCTGTACGGCTACGCGCTGGCCGTGCTGCCGCTGGAAGAGACCGACCGGCTCTCCATGGCCGCGACCGGCGGCTACGGCCGCGCCACCCTGGCGCCGTTCTCGGATATCGATCTGCTGTTCCTGACGGACGCAAAAGCCTCGCCGCGAGTCGAGCGCGCGGTGGAATTCATCCTGTATTTTCTGTGGGATCTGGGCCTGAAGGTCGGGCACGCGACGCGCTCCATTCCGGAATGCCTGGCCGCCGCCAAGGCGGACGTCACCATCCGCACCTCGATGCTGGACGCGCGCTGCATCGCCGGCGACCGCGCGCTGTTCGCCGATTTTCAGAAGGCGTTCCGGGCGGATTGCGCGGCGGACGGGCCGGCGGATTACATCCACGCCAAACAGGCCGAGCGCGCCGCCCGCCACCGCCGTTTTGGCGACACGCCGTTCATGGTCGAGCCCAACGTGAAGGAAGGCCGCGGCGGGCTGCGGGATTTGCAGACGCTGTACTGGGTTTCCCGGTACGTCTTCAACACCTTTGCCATGAGCGAACTGGTGGGCAAGGACGCGCCCGGCGGCGGCATTCTGACCGAGACCGAGGCCCGCGCCTGCCGCCGTGCCTGGGAATATTTGTGGACCGTGCGCTTCCATTTGCACTACGTCGCCGGCCGCGCCGAGGAACGCCTGACCTTCGACTTCCAGCCGGTCATCGGCGCCCGCATGGGCTACACGAAGCACGGCCGCCAGGACGGCGTGGAACGTTTCATGCGGCACTATTTTCTGGTGGTGCGCGAAGTTTCTCGGGTCACCGGCGTGCTGGAACCGGCTTTGGTGCGCGCCGCCCTGGGGCCGCCGGCGATCGCCAAGGAAACCGACGCCGCGCTGATCGAAGCCGGCTTCGTGCTGGCCGACGGCAAAATCCTGTTCGCGCCGGGCCGCGACCCGGATAAGGACCCCACCTCGATTTTCCGCATCCTGCTGTTTGCGCGCGACAAGGGGCTGGAACTGCACCCGCTGGCTTTGCGCATGTTGATCCGCTCCGCCAACCTGGCCGCCGACCTGCGCGGCAACAAAACCGCCGCCGCCCTGTTCCTCAACCTGCTCTGCGGCGGCGAGGATAATGGCGGCGACCGCTCCTGTGATTCCGCCCGTTGGCTCACGCTGCTGAACGAAACTGGCGTGCTCGGCCGCTATTTGCCGGACTGGCGGCGCATCGTCGGCCAGATGCAGTTCGACACCTACCACGTTTTCACCGTCGATGTTCACACCGTCCAGGCCATAAAAGTGCTCAACACCATCGAGGCCGGCGACCTGGTCGAAATCGCCCCCGTCGCCAGCGCGCTGATCGACCAGGTGCAATCGCGCCGCGCGCTCTACGTCGCCCTGCTGCTGCACGACATCGCCAAGGGCCGCGGCGGCGACCATTCCGAACTCGGCGCCGAAATCGCGCTGCACGTCGGACCCGCCTTGGGCCTGACGGCGGAAGAGACCGAAATGGTCTCCTGGCTCGTGCTACACCACCTCCTGCTCAGCCAGACCGCGTTCTCGCGCGACATCGACGACCCCAAAACCATTCTGGACCTCGCCGACACCATCCAGTCGCCCGAGCGCCTGCGACTGCTGCTTATCCTCACAGTCTCGGACATTCGCGCCGTCTCGCCAAAAGTCTGGAACGGCTGGAAAGCCACGCTGCTGCGCGAACTCTACGCCCGCGTCGCCGAAGTGCTGGAAGGCGGCCTCTCCACCACCGAACGCGACGCCCGCATCTCCCGCGTGAAAGACATGGTCTCCGGCCTGCTCGCCGACTTCTCGCCGGCGGACCGCGAAGAATTTTTGTCACTCGGTTATCCGAGCTACTGGCTCGGCTTCGATCCCGAAAGCATCGAACGCCACGCCCGCATGATCCGCGACGCGAAACGCCGCGACGCGCCGCTGACGGTGAACGCTGACCCGCTGCCGGCGCGCGCGGTCACCGAAGTCGTGGTCTATACCGCCGACCACGCCGGGCTGTTTTCCCGCATCGCCGGCGCCCTCGCCATCGCCGGCGCCTCGATCGTGGACGCGCGCATCCATACCCTCACCGACGGCATGGCGCTCGACACGTTCTGGATCCAGGACGCCGCCGGCGGCCCGTACGACACGCCGCACCGCCTCGCCCGCCTCGGCGCGCTGGTGGAACAGGCGCTGGAAGGCCGGTTAAAACTGCAATCGGAAATCCGCAAGGCGACACGCAGCATTTTGCCCGGCCGGATGCGCGCCATCCATGTGCCGCCGCGCGTCGTGGTGGATAACCGCGCCTCCAACCGCCACACCGTCATCGAAGTGAACGGCCGCGACCGGCCCGGCCTGCTACACGACGTCACCGCCGCCATCAGCGACGAAGGGCTGCAGATCGCCTCCGCCCACGTCACCACCTACGGCGTGCGCGCGGTGGACGTGTTCTACGTCAAAGACGTTTTTGGCATGAAAATCGAAAACGAACGCAAGCTGAACCAACTGCGTACCGCTTTGCTGGAAGCGCTGACGCCAACAGCCGAAGATCAACCGCCGCCGGCGAAGAAGCGAGCCAGCGCGGCATAAAAGCAAGCAGCGCTTTTTAAAAAAAGCGCGCAAAAATTTTTGCGAGCTGCGGGCGCTGGCAACACCAAGCCTTTAATCGCCTCCATAGGAGGCGATTAAAGGCTTGGTGTTGTCAGCGCCCGCAGTTAATAAAAGTTTTTGCGCGCTTTTTTTAAAAAGCGCTGCTTTTCTTCTTGTTGACGCTTGCGTTAACCTGTCTTAGCCTCCGTTTTGAAGCAGCTCGTTACAAAAAACTGCTCATTGTGGAGGAACGAATGAAAGCAGCTCTAACGCTGGGTGCGGCGCTGTTGGCGTCGGTGGTTGTGGTGCCGTCCGTGGCGCGGGCCGGGAATTTTTATGTCTTTGGCGACAGTCTCGTGGATGACGGGAACATTCCGAAGCTGACCGGGCTGGATTATCCGCCGCCGCCTTATTACCACAACGAATTTTCCAACGGTCCGGTCTGGGCGCAGTATGTTCCGGGGCTGTTGGGGCTGGGGTTTTCGGCGGCCAATGACTATGGTGTGGGCGGCGCGTTTGCCGGGCCGTTATCGGTTGGGGGCGCTACTTTCAATAATCTGGAGAATTTGCCGCCGCCGACGGGCGAGGGTTTTGCGACGCCGCTGCCAAGCTTTTTGGAGGAGGTGCAGAGTTTCGCGGCCACCGGCACGCGGCTGAGCAATAGCGACGTGGTGGGTATCTGGGTCGGTGCCAATGACTATTTCGCGGCGCTCGGGCTGGTGGATGCGGGGCTGGCGAATCCGGCGGTGATTATTCCGGCGACGGTGGAAACGGTGGCGACGCAGACGGCGGAGGGAATCGAGGAATTATCCGGGCTGGGGGCGCGGCGGTTTATTGTGTTCACGCTGCCGCCGTTGGGGGACACGCCGTTGTTCAACACCAGTGGCGCCGCCACCATCGCTGCGGCGGATGCGATTTCGCAGGCGCACGGAGCGGCGCTGGCGCTGACGATGGAGGACCTGCACTATACCCAGGGCACCAACGTCATACTGATTAATCAAACGCAGTTGTTTTCGGAGCTGCTGGCCGATCCGGCGCTGTACGGCAAGACCAACGTGACGGCGGCGTGCCTATACACGCCGTCCTGCGTGACGGCGGGCACCGCGGCGCAGAACCAGTATTTGTTCTGGGATGACGTGCACCCGACGACGGGGACGCATTTGCTGATCGCGGAATATGCGGCGAATGCGGTGAACGCGGTGGCGGATCTGGCGGCGCCGGCGCAGATGGCGGCGGCGGGGGCGGGGGCGTTTGCCAGCGCGCTGAATGCGCGGCTGGACGGCTTGCGCAGCGGTGCGCAGGGGTTTGCGCTGAACGTGCCGAGCCAGGGCATGGTGGCGCAACTGGGCAGCGACGATGCAAGCGGGCCGCCAGCGGTTGGGCATTTATCCGGCTTCTTCACGGGCAATTATGACTATGGCAACCGCAACGCGCAGGGCGCGAATAACGCGTTCAATTATTCTATCGGCACGTTTGCCGCCGGCTTGGATGACCGCGTGATGGACTCGGTGGTGGTGGGTGCTGCGCTGGGGTATGGCGATGAGTCGGGCACCGCGACGGGGGGGACGAAGCTTTCGGCGAATGCGTATCAGTTTGGTTTTTACGCCGCGTTGGTGCAGCCGGATTATTATATGAATCTGAAGCTGGCTGTCGGGTTCGATCATTTTCGTAACACGCGGCCGGGCGTGGTGGCCGGCAATATCGTCGCGAAACCGGGCGGCGCCACCTATGATTTCGGCGGTGATTTCGGCTATCTGCTGCATTGCGGCGAGTTGACTTATGGTCCGGTGGCGGGGCTGGACGTCACCGATTCGCATGTCGCGGCCTATACCGAAACCGGCGATCCGGCGCTGACGCAGTCAGTGAACGCGCAGGATGACCAGGTCGCCGTGCTGGACGCCGGCGCGCAGGCGGCGACCACCGTGAGCCTGGGCAATGCGGTGCTCAAGCCGCATCTGAGCGCGACGCTGGATGACGTGGTGTCCGGCAATGGCGGAAATTTCGATTCGGTGTTCACCGACGAGCCCCTGGTGCCGCTGACGACGAGCTACGGCAAGCAGACGAGATATTTTGCGGTGATCGGCGGCGGGCTGTCCGCGAGTTTGAGCGAGACCCTGTCGCTAGCGGCGGATTTTTCGACGACGGTGGCGAAAGCGGATGGCGAGGACCATGAGTTCTCGGCGGCGCTGCGGTACGCGTTTTAACGCAGCAAGTAGGGCTTTTTTGAAAAGCGCCGCTTGCTGCTACTCAGCCTGCCCGTCGGGTCGCGATTTGCCATTCGCCTCCTGCACCGATTTGGCCTGGCCATCCCGCACCGATTTACCATGGCCGTCCCGCACCGATTGACGATGCCCGTCCAGCGCCGACACCAGCCGTGGTGTGGCGATGAAGACCGAGAGCACGGTGGCATCGCTGTCGCCGGTTGAGACGAAGGCGTGGCGCATGGCGGAGTCGAGGTAGCAGCTATCGCCCTCGTTCAGGGTGGCGGGGGCATATTCTTCGGTGTGGAGTTCGATCGTGCCAGAGAGCACGTAGATGAATTCCTCGCCGTGATGCGTGCTCCATTGATCGGCCGGCGGCACGTCGCGGTTCCGAATGGTCATGATCGTGGGGATGATGGCCTTGTGCGTGATTTCCGCGGCGTGGGTGGCGTAGGTGTAATGATCGCCCTGCAGTTTTGGTTCCGTGCCGGCGCGCGTGATGGTGCGGCGCGCCAGGTGGTGGTGGTTGCTAGGCGTTTCCAGCATGTGCACGAAGTTGATGCGCAGGGCGCGCGAGACGCGCAGCACGGTTTCGAACGAGGGTTTTTGCTGTCGGTTTTCGATTTTGGAGATGGTGGAAATCGAGACCCCGCTCATTTCGCCGAGTTCCTCGAGCGTCAGACCGTTTGCCAGTCGCAACGTTTTCAGTTTCTGGCAGAACGTCGCAATGATTGTGTCTTCATCCATGAAATATGTGTTACCATAAGAAATTAGAGTGCCAATAGCGGAAAAAATGTTTTCGTCTTCGAAAATTATGGATATTGCTGGAAGATTGGCAACGGCGAGAATTGGGAATAGATCGCCGCCGCGGCACGGCGCCGCCAAAATTTTCGAAATTTTTCGTTAGAGAAAATGCCTCTGGCGTTGCGATCTGATGGTTTTTGGGGTTCAGCCGGTAATTGAGCCATCAGCGGGCCGGAGGAGAGAGACGAAGCGCGGCGAACGATGGCTCTATACGGTTTTCGCCAGTGAAAAGATACCCAGTTTCAAAAAAATAATCTTTGAAGTTTTTTCGGCCAGCAAAGCTGGATTATTTCGTTTTTAGTTCAGAATGTTTAGGCGGCGTTCTGGCATCGGCGCATCACGCCAGGGCGGCGGCGCAGGCGGCGGCGATGTCCAGCAGCCGGGCGTCGCCGCGGCGCGGGCCGATGAGTTGCAGCGCGGCTGGCGGGCCGGCGTGGCCGGCGGGAATGACGCAGGCGGGATGCTGGGAGAGGTTGATGGGAAAGCTGAAGCCGGCCCATTCGTGCCAGCGGGACAGACCGGCGCCGTGCGGTATCAGCTGGCCGGCTGCGAGCGGCGGGATCGCGGTGGCGGGGGAAATCAGGGCGTCGTAACTGGTCAGCAGCGCGTCCATGGCGGCGCCGAAGGCGGCGCGCGCGGTGTGGGCGGCGATGTAGTCCGTCACCGCGATCGCCTCGCCGCGGTCGGCGATCGCGCGCAGACCGGGCTCGATGCGATCGTGGGAATCCGCGATGGCGCGCAGGCGGGCGGCGGCGCCGGCGAACCAAAGAATCTCGAAAATTTGCATGAGATTCGCGGCGGGCAGCGCGATGGGTTCCAGGATGGCACCGGCGGCCTGCAGGGTTGTCAGCGTGTCGGCGAAGGCGGCGGCGATGGCGGGGCTGGGGGCCAGGCCGGGCGGGGTTTGCCAGACGCCGAGGCGCAGGCCGGGCAGCGCGCAGGGCGCGGGGGCGGCGAGATGCGGGTCGGTGAACTGGTGCCAGTCCCGCCTGTCGCGCAAAACCATGGCGGCGAGGCCGGCTTGCAGGTCCGCCACCGTGCGCGCCATGGGGCCGATATGCGCCAGCGTGCCGAAGGCGCTGGGCGGAAAGGCCGGCACCAGGCCAAAAGTGGGTTTCAGGCCGGCGATGCCGCACCAGGCGGCGGGGATGCGGATGGAGCCGCCGCCATCGGTGCCCAGATGCAGCACACCGGCGCCGGTGGCGGCCGCCACCGCGGCGCCGCCGGAGGAGCCGCCGGGGGAGAGGTTTGGGTTCCACGGGTTGCGCGTGATGCCGAAGCGGGCGGAATCCGTCACCGCCTTCCAGCCGAATTCCGGCGTCGTGGTCTGACCGATGAAGACCAGTCCCGCCCGGCGCCAGTTTTTTGGCGCCGGCGCGTCCTCGGCGGCGGGCGGGGCGTTTTGGGTGAGGCTGCCGTAACTGGTCGTCCAGTTTTGCACGGCGACGATGTCCTTGATCGTGGCGGGCACCCCGTCCAGCGCGCTGAGCGGGGTTTTGGCGCGCCAGCGCGATTCCGAAGCCTGGGCGGCCTGAAGCGCGCCCTGATGGTCGATGAAGGTAAAGGCGTTGAGAGCGGGATTGATGTCTTCTGCCCGCGCGAGGGCGGCCCGCGTGACCTCGACGGGGGAGAACGAGCCGTCCGCGTAGCCGGCGGCAAGCTGCGCGGCGGTGAGGTGGCAGAGCGGCGGGGCGGTCTCGAGAGAGTTAATCATGCAAGAAAGTAGCGCTTTTTTGAAAAAAAGCGCGCAAAAAACTTTTATTTCCCCCGGCGTTTGAGCGGCCATACTGTGGCCGCTCAAACGCCG
>PLFB01000237.1 GCA_003137135.1 Acetobacteraceae bacterium
TGGCGGCTGATGCACCAGTCGGGCCGGCTGGCGACCATCGAGCCGAGCCGGTTGCGGCCGCGGTCGGGCACGAAGTGCGTCGCCGCGATCGCCGCCATCGCCTTGGCGCGGATATGTTCGGGCCCGTCCATGCGCACGAACCACTGCGGCGTGGCTCTGAAGATCAGCGGCGCCTTGGACCGCCAGGAGTGCGGATACGAGTGGGAAATTTTCCCACGCGCAAGCAGGGAACCGGTTGAGATCAGCGCGGCGCAAACGGGATCGGCGGCTTTGTAAACGTGAACGCCGGCGAACAGCGGCACCCAGGGGTTGAAGGTCCCATCATCGCCCACCGTTTCCGGGATGTCCAACCCATGTGCTCGGCCGAGGATAAAATCGTCCTCGCCATGCCCCGGCGCGATATGGACGAAGCCGGTGCCGGCCTCCGTGGTGACGAAGTCGGCGAGCAGCAACGGTGTGTCCTGGTCGTAGCCGTGCCCCCGCAGCGGATGGGCGAGGATGGTGCCGGTCAGCGCCGCCCCCTTGAAGACGTGTACCAGATGGTGCGTCGCGATGCCGGTATCGTCCAGAAACTTCGGCAGCAGCGGCAGCGCGACCAGCAGTTTCTCGCCCACGCGGGCGAGCGAGCCGTCCTTCACCCCGTCCACATGGACCAGCGCGTAGTCGAAGTCCGGCCCCGCGGCGACGGCGCGATTGCCGGGCATGGTCCAGGGGGTGGTGGTCCAGATGACGATGGAGGTGGCGGTTTCGGTTGTTGATGGGAAACGCACGTAGATCGCGGTGTCTTTTTTGTCGTGGTATTCGATTTCGGCTTCCGCCAACGCGGTTTTTTCGACGGGGCTCCACATGACGGGGCGGAGGCCGCGGTAAAGCGAACCGTTTAGGAGGAATTTGCCGATTTCGGCGGCGATGGCGGCTTCGGAGGTAAAGTCCATCGTCGCGTAACGGTTCTTCCAATCGCCTGCGACGCCTAGCCGAATAAATTCTTCCTCCTGCACGGCGAGCCAGTGGGCGGCGTAGGCGCGGCATTCTTTTCGAAAATCCAGGATGGGAACGTCGTCTTTGTTCTTGCCGGCTTTGCGGTATTGCTCCTCGATCTTCCACTCGATGGGCAGGCCGTGGCAGTCCCAGCCGGGGATGTAGTTGGCGTCCTTGCCGGCCATTTGCTGGGCGCGGTTGATGACGTCTTTGTGGATCTTGTTGAGGGCGTGGCCGATGTGCAGGTTGCCGTTGGCGTAGGGCGGGCCGTCATGCAGGATGAAGGTTGGGCGCCCCTCGGATGCGGCGCGGAGTTTTTGCCATAGGCCCATCCGCTCCCAGCGGGCGAGCAGTTCGGGCTCGCGGCGGGGCAGGTCGCCACGCATGGGGAAATCGGTGCGGGGGAGGAAGACGGTGGATTTGTAGTCGGTCACAGCGTCGGTCATGGCGAGCAAAAATCCGGCAGGAGGAGCGGCAAAGGGGCGCGCGGGCGCCGAAAACCCGTTATGCCAGGGCGGGCGGTGTCATTCGGAAAAATATCGTGTTGCCGGACATGAGGCATTTATGCGGGTGGGGCGGGGGCAGCGTCAAGGAGGGTGCGGGCGGTGGAGGCGTCGGCCAAAATTTGGGTTTTTAGGGCTTCGAAGGAGGCGAATTTTTGTTCTTCGCGTAAAAAATGGTGCAGGGAAATGCTGAGCTCGGCGCCGTACAGGTCGCCGGCGAAATCGAACAGATGGGCTTCCAGCCGGCTCTCGGTGCCGCCCACGGTCGGGCGCTGGCCGATATTGGCGACACCTTTTTTCACCGCGCCGTCGGGCAGGCGGGCCGTGATGGCGTAAACACCGCGGGCGGGCTCCAGATGGCGGTGGAGCAGAATGTTGGCGGTGGGAAAGCCGATGGTGCGGCCGCGGGCGTCGCCGTGCATCACCTCGCCGCGGATCGTGTGGCGGCGGCCGAGCAGAGCCGCGGCGCGCTCCGGGTAGCCGTCCTGCAGCAGACGGCGGATGCGGGTGGAGGAAATCGGACCCTGCGCGTCCGTCACCGGCGGGACGATGGTGAGGCCGATGCCCAAAGCCTCGGCTTCGGCGGCGAGGAGCGAAATATCGCCGCCGCGGCGGTGGCCGAAGGCGAAATCCGCGCCGCAGGCCAAATTCTTCGCGCCGAATCCGCCATGCAGCACGTCGCGCACGAATTGCGTGGCCGAAAAATGCGAGAACGCGGCGTCGAACGGCAATTCGTAGAGCAGCGCCACGCCCAGAGTTTGCAGCGCCGCGGCGCGTTCGGCCGAGAGCATCAGCCGGAACGGCGCGTCCTGCGGGCGGAAAAATTCGCGCGGATGCGGCTCAAAGGTGAGGACGGCGAGCGGCAGGTCCGGCCGGGCGGCGTGCGCGGCGCGCAAAACCCCGGCATGGCCCAGATGCACGCCGTCAAAATTGCCCAGCGCCACGGTCGCACCGCGCGCCGCCTGCCCAAGCCCCCGCCAGTCGCCAAAAATTTGCATGCCCCCCAAAGGCCAAAGGGTTGGCCCGCGGTCAATAGCAGTCCATTATGTAACGGGCGGCCACGCGGAAACGGCCGGGTCACAACGGGGCGGTTTTTTCATGCGCGGCGTAATTAAATTCCTTTTGACATTGATCGTCGTGTTCGTCTGCGCTTGGATCGGGCTGTGGTGGTACGCGCAGGGGCGAATCCAGAGCGGGTTTACCAACTGGGCGGATCAACAGGCGACGCATGGCATCACCGTCGCCTATTCCAGCCTGGCGCGCGGTACCTCGCCGCTGCGCGCGCTGGTGACCATCAATGGGCTCACCATCACATTTCCGGCTACCGCCAATGGCTCGGTCCCGGTCGTGACGCTGCCCAGCGTGGGGCTGCGGATCGAGGCGGTGAACCCGACCGTGTTCAATGTCGATCTGCCACAAAAAATGACCATCAACGCCGGCGGCAATCTGGACCTGGCGGTGAATTTCGGCAGCGTCGCGTTGAGCGAGGATTTGGACCCCAACGCGCTGTTCCAGAAATCGGTGTACCCGTTCCGCGGCGGCGATTTTAGCGCCAGCGGCATCGACTTTCTGGCGAGCTCCGGCAGCCTGCTGCTGCTGCATATCGACAACATCGCCAGCCATACGGATATCAACCTGGCCGCCGGCGGCGGGCAGCCGGCGCTGGACGAATCGGTGACCGTGTTCGGTATGGCGCTCTCGCCGCTGATGACGCGCATCGCCTCGATCCCGTTTGATGGGCGGATCAATCAGCTCAACTTTACCTTGAACCTGTCCGGCCCGGTGCCGCCGGGAATTTTTGCGCTGCCGAACCAGATGCGCAGCGCGCAGTACGACCCGCAGGCGCAGCAAAAAATCCTGATCCCGATCATCCACCAATGGGCGAGCGGCGGCGGCAGCGGCAGTTTCGCCACCCTGCTGGCCGTCGGCCCCACCACCGCCAACGCCGGCGGGACGCTGAAATTCGACGCCAACCTGCAGCCGGCCGGCACCGCCAACCTGACCGCGGACCACCTCGACGAACTCACCGCCGCGATCACCAGCGCCTATCCGCAAATCGGCCCTTCGATCGCGCAGGGCGAGGCGCAGCTTACGCCCTATATCTCGACCAGCCCGCAGGCCGGCCAAACCCTCACCGTCAACGCGACCTACGGCAGCGGCGCCATCAATATCAACGGCGCCAAAGTCGCACCCCTGCCGCCGCTGAATTGGGCCACGCTCGAGAACCCGCCGGGTTCGGGGCAGTGAGGGAAAGTAAGGCCAGGGGGCTCTGCCNNGGCAAAGCCCCCCTGGCCTTGCTGGCTTCACCGCGCCCCGAACAGAGCGGTCCCGATGCGGACATGAGTAGCGCCGCAGTGGATGGCGGTTTCGAAGTCGGCGGACATGCCCATGGAGCGGATGGGGAGGTTGTGGGTGTCGGCCAGGGCGGTGAGGTGGCGGAAGAAGGGGGTGGGGTCGGCGCCGGCGGGGGGGATGCACATCAGGCCGCGCAGACTGGGGCCGAAGCGGGTGCGCATGAAGCGGATGAAAGTTTCGGCATCCGCGGTGGGGATGCCGGATTTTTGGGGTTCGTCGCCGATGTTGATCTGGATGAGGAGATCGGGGCAGGCGCCGTGGGCGGCGGCGGCGGTGGTGATCGCGTCGGCGAGTTTGGGGCGGTCGAGGGATTCGATCATGTGGCAGAGTTTCACGGCGTCTTTGGCCTTGTTGGTCTGCAGGGCGCCGATGAGGTGCAGGCGGGTTTTGGGGTGGCGGGCGAGCAGGTCCGGGAATTTGGCTTGGGCTTCTTGCAGACGGTTCTCGCCGAAGGTGAATTGGCCGGCGGCGAGGGCCTGGGCGATGGCCTCCGGCGGGTGGGTTTTGGAGACGGCGACGAGGGTGATGTCCTCTGGTTTGCGGCCGGCGTTTTGCGCGGCGGCGGCGATGCGGGCCAAAATGCTGGCCAGGTTTTGCGCGATCGGGCTAAGTCCGGGCATGGATGCACGGTTACTGTTTTGGGCCCGCGCGGTAAAGCAAAGGCGGCGCGGGCGGTTGCCGGTGCTTTGGCTGTTCACGGATTTTCTGCGTGCGCCGGACCCGATGCCGGCCATCGCGCGGTTGCCGCCGGGTTTGTCGGGGGTGGTGCTGCGGCATGACGAGGCGCCGGAGCGGGCGGCGCTGGCATTGCGGGTGGCAAAACTGTGCCGGGCGCGGCGGCTGGGCCTGGTGGTGGCCGGTGATGCCCGGCTGGCGGCGCGGCTGAGGGCGGGGTTGCATTTGCGCGGCGGGCGGCGGCTTTTGGGCGGGCGGCTGGCCGGGCTGGTGACGTCCTCTGCGCATAACGTGCCGGAAATTCTGGCCGCGCGGCGGGCGGGGGCAAAAATTCTGTTCATTTCGCCGGCCTTTGCCACGGCGAGTCATCCCGGCGGGCGGGCGCTGGGGGCGGTACGCTGGCGGCTTCTGGCGCGGCGCGCCGGGCCATGCTTTGCCTACGCTTTAGGCGGAATTTCTGGCCAAAAGGTTAAGGAATTGGCGGGTTTTTGTTACGGTGTGGGCGCAATTCATGCGCTCGAAGCTGGTATTTCATCGTAATGTCATGGAGTTGTGGCTATCTCGCCACAGTGACTAGGAATTACCCAAAAGTTGCCACCCGGTCATTGCTTGCGGCGCGCCTTTTGGCATTTAAGGCGTAGCCACGCACGCGGAACCGAGACCGGCGTGGCAAGGTTTGTTTCGAGAATAGACGAATAGCAATTCCCTGCCGGTCAACCGGCATTTCAGGAGGTTTTCATGCGCAAGTTACTTCTGGCCACCGCGGCCACCTTCGGCGCGACGCTCGCGATGACCGGCGGCGCCATGGCGCAGCCCGTCAAGCCGGTGGCGCCCGGGACGGTCGTGGTCCATGTCAACGGCTATCTGCAGTTTGAAATCGGCGATACCGGCTCGACCGACAACACCGTGAAAACGGCGAGCGGGACCGACAAGCTGAACCCCGTGACCACCGACGGCGACGCCCGCATCTATGCCGGGTTCGACGCGCAGACCGTCAGCGGGCTGGATTACGGCGCGCAGATCGAACTGCGGACCTCGACCTCGGAGGCCGGCGTGCGCGTCGGCGCCAACCAGACCACCGGCCTGGGCACCGCCAACTCCGATTCTGGCCTCGATGGCATCTACGTGAAGCGCGCCTACGGCTATATCGGCGCGCCGGATACCGGCTTCGTGCGGGTCGGCCAGGGCGACAGCGTGTTCTCGCTGGATCAGGCCGGCGTGGTCGAAGCCTTCGGTGATGGGGCACAGTACAACACCGACGGCGGCACCGCCAACCTGCTGCCCTCCGACGCGTCCGTGGGCGGCCAGAACAACTTCATCTACGCCGACGCCTCCAACCTGTACGCGACCGATAAGGTCGTGCTGCTCTCGCCCGCCATCGACGGCCTGAGCGCCGGTGTCGGCTACGAGCCGAACTCCAACGGCCTCAAGGAAGGCTACTCGGATTGCAGCGCGGCGAGCGCCACCGACGCGACCTCCGGCGAGGGCACCTGCGCGGCCGAATACTCCTCCGCCGACCCGGCCGATATCGGCAAGCGCCGCAAGAACACCATCGACGCCGCGCTGCAATACGTGCTCGACGCCAACGGGTTCAAGACCAAGCTCTCCGGCGCCCTGCTGTACGGCGCGCCGATCAACTATGACGGCGCCGCGGAGCCGGCGGGCAGCCCGCTGCATAAAGGGTTCGACACGATGAGCGTCTATCAGTTCGGCGCGCAGACCACAGTGGCCGGCTTTACCCTGGGCGCCAACGTCAAGGGCGGCCAGGTCGAAGACGGCTACGCGTTCAAGCCGAAGGGCGCGCGCGACGCGATCGCCTTCATCGTCGGCGCCACCTACGTGCTCGGCCCGTACGTGCTCGGCGCCAGCATCATCGACAGCCAGAGCGCCGGCTCATACCCCGGCACTTTGGCGGCGGGCGTGCATGAGGCGCGGACGCTGAGCGAATACGGCGCCGCGGTCGGCGGCAACTACGTGATCAGCCCGAACCTCAGCCTGTTCACGCAGTACCTCTACGATCACCGCCATCAGCCCGGCAACGCCGGCCTGGATGTGAGCGGCGGTGCGGGCACCACCGCCAAGGGCGACGCGCAGGCGCAGGCCGTCGCCGTCGGCGCCACCTTCAAGTGGTAATCGGCTAGCGTTTACTAACGAATCTCCTGAAGGGGGCGGCAGGCGACTGCCGCCCCCTTCTTGTTAGCGCCGCGTAACGCGACGGCCCGGCACTTGGTTGATAAGCCGCTCCGCGGCGCCGGGCCGATAAGCCGCTCCGCGGCACTTGGTTGACAAGCCGCTCCACGGCACTTGGCGGAACAACCGGCGCCAGCTAAACACCCCGCAGTTTAAGGGTTTGGAGACTTTCACTTGGCGCTCATGAAAACGATCATCTTGCCGGCCGGCTTCGCCTTATGCCTTGCTCTGAACGGCTGCGGCGGGGCGCAGCCCACGCAGGCGGTGGTTAACAACCCCGAGACGCAAACCCTCCCGCCGCAGCAGCAGAACGCGGATGCTTCCAGCCTGTTCACCTTCGGCAAAAGCAACGCGACCCCGAGCGGCCCCGGCATCCAGGTGAATGCCTATATGTGGCGCGCTACGCTGGACACGCTCTCGTTCATGCCGCTGGTCTCGGCCGATCCGTTCGGGGGGGTGATTATCACGGACTGGTATTCGCCGCCGGCGACGCCGGATGAGCGTTTTAAGGCGAATGCCTATATTCTGAGCCAGCAGATGAGTGCGAATGCGATTCAGGTCTCGCTGTTCCACCAGGTGCGGGAGAATGGCCAGTGGCAGGATACGGATGTGGACCCGGCGACGGTGAGCGGGCTGGAGGATCGGATTTTGGCGCGCGCGGCGGATTTGAAGGCTGAGGCGCAGAGCAGTAAGTAATACCAAGACGTTATTCGTGACTCACGGTCAACGCCATTGGCTTTAAAAAGCTGGATTGCTTCGCTGCGCTCGCAATGACGTGGATGGGTCATCGTTAGGTCGGGTTGGTATAAGCGGTTACTTTTTCTAAAAAAGCGCGGCTTGCTTTACTCCGCTGGTCTCGTGCTCCAGGCCGCGTCGCGGCTTGGGGTGGGCGTTTCGTAGCCGCGTGACAATTGTTCGGTGAAGAACGTGGATACCGCGAGGGAGCGCTGGGTGGTGCGGGGGTAGCGGGAGAAGATGAGCAGGACCCAGCCCCAGAAGGGGGGGACGAGTTTTTCCTGGGCCTCGAAGGCGTCGCAGTTGAGGGAGCTGTTGAGGCGACGGCAGCCGCAGGCGAGCATGGTGAGGGCGGTGCGGGAGGCTTTTTGGTCGTTGCAGAGATAGGCGCCGACGCGGTCGCAGGTGAGTTCGCGGGAGCGGGCATAGGCCGGGCCGAGGAAGGGGATGAAGTGGGCGGGGCCTTTGACGATGTTTTTTAACAGGTTGAGGTGGCCGGCGGCGTGGTGGCCGAGTTCATGGCCGATGACGAATTTGACCTGTTCGTCGGTGTCGGCCTCGACCAGGGCGGAGGTGAGGAAGATGTAGCGGCCGCCGAACAGGCGGCGGGCGAAGGCGTTGATGAGGCCGTTGGAGTTGTAGAGGAAGGCGGTGGGGGTGGGGGTGATGCCGACGCTGGCGGCGCCGTCCTGCACCATGCGGTGCAGATGCGGGAATTGTTCCGGGCCGATGAGGACGTAGTTGCCGAAGATGCGGGCTTTGAAGAGTGCTGCGGAGAGCAGCATGAACAGGATGAAGCCGATGGCGTAGGCGACGTAGATGAGGAGGGAGGCGGGCTGCTTGTAGCCGACGGCGGCGACGACCGCGATGATGATGAGCCAGTACAGGCTGCCGAAGATCATCATGACGATGCCGTAACCGTCTTCCTTGGGGTGGCGAAGCCTGGTGATGATGTCGCTGGCCATGATGGTCTCCCGTATGGGGAAATTGTAGGCAAGATTGGTGTGGCGCCGCAATGGTCATGGTCGTGAAAGTCGTATGACGTAAGGCAAGAAAGAAGCGCTTTTTGAAAAAAGCGCGCAAAAACTTTTGCTCCGCTTCGCGCGAGGCGGGACCGTTGCGGTCCCGCCCCGCGCGAAGCGGAGCAAAAGTTTTTTGGTTACTTTTTTTCAAAAAAGTAACTGCTTGCTTGCCTTCTTAGGTCCCGAGCATTTTTGGCTGCAGCGCCTCCCAGCTTGCCACCGGGTCCGGGTTGCCTGGCGCCGCCGTGCCGCCGAGGTGGCGGATGGTGGCGGCGACGGCGTTGAGGGCGGTGGTGACCGCACCTTCGGCCCAGCCGGCGGTCCAGGAAATGTCGTCGCCGGCGAGGAAGATGCCGCGATGGGCGGGGGCGTGGTTGTGCTGGATGAAGTGGCTGAACAGGCGGCGCTGGTAGCGGTAGTGGCCGGGCAGGTTGGCCTTGAAGGCGCCCATGAAATTGGGGTCGGATTCCCAACTGACGGTGATGGGCTGGCCGATAATGTGCTGGGCAATGTTGAGGGTGGGGTAGATTTGTTTGAGCGAGTGCAGCATCAGGCGGACGCGCTCGTCGAGCGGCAGCGCCAGCCACTTTAAGGCGTCGTCGTTCCAGGTGTAGCTGAGGCAGATGACGCCGCGTTTGTCGGGGCCGTTGTCGAACAGGTACGTGCCGCGGGTAAGGCGGTCCGAGAGGGTGATGGACATGAGGTCGCGGCCGGTTTGCGGGTGCTGGTCGCGCCAGAAGGGACGGTCCGTCATGACGAAGGTTTTGCTGGATTGCATGTAGTGGCTGCGCTCCATGGCCATCCAGAGGTCGTGGTGGAAGAGGGATTCGGCGCAGTCGATGCGGGCGGAGAGCAGCCAGACTTGGCAGGTGATGATGGCGGCGGCGTAGGTTTTTGTGTTGCCGTAGCGGTCGGTGATGGCGATTTTTTGGTTTTCCGCCGGGGCGATGCGGGTGACGGCGGGCATGGGTGTGTGGCCGTGCAGGGCGGCCAGCGTGGTGTTGGCGGGCCAGTGGACGAGTTTTTCGGGGGCGTGGCTCCAGAGTTGGCGGGGGATCTGCTCGGCGCCGCCGATGATCGACTGGTGGTTATCTTCGGCGCCGGTGGCGACGACGCGCAAAATTTCGAGGATTGAGTTGGGGTAGTCGGTGTCCCAGCCGCCGGTGCCGAAGCCGACCTGGCCGAAAATCTCGCGGTGGCGGAAGCCGAGGCGCTTGAAGAGGGGGGCGCGGGCGATAAAACCGTAAAAAGATTCTTCGTCGAGGCGCTCGACGAGGGGGTTCCAGATGGCTTTGATTTTGGGCACGTCGCGGTTCTGGATGGCGGCTTGCAGGGCGGCGAAGTTGGCGCCGTGGTCGAGGGCTTCCGCCCAGGCCTGCTGGACCTCGTGGAAGATGACGGGGAGGTCTGCAATGGTGCGGGCGTAGAATTCCTGGCCGCCGAGTTCGATGAGGGTGGAGTGCGCGGCGGGGGTGAGGGGGTT
>PLFB01000047.1 GCA_003137135.1 Acetobacteraceae bacterium
GACAGTTCGTTCGGATCGATCGAGTGGTAGCGCCGGGTCCATTCCGGATCCTCCCGCGTTTCGATCTTGTGCCACAGCGCGACGGTATCGGGCCTGCCGGCGCGCTTCGGCGCGTAGCTGTCGACGTGGTGCCAGGTGCCGTCCTGCAGCGCGACGGCGAAGATGTACATGATCGAATGGTCGAGCGTTTCGCGGCTCGCCTTCGGGTCCATCTTCTGCGGGTCGTTGGCGCCGGTGCCGATGACGTAATGGGTGTGGTGCGAGGTATGCATCACGATCTTCTCGATCATCTCCGCGTCGTCGATGCTCTGCCGCATCTTGAACGCCAGATCGATCAGCGCCTGGCTCTGATACTCCGCGGAATGCTCCTTGGTGTAGGAGTCCAGGATCGCCCGCTTCGGCTCGCCCGGCTCCGGCAGCGGCACGTGGTAGCGCGCGTCCTTGCCGTCCAGCATCCAGGCGATCACCGAATCCTCGCCCTCATAGATCGGGCTGGGCGCGCCCTCGCCGCGCATCGCGCGGTCCACCGCCTCCACCGCCAGCTTGCCCGCATGCGCCGGCGCGAACGCCTTCCACGACGAAATCTCGCCCTTGCGAGACTGCCGGGTCGTGAACGACACATGCACCGCCTGCTGCACCGCCTGGTAAATCACCTCCTGCTTCAGCCCCAGCAGCGTGCCGATGCCGGCGGCCTGCGCCGGGCACAGATGCGCGATGTGGTCGATCTTATGCGCATGCAGGCAGATCGCCCGCACCAGGTCGATCTGGATTTCGTACCCGGTCGCGATGCCGCGGATCAATTCCTTGCCGGATCGCGCCATCGTCTGCGCCACCGCCAGAATCGGCGGGATGTTATCGCCCGGATGCGAATAATCCGCCGCCAGGAACGTGTCGTGATAGTCCAGTTCCCGAACCGCGGTGCCGTTGGCCCACGCCGCCCATTCCGGGCTCACCTTGAAGCGCGAAGCCGCCCCGAACAGCGTCGCGCCGCCCTTGCGCCGATGCCCCAGCGCCATGCCCCGCGCCGAGGTGGGCGCCGAACGGTTCACCGAGGCGATCGCCACCGAGGCGTTATCGATGATCCGGTTGATGATCATGTCGGTCACGGCCTTCTCCACCGCCACCTTATCCGCGGCCACGCCGGCGATTTTCCAGGCCAACTGGTCCTCCCGCCTCAGATGTTCCTTGGACGGATAAACCCTGACGTCATGAATCTTCATTTGCCGCTCTCCTTTTGGCCCGCTTCTTGGCGCCAACGCTCGCGCCAAGCAAGGCCAGACACCAGTGGTCAATTCGCAGTGGTCAGACTGACCACTGCCCACTGCTTACATGAAAGTATGCCCGATCCATTCCGCGGTCAGGGCCGGCTTGTCCTCGCCTTCGATCTCGACCGTGACTTCGGTGATCTGCTGCCAGCGGCCCGGTTTCGCCTCGCTGTAGTCCACCAGCTTGAAATGCGCCCGGATGCGCTTGCCGGCCCGCACCGGCGCCACGAATCGCACTTTGTTATAGCCGTAATTTGCCGCCATCTTCGCGCCCTCCGGCCGCGGCATCACCTCATAGGCCATCACCGGCAGCAGCGAGAGCGTCAGCAGCCCGTGCGCCACCGTGCCGCCGAACGGCGTCTGCTTCGCCAGCGCCTCGTCCACATGGATGAACTGGCGGTCACCCGTCACGTCCGCGAATCGGTTGATCATATCCTGGTCCACCAGCACCCATGAGGATGTGCCCACCGAGCCGCCGACGTGAGACTTGATTTCATCCAGACTTGCGGTTCGCATAACCGGTCCCTTTGCGATATGATCGCCGGCACGAGTGCCGGACATCGCGCCGCCGGTCAACCGCGCCGAACGCGACCTTAAGTGGCGCTGACGGAACGATTTGGTATACAGTTGTGCACGCGAAACAAATGCGCCGCGCCGCGCGGCGCGGCCGCGAAGGCGTTATGTGCAAGAATTTTTGGCGGCAAACACAGTGTCTACGGTGACTAAATTATGACACAAAGTTTCATGTTGACAAAATTGTTTTGTTATTGCTGTTGATGATTCATCTTGTTTTAAAAAAGTTAACGAGCTATTTAGCGATGGCATTCTCAGGAAACCGCAATGACAACGACGACGATCACCACAACCATAACGAGTAATAACAATCCCTTCACGCTGGGCTTCGGCAACACCATCAGCATCGCGACGGGCAACGGCGGTAACTCGAACGAAGCTATTTATACAGATTATCAATTATCCAACGCCACCACCATCGGCGGCCCAACCATCGTCATCGACGGCGTCGTGCTCGACACCGCGCCTCTGGCGAACAAGGATGAATACGCCATCCAGTCGAGAACGGCCGCTGACGCGACCATCATCAACTATGGCATCATCATGTCTAAAAACATGAATGCCATCGGTGTTAATGACGGCCGCATCGTCAACGAATTCGGCAGCACGATTTCCGGGACCGGCGGTATCGTTATCGGCTACGGCTCGCTGCAGAGCACCATCATCAACGAAGGCCTGATCTCCGGCAGCAGCTTTGCCGCCATCACCGTCCTCGAGTCCGGCGCCAATATCGGCTTCGTTCAAAACTCCCTCAGCGGCGTCATCATCGGCGGCGCCAGCGGCGGCTCGCTGGACGAATCCGGCATCGTGCTGCGCTCCGGCACGGTCACCAACGCCGGCACCATTTCGCAAGGCGCCGCGGCCGGCTTCTCGGTGGATTTCACCGGCACGACCGGCGACGACACGCTGATCCTCGACCCCGGCCAGGTTCTGAAAGGCGAGGCCACCGCCGCCGGTTCGGGCAACTACATCATGCTAGGCGGCACCGGCCTCGGCACCCTCACCAATCCCGGCAACTACCACGGCTTCACGCTCATCTCGGTCGCGAAAGGCTCGGACTGGCAGATCGGCACCGCCGGCGAAGCCGTTTCCGTCCCCGGCGTCGACACGTTCGATGTCGGCGGCACGCTCGACGTGCTCGGCTCCATCACCGGCACCGATTTCAACATGACCGGCCCCGGCGTGGTCGATTTCACCGCGCCGCTGTCCTCGACAGCCGACAGCAATAATTTGGGCCGGATCACCAATTTCGGACCGGGCGACAGCTTCATCGTCGGGCCGAGCGTGCTTGTGACGCAGTCGGGCGACACGATCTTGACCAACTACAATACGGCGACCGGCGTCTATACAATTCTCGATGAAAGCCGGATCGGTAGCCCGGACGATACCGTTCAGATCACCGTCTCCGGCACCAGTTCGCCGAATAATCTGACCGCGGATAACTTCACCCTCACCAGCGGCCCCGGCGGCATCACGGTCTCGGATATGCCATGCTTCGGCGCCGGCACCGAGATTCTCACGCCGGACGGCATGATCGCGGTCGAAAACCTGGCGGTTGGCGACGAAGTCCTCTCCGCCCGCACCGGGGCCGTGCAGAAAATCGTCTGGACCGGATCGCGCCGCGTGGACATCTCCCGCCATGCCAAACCCGAAAAAGTCATGCCCGTCCGCGTCCGCGCCGGCGCGCTGGCGCCCGGCCTGCCGGAACGCGACCTGATCCTCTCGCCTGACCACGCCTTGCTGCTGGACGGCCACCTGGTCGAGGCCAAAACCCTCGTCAACGGCGCCACCATCCTGTGGGACAAGTCGCGCCGCGCCGTCACCTACCACCATATCGAGCTCGCCGAGCACGACGTGGTGCTGGCCGAAGGCATCCCGGCCGAGACGTTCCTCGACAGCGGCAACCGCAAAATGTTCGAGGGCGATGCCGTCCAGCTGCACCCGGATTTCGCCTCCGACCGTGAAGATCGCTCCTGCGCCAAGCTGCTGCTGGAAGGCCCCGTGCTCATGGCCATCCGCCAGAAGCTACTGGAGCGTGCTTTGCGCCTCGGCTTTGCACAGACCGCCGAAGCCGACCTCACGATCCAGGCCGGCAACCGCGTGCTCGCGCCCTCCGGCCGGCTCGGCCAGACGATCCGCTTCACGCTGCCTGCCGGCTGCACGTCCGTCACGCTGCTCAGCAGCACCGGCGTACCGGCCGAGACCGGCGCCGACGCGTCGGACCGCCGCGTCCTCGGCGCCGCCGTCGCCAGCCTGGCGCTGACCGCCGAAAATGGCCGCCAGAGCATCGACCTGAACCACCCCGGCCATACCGGCTTCCACGACGCCGAACCCGGCCACCGCTGGACCAATGGCGCCGCCAAGCTCGCGCTGCCAGCGTATGAGGGCCAGGCGATCCTGGACATCACGCTGACGGGTCAGGCCGTGCGCTGGGTGAACCCCGCCGCGACCCGGGCCGCCTAGCAGGAAGAAATCAGCGCTTTTTTAAAAAAAAGGCCCTCCGCGGGGCGGCGCAAAAAAACTTTTGCGGGGGGGGCTTTGGCTCCCCTGTTNNAACAGGGGAGCCAAAGCCCCCCCGCAAAAGTTTTTTTGGGTACTTTTTTTTCAAAAAAAGTACCTGCTTCCTTCGTCTCTAGTTGGTCTTCGGCCTAACCGAATCCGCCGTGCCCTGAATAAACGCCGCGATCTGCTTGATCTGCGTGTCATCCAGCTTGCCGGCAAAATTCGGCATGCCCGCCTGCTGCAGCGGCCCGTTGATGACATAGGATTTCAGGTTGGAAATGACGCTGGCCGGCACATAGCCCAGGTTCGGGATGGCGCCGCCATTATTCACCCCCGGCGTGCCATGGCACAGCGCGCAATCGGCCACATACATGCCCGCACCCGGCCCGATATCCGCTTTGTCATAGTGCACGCCCTTCACCAGGCCGGTGGTCGGGTATTGCACGAAGGCCGGCAGCGGCGCGGTGCCGCCCAGCGTGAACGTGTAGATGGTGCCGGGCGAGGCCGTCGGCGCGACATGTTCCAGCAGCCCGAACACCCCGCCCCAGCCGACCGCCACCGAGACATATTGCTTGCCGTCGACCATATACGTGCTCGCGCCCGCGATCACGCCGGTGCCGGTGGGGGAGTGCCAGAGCTCCGCGCCGGTCTTGGCGTTATAAGCATAAAAACTGCCATCAGCGGAGCCCTGGAACACCAGGTTCCCGGCAGTGGTCAGCGTGCCGCCATTCCATGGCGCCGGGTACTGATGCGTCCAATCCGGCTTGCCCGCCGCCACGTTCCACGCGATCAGCTCGCCGAACGGCTTGCTGGTCGGCGGCGTCGCATTCAGCGCCTGGCCCAGATTCCACCCGGTGCCCGACATCAGCACCATCGGCTTGGTTTTGTTAAATTCCCAGTTCGGGTCCTTCATCAGCGTCACCGGCACATTCTGCGCCGGGATATAAACATCCCCGGTCTGCGGATTATACGACATCGGCTGCCAGTTATGCCCGCCATACGGCCCCGGAATCACGTCGTTGGATTTCGACGTATCCAGCGCCGAAGGCAGCACCTCCGCCTTGCCGTTCGCGTCATACCCCGCGGCCCAGTTCTGATTCACGAATTGCGTCGCCGAAATGAATTTCCCCGTGGCGCGGTCGAGCACAATGAAAAACCCATTCTTCGGCGCATGCAGCAGCACATGCCGCATCACGCCCTTGATCCGCATATCGGTCAGAATGATCTGCGAATCCGCGTCATAGTCCCAGTTATCGCCAGGCGATTCCTGAAAATACCACTTCATCTGACCGGTGGACACGTTCAGCGCCACGATCGAGGTGAGATAAAGATTCGTCCCGCCCGCCGGGCTGCGCCAGCTCGCCGACCACGGGCTGCCATTGCCGGTGCCGAAATAAACCAGGTTCAATTTCGGGTCATAGGCCATGTCGTCCCACACCCCGCCGCCGCCGCCGTCGATCCAATATTTGCTGCTGGGATCCCAGGTTTTCGCCGCCGCCGCCATCGCCGGGTTCTCATACGGTTTCGCCGGATCGCCCGGAATCACATACCAGCGCCAGTCCAGTTTGCCGGTCTCGGCGTCATACGCCGAAACATACGCCCGTATCCCATACTCGCCGCCGCCATTGCCGATCAGCACCTTGCCGTTCAGCACGCGCGGCGCCGCCGTGCTGGTAAACGCCTTGCTGTGGTCATCGATCGTATCGACCGACCAGTCCACCTTGCCCGTCGCCGCATCCAGCGCGATCAGCCGGCCGTCGAACGACGCCACATAGACCTTGCCCTTATACACCGCGACTCCGCGATTCACCACGTCGCAGCAGGCCTTTATGCCATCGCTGCGCGGCACCTGCGGGTCATACGACCAGATTTCCTGCCCGGTCCGCACATCGATCGCGTGCACGATGCTCCACGGCGCGGTGACATACATGATGCCGTCCACCACCACCGGCGTGGCTTCGACACCGCGCGTCGAATGCAGATCAAACGTCCAGGCCAGGCCGAGGTTTTTCACGTTATCCGCATTGATCTGCGTGAGCCGGCTGTACCTGGTCTCGCCATAATCCAGCCCCACCGCCGGCCAGTCTTTTGAGGTCGCGGCGTTCGCCACGATGCTGCGCCAGTTCACCGCCGTGGTCGCCTTGGTGATCTGCTCGCCCGACAATCCCGCCGCCACGCCCTGCGCCAGGGCCGCGCTGCAAAACACGCCGGCCAGCGCCGCGGAGGCCAGCCCCACAGCGCCGAGCGCAAGTTTTTGACGCAGCGAAACAGCCACCCGCTTTTTGGATTCTTGCATTATTTTCTCCCGAACCTTTGTTTTTTGTATAACCCGGCCAAATGCGGCGCCGGCGATTAGTTAGTCAGCCGCGCTAATTTCAGGCAATTCCGGGCGGCGCGCAAGACCTCCCGCCGCATTTTTCCCTGCTTCGAAACGCCGCGAAAACCCGCACGTCCTAATCCGCGGCCATCCGCGTCAGCCGCGGATCGCGCTTGTCCGGCTTGGTTCACAAACCCCAGGCCACTCGCCATATTCAAAAAGATGTCCATTGAAATCATCGCCGCCGACATCGGCGGCACCAACGCCCGCTACGCCCTCGCCACCATCGAGGGCGCCCGCGTCACCCACCTCTCGGACCCCATCACCTTTCCCACCGCCGCCCATGCCAGCCTGGCCGCCAGTTGGGCCGCCTTCGGCCAGGCCCTGGGCCGGCCCTTGCCAGAAACCGCCAGCATCGCCGTCGCCTGCCCGCTTGCCGGCGACATCCTGGCCTTTACCAACAACCCCTGGGTCCTCCGCCGCGCCACCCTGGCCGCCGAGCTGAACCTGAAAACCCTCACGCTCATCAACGATTTCGGCGCCATCGGCCACGCCCTCGCCCAGGTCACATCAGCCGATTTCCTGCACCTGACGGGCCCAGAAATCCCGCTCCCCGAAACCGGCGCCATCACCCTGCTCGGCCCCGGCACCGGCCTGGGCGCCGCCCTGGTGCTGCGCGGGGACGCCAAAAGCCACGTCATCGCCACCGAAGCCGGCCACCAGGATTTTGCCCCGCTTGATGCCATCGAGGACGCCATCCTGACCCACCTGCGCCGCCGCTTCACCCGCGTCTCCATCGAACGCCTGATCTCCGGCCCCGGCCTCGTCAACATTTTTGAAGCCCTCGCCGCCATCGAACAATCCGCCATCACGCCGATGGACGACAAATCCCTCTGGACCCTCGCCCTCGCCGGCCAATCTCCGCTCGCCACCGCCGCCCTCTCCCGCTTCTGCCAAATCTTTGGCGCCGCCGCCGGCGACCTCGCCCTCGCCCACGGCGCCGGCGCGGTCGTCCTGACTGGCGGCATCGCCCCCCGCATCGCCCATCTCCTGCCCGCCTCCGGTTTCGCCGCGCGTTTTTGCGCCAAAGGCCGCCTGCACCCCCAAATGGCCAATATCCCCGTCAAACTGCTCACCCACCCCCACCCCGGCCTGCTCGGCGCCGCCGCCGCGTTTGCGCAAGCGCAGTAAGCAAGCAGCGCTTTTTTGAAAAAAAGCGCGCAAAAAACTTTTACTAACCCCGGCCTCTGAGCGGCCACAGTTTGGCCGCTCAAAGGCCGGGGGAATTAAAAGTTTTTTGCGGAGCTTTTTTTCAAAAAAGCGACCTCTTGCTTGACTTTGGTTAAAAATCTCAAGCTAACCAAACCATGCCCGTCATCACGCCTGAAATCCTCGCCGCCGCCGAAAGCCTCCTCGGCATCACCTACACGCCAGCCGAGCGCACCCAGATGCTCGACAATTTTCTTCCCCAAATCGAAGCCGCCCTGCGGCGCCGCGCCACAACAATCCCATTTCCCGTCGGCCCCGCCACCAGATTCGACCCCCGCCTGCCCTCCTACATTGCCCCGGAAATGAAACCGTTCGATTTCACCCCCGAAATCGCGCCCCTGCCAGCCGCCGACGAAGACATCGCCTTCGCCCCCACCCACGTCCAATCCGGCTGGATCAAATCCAAACAGCTCACCAGCGAGCGTCTGACAAAAATCTATCTCGACCGCATCACCCGCCATAACCCCACCCTGAACGCCTTCGCCACCGTCACCGCCGGCTCCGCCATCACCCGCGCCGCGGAGCTCGACGGCCTGACCGGCCAAAACATTTCGCTTGGCCCGGTCCACGGCATCCCCTACGGCCTGAAAGACGTTTTCGACACCGCCGGGGTCACCACCGGCTGGGGCGCCGAACCCTACCAGCACCGCATCCCCGCCGAAGATTCTTTCGTCGCCAAAACCCTGCACGAGGCCGGCTGCGTCCTGCTCGGCAAAACCGCCGTCGGCGCGCTGGCCTATGGCGATTTGTGGTACGGCGGCCGCACCAAAAACCCGTACAACCCGGCCGAAGGCTCGTCCGGCTCCAGCGCCGGCTCCGCCGCCGCCACCGCCGCCGCCCTCGTCAGTTTCGCCATCGGCACGGAAACCCTGGGTTCCATCATCTCGCCCGCCACCCGCTGCGGCGCCGTCGGCCTGCGCCCCACCTACGGCCGCATTTCCCGCACCGGCGCCATGCCGCTCTGCTGGTCGCTCGACAAAATCGGCCCAATCTGCCGCGCCGCCGCCGACACCGCCCTCATCCTGCACGCCCTCAACACCCCGGACGCCGCCGACCCGTTCCAGATTTTCGCCCCCTTCGGCGGCGCGGCACCCGTGAAGACGCTACGCCTGGGCTATTTTCCGGCGGATTTCGCGGCCGGGGACACCACCCAGCTCGAACGCGACGCCCTGGAAACCGCCAGATCCCTCGGACTGCCGATCATCCCGTTAGCGCGCCAAAACCTGCCCTACGACTCCCTCATGGCCCTGCTCTTCGCCGAGGCCGCCGCCGCCTTCGAAGACCTCACCCTTTCCGGCCAGGACGACCTGCTTACCTGGCAGGATGCCGACGCCTGGCCCAATTCGTTCCGAAAATCGCGCTTCCTCTCCGCCGTCGATCACGTCCAGGCGGACCGTCTGCGCCGCCTGGTGATGCTGGAGATGGACGAGATTTTCCGCCAGGTGGACCTGATCATCGGCCCGTCTTTGGCCGGACCCATGCTCACCATCACCAATTTCACCGGCCACCCCAGCCTGTGCCTGCCCGCCGGCTATGTTTCATCCCCCACGCGCCCGCCCGTCTCCCTCGCCCGCCATACCGCCCCACGAGACCAGGCGGCCGCAACCTTCGAAATCCCGCACGCCATCGCCCTCTACGCCCCCCTGCACGCCGAAGCCGCCCTCATCGCTTTCGCGGAAGCACTGGAACCCATCCTCCCGCCAAAGCGCCGCCCGGCCCTGCCGTAGCGCCCAAAACCTCCTCCGCGCCGATCTGCGGCCCTCCGCGTCATCTGCGGATAACTCTTCTGCGCGCTTGCAACGCCCACGCCCCACCCGTTATCCCTGCAACATGGACCCCCAAAAGATCAAAACCGCCGTCATCCTGGCGGGCGGCCTCGGCACCCGCCTGGCGGAGGAGACCGAGTTCCGCCCCAAGCCGATGGTCGAAATCGGCGGCCGGCCGATGCTCTGGCACATCATGAAAATCTATGCCGCGCACGGCATCACGGATTTCATCGTCTGCCTCGGCTACAAGGGCCACGTGATCAAAGAGTATTTCGCCAACTATCACCTGCACAATGCGGACGTGACGTTCGACCTCGCCACCAACACCTCCGTCATCACCCGCCACGCCGCGGAACCCTGGCGCGTGACGCTGCTCGACACCGGCAACGACACCATGACCGGCGGCCGCCTGGCCCGCATCCGCCACGCCATCGGCCCGGAACCTTTCTGCCTCACCTACGGCGACGCCGTCTCCACGGTGGATATTTCCGCCCTCATCGCCTTCCACGGCGCGCATGGCCGCCTCGCCACCGTGACCGCCGTGCGCCCGCCGGCCCGGTTCGGCGCGCTGGTCATCGAGGACAAAGCCGTGCGCCGCTTCCAGGAAAAACCGCACGGCGGCCATGACTGGATCAATGGCGGGTTTTTCGTCCTGAACCCCGCGGCGCTGGATACGATTGGCGGAGACGCCACGGTGTGGGAGCGGGAACCGCTTGAATCCCTGGCCGAGGCCGGCGAATTGATGGCGTTTGAGCATGACGGTTTCTGGCAACCGATGGACACGCTGCGCGACAAGCGGGTGCTGCAGGCATTATGGGATTCCGGCGCCCCGCCCTGGCTTGCGGCATGAACGAAAATTTCTGGTCCGGCAAACGGGTTTTTCTCACCGGCCATACCGGTTTCAAAGGCGCCTGGCTGGCGGCCTGGCTTGGCCATCTCGGCGCCAAGGTTTTTGGCTATGCGCTGCCGCCGGAAACCACCCCGAACCTGTGTGATCTCATCGGCCTGGAAACCGAGATCCCCTTTGTGCATTCTGACATTCGCGACGCCACAAGGCTAACCTCTGAACTAACAAACTTCCGGCCCGAAATCGTCTGCCACCTCGCCGCCCAATCCCTCGTCCGCCGCGGCTACGCGGAACCGGTGGAAACCTTTGCCACCAACGTCATCGGCACCGCCAACCTCCTGCAAGCTGTGCGGAAAAGCCCTTCGGTGCGCGCCGTCATCGTCGTCACCAGCGACAAATGCTACGACAACCGCGAATGGCCGTATCCTTACCGCGAAACCGATGCCCTGGGCGGCGCCGACCCGTACAGCGCCAGCAAGGCCTGCGCCGAGATTCTCACCGCCGCCTGGCGCCGCTCGTTTTTCCACGATGCATCCGCCGCCGCCATCGCCACGGTGCGCGCCGGCAACGTGATCGGCGGCGGCGATTTTTCGCCCGACCGCCTGATCCCCGACTGCATGGCCGCGCGCGCCGCAAACCGGCCGATTGAACTGCGCAACCCCAACAGCACGCGCCCTTGGCAGCACGTCCTGGACCCGCTGAACGGCTACCTCACCCTGGCCGAAAGACTTTTTACGCACGGCAAATCTGCAGCCGCCGCCTACAACTTTGGGCCGGCGTCCGATGACATCCTGCCTGTCCACAAGCTCGTCGAGGCGCTCGGC
This sequence comes from Acetobacteraceae bacterium, assembly GCA_003137135.1. Classification (GTDB taxonomy): domain Bacteria; phylum Pseudomonadota; class Alphaproteobacteria; order Acetobacterales; family Acetobacteraceae; genus Acidocella. The sequence goes on from PLFB01000047.1 coordinate 11,364, forward strand.
ATCCCCTGGACCCAGGCCGAAAACCCCGGCCCGCACGAAGCCGCCCAACTCGCCGTCGACTCTTCGCTTGCCCGCCAGCTTTTAGGCTGGCGCCCGCGCCTCACCATCGAGACCGCCCTCGATTGGACCGCCGCCTGGTACGAAGCTTTTGCGCGCGGGGAACCTACAAAGCAACTGCTTTACCAACAAGTCCAAAACTTCGAAAATATCGCCGCCGCCGGCACGTCTCACCCGTCATGGCGCGCCGAAGCCGCGACAAAAAGACCATGACAACGCCGCATTGCCGCTTTTGCGGAGAGACGCTAACCGAAACCTTTGCCGACCTCGGCATGTCCCCGCTTTCCAACGCGTTCCTCCGCCCCAGCCAGGCCAACGCGATGGAAAAATTCTACCCCCTCCACGCCTATGTCTGCTCCGCCTGCCGCCTCGTCCAACTCGCCGAATTCGAAACCCCGGAGGCGATATTTTCGGACTACCTGTATTTCTCATCGTTTTCCGAAAGCTGGCTGCACCACGCCCAAACCTACGCCAACGCCATGATCGCCCGCCTGAATCTGAACCAAAACAACGAAGTTATAGAAATCGCCAGCAACGACGGCTATCTGCTGCAATATTTTTCGCAAGCCGGCATCAAGGTTTTGGGGATCGAACCCGCCGCCAACGTCGCGCAAGCCGCCATCGCCAAAGGCATTTCTACAGACATCGCCTTCTTCGGCCAAACCACCGCCCATCGCCTGCGCGCCGCCGGCCACGCGCCAAACCTGATCACCGCCAACAACGTGTTAGCCCACGTCCCCGACCTCAACGACTTCGTCGCCGGCCTCAAAATCCTGCTGCCACCATCCGGCACCATCACCATCGAATTCCCGCACATCGAGCGCCTGATCGCCGAAAACCAGTTCGACACCATCTACCACGAGCATTTTTCGTATTTTTCGCTCCTCACCGCCGAGCGCATTTTTGCGCATCACGGCCTGCAAATTTTTGACGTCGAGGAACTTTCGACGCACGGCGGCTCGCTGCGCATTTTCGCAGGCCACGCCGGCGCCAATCTCATCTCCCCCAGCGTCACCGCGCTGCGCGCGCGCGAACTCGCCGCCGGCCTCGACGGCCCGGAAATCTACGCGAAATTCGCCGTCCAGATCGCCGAAACCAAATACGCCCTGCTCGACTTCCTCATCAAAACCCGCCGCGAGGGCAAAAAAATCGCCGCCTACGGCGCCCCCGCCAAAGGCAATACGCTGTTGAATTACGCCGGCATCCGCGCCGACCTGCTCCCCTTCACCGTTGACCGAAGCCCCCACAAACAGGGCCTGCTCCTCCCCGGCAGCCACATCCCGATTTTCTCCCCCGATAAGATATTCGAGGAAAAACCAGATTTTCTCCTCATCCTACCCTGGAACCTCCGTGACGAAATCCGCACCCAGATGCAGCAAATCCGCAGCTGGGGCGGCCAATTCGTCATGCCCATCCCCACACTAACAATCCTCCCATGATCTTTTCGGCGACAAATATCCAAGGCGCCGTCCTGATCAGCCCTGAACCAATCGCCGACCACCGCGGCCACTTCGCCCGCACGTTTTGCGCCGCCGAATTTGCCGCCAAGAATCTTCCAACCGCCTTCGTCCAATCCAGCATCTCCTACAACCACAAAAAACACACGCTGCGCGGCCTGCACTACCAATCCCCCCCCGCCGCGGAGCAAAAACTCATCCGCTGCACGCACGGTGCCATTTTCGACGTCGTCCTGGACCTGCGCCGGGAGTCACCAACCTACCTAACCTGGCAAGGCTTTGAACTAACCGCCGAAAACGCCAAAAGCCTGTTCATCCCCGCCTACTGCGCCCACGGCTTCCTAACCTTGGAGGACGCCACGGAAATCCTCTATCAAATGACCACGCCCCACAGCCCCGCCCACGCGTCAGGCGTGCGCTGGAACGATCCGGCCTTCGGCATCATCTGGCCCGCAGGCGAAAAAATCATGTCCGACCGCGACGCCGCCTACCCCAACTACCAACCCTGATGAAAATCCTGCTCACCGGCGCCACCGGCTTCATCGGCCGCCACGTCCTGCAAAACCT
>PLFB01000096.1 GCA_003137135.1 Acetobacteraceae bacterium
AAAATGGATTCCAAAGGCTCAGCCTTTGGCGGGGTCGTCGGCCCGAAGGGCCGCCGAATCAAAAGATCGGCGCGCCTCCGGCGCGACGGGGCAGAGACCCCTGGCCTTGCTTCCTGAATTTACGCTCCGGGCCGATGGAGGGTTGCGTTGCTGATGACGGTGTGGATGCCGCCGGCGGCTTCGGTGGCGGCGGCGGCGGCGACGTCGCCCCAGTAGGGCGAAATGTCCGACGGGTCGAGGTCGTGGAGTTGGCTGACCTGGCCGATGGATTGGTGGCGCGCGTCGAAAACTTTCCAGGTCAGGGTGACGAGGAGTTGGTTGTTGGCGTCGGGCGCGGTGGTGACGGTGCCGGTGACGAAGAAGTCGGCGTTTTGCGGGTTGGTGGTGATGTCGTCGCCGAGTTTGGGCAGGTCCTCGGTGAGGTTGCGGGCGAGCGAGAGGTCGCCGTCGCCGGGCGCGCCGGTGACGCCGGTGACGAAAAGTCTGGCCGGGCGGTTTTCGAGGGAATTGGGGTCGGCGCCCTGGATGCGGGCGTTGACGGTGTTGAGGAGGTTTTCGAGGGCCGGGGTGTCCTCGGCGGCTTGCAGGTTTTGGGCGGGACCGGCCTGGCCCCAGGTGGCGGCGTCGGCCGGGGTGCCGGTGATGTCGCCGTAGGTTTTCTGGTCGGGGCCGATCAGGGTGTAGTGCGGGATGACGCTGTCGCCGGCGAGGGCGGCGGTGGTGACGAGGCGCCATTGCGCCGGCTGTGCGGGCCCGGCGATGGCGGGGATGCCTTTGGCGGCCAGCGCGGTGGCGAGGTTTTGCGCGTAGTTTTGCGCGGAATCGCCGAGCAGGGCGGCGTTGGGGGTGGGGATGATGAGGACCGGGGTGGGCGGGATGGCGAGTTTTTCGGCGGCGGGGCCGGGGTTGCCGTAAAAAGGTTCCGGTAGTGTGCCGCAAGCGGTGAGGAGGAAGGCGGCGAGGAGCGGTAGGAATCTCATATGGGTTTGATGACCGATATCTGGTGGCCGATGGCGGGTTCGCCGCGCAGAGTGCGGCGGCGGTGGGAGAAGAAATTTTCTTCGTCGGCGCAGGTGTCGTGGGGCAGGATTGCGGCGGGGATTTTGATGGCGGCGAGCCGGTGCTGGCAGTAGGCGGGGAGGTTGAAGTGCCAGTGGTTTTCGCGGCCCGGGACGAAGAATTGTTCGGCTTGCGGGTCCTGGGTGAGGATGGGGTCCCGGAGGGAGGAAGACACTTCGTAGCTGGTCTGGTGGATGCAGGGGCCGATGGCGGCGGTGATGTCTTGCGCGCCCCGGGCGCGCATGGCGGCGACGGTGGCTTCCAGAATGCCGGCGAGGGCGCCGCGCCAGCCGGCATGGGCGGCGCCGACCAGCGTGCCCCCGGCGCCGGAGAACAGCACGGGGGCGCAGTCGGCGGTGATGACGCTGATGGCGAAATTTTGGTTGCCGGTGATGATGGCGTCGCCGCTGGGCGCCTGGTGGGGCGGCCAGGGCGTGTCGAAATCGATGACGGCGGTGCCGTGGACCTGTTTAAGGCCGATGAGGTTTTTTGGCGGCACGCCGATGGCCTGCGCCACCAGCGCCCGGTTGCGGGTGACGTTGCCAGCATCGTCGGCGCTGGAAAAACTGCAGTTGAGACTGGCGAACGGGCCGCTGGAGACGCCGCCTTGGCGGGTGAAAAAGCCGTGCGGGGCGGCGAGGTTTTCGGCGGTCAACAAAGGCGTCATTCGAAGCCGGGGAGGGTGGGGCAGTTGGCGGGGCAGACGCAAAAGACCTTGAAGAGGCTGCCCATGGCTTCGGGAGCGGTAAGGCGGCGGGCGGCGAGCATGAGGTCTTCGGCGCGCTCGGGATGTTGCTGCGCGAGCTGGCCGGTGCGCTGGAACAGGCCGAGGGCGGTTAAAAAAGCGTTCTGCTTGATGGGACCCTGGGTGGCGGCGCCGTGCGCTTGCGCGGTTCTGGCCAGGCGGGAGAAATCGACATGCGCGGTGATGTCGGTTTCGCCGGGATGTTCCAGCGGGTTGGCGAATTTGCCGTCGCGCAGGGCCTGGACGGTGGCGGCGGGCGCGCCGGTGGCGGCGCCGTAGTCAATGAACAGGGCGATGGCGCCGCGGCGGGCGATTTCGGCGACGAAGGCTTCCGCGGCCTCGTTGATTTCGCGCACGCTGCCGACCGGGTCCGGAGAGTCAAAATCGGTCGGCTGGTCGATATAGGCGGCGTCTTCGACGTGGCGCTCGAACCAGCCGGCGTCGCGGTGGACGAACTGGCGGACGGGCAGGGCGTCCAGAAACTCGTTGGCCAGCACGACCATGGGTTTTTCGGGGAGGGTGGCCAGCGAGTCGTGCCAGTGGGCGGTGGGGACTCGTTGCGCCTGTTCTTCGCGCAGGCGGGGGGAGGTTTCGATCAGGTGGATTTCGGGCGCGGGGACAAAGGCGCGCAGGGCGTCCTGCATCAGGGTGCCGCGGCCGGCGCCGGCCTCGGCGAGAATAAAATCTTTTGGGGCGCCCAGCATGGCCCAGACGGTTTTGGCCCAGGCGCCCAGCACCTCGCCGAAAACCTGCGAAATTTCGGGCGAGGTGGTGAAATTCTCGAACGGGTTTTTGGTCGCGTAATAGGTGGCGTTGGCGGCGGCCATGAAATGATCGAAACGGGTCATGGGGCGGGATGCTTTCTGGACCAAAGGATGAGCGTGAGACCGATGAGAAGCATGGGGATGGAGAGAATCTGACCCATGGTGGTGCCGAAAGGCAGGAAGCCGACGAAGGCGTCGGGTTCGCGAAAACATTCGGCGATGATGCGGGCGACAGCGTAGCCGGAGAGGAACAGGCCGGTGAGGAAGCCGGCGTGGATGCGGTTGGATGGGGAGCGGACGGCGAACAGCATGATGATGAACAGGATCAGGCCTTCGAGTGAAAATTCGATGAGTTCCGAGGGGTAGCGCGGTTCTGGGCCGGCATAGGGGGAGGGATAGACCATCGCGAAGGGAAACCAGGGTGCTGCCGGGCGGCCCCATAATTCGCCGTTGATGAAATTGGCCAGGCGGCCGAGGCCGAGACCCATGGGGACGGCGACGGCGATGCGGTCGGCGAAACGCAGCGGGTTGATTTTTTGGTTCGCGCAAAACCACAGAATGGCGATGGTGACGCCCAAAAAGCCGCCATGCGAGGACATGCCGCCGTCCCAGACTTTAAAAATCTCCAGCGGGTGGGCAAAATAGTTGAGCGGTTGGTAGAACAGGACATAGCCGAGCCGGCCGCCCAGGATGACGCCGAGAGTGGCCCAGGTGAGGAAATCATCCACCTGTAGCGGACTGGCGGCGACGGGCGGCAGGGCCGAGAAGCGGCGGACCAGGCGCCAGCCGATGAGCAGCGCGGTGATGTAGGCCAGCGCGTAGTAGTGGATGAAGAGCGGGCCAATGTGGAAGCCCTTAGGAAACACCGGCAGATAGATGGGATTCATCGGCGGGCCGCGGTGCTGCACGGGGCGGATAGGCTTGCTTCTGTCACCAACGGCATGGGCGTGCTTATATGAGGGGCACCTGTTTCAAGAAAGAGCCAAAGCATGACAGATCGCCCGAAGTTTTTTGACGACCTGGCCGGCGTGGCCGGCGGCGCCCTCTCGGCGTTTGCCGGGCTGCGGGAGGAAATTACTGCCACTATCCGCGCGCGGGTGGACGAGGCGGTGCGGCGGATGGATCTGGTGAAACGCGACGAATTCGACGCGATGGCGGAACTGGCGAAGCGGGCGCGCGAGCACGCGGAGGCGCTGGAGGTGCGGGTGGCGGCGCTGGAAGCGAAACCGGCGCCGGCGCCGGAAATAGCGCCGGAGGTGGGGGATAGCGAGTAAGTAAGCAAGAGGTCGCTTTTTTAAAAAAAAGCTCCGCAAAAAACTTTTGTGAACGCGGGCTTTTGGGTGGCCGCGGGATGGCCGCTCAAAGGTTTCGTAACGTTTGCGGGCTTTGGCGGGCGCGATGCTGCCGTCACCGCCGCCGGCGCGGCTTTTCGCGATGCGGGAGGCGGTCTGAAACCTCAGCGGCGGGCGCCGGATGGCAAGGCGGCTGGAAGCGCTACTTTTGATTGAAATTCTACGCAAGACGGGTTGGATCGGGCTTCCGGCCGTCCGATGGCGGGTTTGCGCGGGCGAAAATGGACGGGTTTGCAGGCCGGGACGGGACACCTCCGCGCAGGGGGTTGACATCAGCGTCGCGACTCGTCCCACAAACAATTTCATTACAAAAAAAGTTACTTATACATGAATAATTTTTCACATTATGTAGTAGGTTAACTTATGTTCATGACTAGATATAGTTCTCCGCGCCCGACCGGCGAAAATTTCATATATTGCAACCCTTCAACTTGCTTGACGCAGGATTAACTATTGGTCATGATTGAATTAGGAGTTGTGGGAAGGTGCATCATGACAATCAGGACTGACTATTTGTTTCCCTGCGCTACGTTTTTTGGACATGGGCGCGTCCTTTTTGGGATCGCTGCGCTCATTATGCAGATAAGTATCTTTTTTTGGCCTCAGGCCGTTGCCTGGGCGCAGAAGTTTAAATCGGGTGATGGGCTGGAAAAAGTGCTTTCGGAGCTCGCCGACGCGCATCGCGTGCCGGTTGATCCGTACGCCGTACCAGTGAAACGCTTTCGCCAGGTCGTCTGAGGCTTGGCGCGATTGGTACGGATGAAGCCGAGTCCTTCATCCGTGCGCATACCATCAGCACGGCGGCGCGGCTCTCTCCAGGAGTCAAGCTCTACCTGGCGAGCGCCGTAACGCCGCTTTGGCAGGCGACGGAAGATTTCATGAATATTACAGACATGTCACCGCCGTTTTGGGCTTTTGCCTGGCCAGGGGGCGAGGCGCTGGCGCTGCACGTGGAGCAAAACCCGGAACTCGTGGCCGGCAAGCGGGTGCTGGATTTTGGTTCCGGCTGCGGCCTGGCCGCGATTGTTTGTGCGCGCGCCGGGGCAGCAGTGCAGGCCGCCGATACCGATCGGCTGGCGCGCGCGGCAATCAGGCTGAACGCCGCGGCGAATGAGGTGGATGTGGAGGTGCTTGAGGGCGATGTAACCGGCGCCGATTGCCGCTGGGACGTGATTCTGGCCGGCGACGTGTTTTATGAAAAAACCATGACAGGCCACATTCTGCCGTGGCTGACCGCCTGCGCGACGGCGGCGACCGTGATCGCCGCGGATCCTGGGCGGGCGTATGCGCCGCGGTCCGGCGTGACCGAAATCGCGCGCTACGTTGTGCCGGTGAGCCGCGAACTGGAGGACCGGGATGAGCGGCTTGTGCGATTGCTGCGGCTGCTGCGCCGGGGGGAATGAACGGTTTTTAAGGTTTTGGCGTGCGGTTTTGACGGAATAGCGAAAAAATTTTCGAAAAACTGGACCGGCTAATTACCGCATTTAGTTGTTGATGGTGTCAGCAGCCCAAAATATTGTTTTTCGGCGCGAATTTGATTGTAAATCATGAAGAAATTCTAATAGAAGTGGTTGATTCTGGCGTTAATATTTTTAATTATGAACCGGCTTTAATTAACCGGTCTCGGGCGCGCGGTTAGCCGAGGCGTGGGACCGCGTTAGGTGTGCGCGAGCCGCTTCTGGGGGCAGAGCGGGCTCGCGCACAGAGGGTGGACGGAAGCGGCCGGAAAGCGGCGGCCGACGCCGCCGAAATGGTCGATTTCCGATTCGAAGTGGCGGCGCGCCGGGCACGAAGGAGCGCGGCTTACGGCCGTTTTTTTAAATAATTAAATTTGATTTACTTTCTCTCGCGCCTTGTTTACAACCGACAACTACATATAGTTGTATAACGATTATCGACGGTTGTGGGCGCGAATCATCGGGTTTTTCAACGGACTAAGGCTGGCTGCCTGGGGGCGGTCGATGGCGAATGGGTTATTTGAAGTTGTGGGAGACGAAGACATGCCGAAATACGTCGCTTGGCTGCCTTGCCGCCTGTTTTTTGCCGCCGGCCGGCCGAAGCTGGGGGTGATGGCGCTTTTGATGCAGCTCAGCCTGGTGCTCTGGCCGCTGGCCTCCGACTGGGCGCGGCAGTTTGCCAGGGATAGCGACCTGGAAAAGCGGTTGGACGAGCTGGTGCGCGATTATCGTCTGCCGGCGGACCACCCGCATTTGCCCAAGAAGCGGTTTGCGACGGCGGGGTAAGCAAGCGGTCGCTTTTTTAAAAAAAAGCTCCGCAAAAAACTCTTATTACCCGCGGCTTCTGAGCGGCCAAACTGTGGCCGCTCAAAAGCCGCGATAATAAAGGTTTTTTGCGGAGCTTTTTTTTAAAAAAGCGACCGCTTGCTTCCCGCGTTAGCTGGTGAGGAACCAGAAGGTGAACAGCAAATTCTCCAGCAAAGTGCGGCGGCGGAAGCGGCGGCAGGTTTTCAGGGCGCGCAGGCGGACCAGAATGTTGCCGTTGAGGGCGGATTGGATGAGGGCGAGGTCCGCGCGGGCGGCGGGGGTTAGCCAGGCGGCGTGGCCGCTGAGGGCTTCGGCGTGGCGGCGCATCATGGTCATGAAAATCAATGGGCCGCGCTGCAGGGCGGCGATGGCGCGCGCGCCGAGCGAGGGCGAGGCGGCGATGAGGTTGTTTTTGTGCAGGCGGTAGAGGACCTGGGGTTCGGCGTCGAAAATCACGTCGCCGCCGCAGGCGGCGATGACGATGTAGCTCCACCAGTCATGCACGGTGCCTTCGGGGGCCGGGATGGCGGTGACCAGCGCGCTGGCGGCGCGGTTCATGACCAGCGTGTTGCCGTTGGCGATGTTTTGCGTGAGGCTGGCGGGGAATTTGGGCGGGTTGGTGTGGGCGGCGGATTTTTGGCTGCCGGCGAGGGTTTCGTTGACGATAAATTGCTGGGCGCAGTAGAGCGCCGGCCGGTCCCCGGCGGCGCTGATTTTTTCGCTGGCGCGGGCGAGTTTTTGCGGCAGCCAGACGTCGTCCTGGTCGGCGAAGGCGACGATTTGTTCGTCACGCGCTTCCGATAGGAGGAGCAAAAAACTGGGGGCGGCGCCGAGATGCGGGCCGGAGGTGGCGGATTCGAGGCATTGGCCGGGCGGCAGAGTGAGGGCGAAGGCGCGCATGATGGACACGGTGCGGTCGGAAGAGCCGTCGTCCCGCCACAGCAGGCGCCAGTTGTCGTAGTCCTGGGTGACGAAGCTGGTCAGCTGCTCGGCCAGAAAACGTTCGCCGTTGAAGGTGGAGAGCAGGATGGTGATGGTGGTGGAGGTGGCGCGGGTTAGGGATTGTGTTCCGGCGCCAGCAGTTTGGCCACGATGGCGGGGAGCGAAGCCGTCCAGTTCGGCAATCTCTCCCGGAAAATTGTTTCGAGTTTCGCGCAATCTAGGCGCGAATCGGGCGGGCGCTTCGCCGGGGTCGGCCAGTCCGCTGTCGAGATGGGCGTGATGGAGGGCGCTGTTAATCCGCATGTTTTTGCCGATTCAAAGATAGCCCGCGCGAAGTCATACCAGGTGGTGTCTCCAGTGCCCGTTGCATGGTAGATGCCTTGGTAGGATTCGTGCCAGCCGGTTTCTTTCCATGTTGTAATTAAATTGAGCACTGTGGCGGCTAAGTCATCCGCCGCGGTGGGTGATCCGCGTTGGTCCGCCACGACGCGTAAAGAAATGGTTTTGCGCGCCGCATTGAGCATTGTACGGACGAAATTCTTTCCATGGGCTGAATAGACCCAGGAGGTGCGTAGAATGATGGAATTTGGACAGGCGTTTTGCACGGCAAGCTCGCCGTCGCGCTTGGTGCGGCCATAGATGCCGGTGGGGTTGGTGGGGTCGGTTTCGATGTAGGGGGCGCCTTTGGTGCCGTCAAAAACGTAGTCGGTGGAGACGTGGATGAACGGGATGCTGGCGCCGGCGCAGAGGGCGGCGAGGGTGGCAGGGCCGGTGTGGTTGCCGGCGATGGCGGCGGGTTCGTTGGTCTCGGCGGCATCGACGGCGGTGTAGGCGGCGGCGTTGATGACGATGGTGGGGGCGGCGGCGGTGAAGGTGCTTTGGATGGTTTCGGGATGCTCGAAGTCGAAGGCGGGGCGGGAGACGGCGAGATGAGCGAGGTTTCTTGCGCGCGCGAGGCGCTGGAGGGAGTCGCCGAGTTGGCCGGAGGCGCCGGTGATGAGGATCATGCGTGGTGGGCCAAAGAAGCGCTATCCGCAGATGACGCAGATGGCCGCAGATGAGGAGGGGATTTTTTATCTGCGGTCATCTGCGTTATCTGCGGATCGTTGGGGCGTTTGGGGGCAGGGCGTAAGCGGGGATTTGCCGCTTGGTGTGTGGCGGGTGAAGTGGCGGAAGACGCTGCGCTTTTCCGCCCTACGGGGCCGGGGGGACGGGGCAGAGGTCATAGGGTGAACCAGGAGTCACAGGCGGATAGCGGGGGCAAGAGTTTGTCTTTGTCGGAGAGGATGGCGTGTTCGGGGGCGACTGGCCAGGGGAGGGCGAGGGTGGGATCATTCCAGATGACGCCGCGTTCGGCGGACCGGTCGTAGTCGGCGGTGACTTTGTAGATCACCTGGGTGTCGGGTTTTAGGGTGCAGAAGCCGTGGAGGAAGCCGCCAGGGATCCAGAGTTGGCGCCAGTTTTCGGCGGACAATTCGACGGCGACGTGCTGGCCATAGGTGGCGGAACCTTCGCGGATATCCACGGCGACGTCCCAGATGGCGCCGGCGATGACGCGAACGAGTTTGCCTTGGACGCTGGGGGCGATCTGGCAGTGCAGGCCGCGGATGGTGCCGGGAAGGGCGGAAAGGCTGTGGTTGTCCTGCACGAAGTGATGGTGAAAGGCTAGGGCGGCGAGTTTGGGGGCGTTCCAGGTTTCGGAGAAGAAGCCGCGGTTGTCGCCGAATTTTTGGGGGGTGATGAGCAAAACTTCGGGGATGGATTGGGGCTCGATTTGCATTACGGGTGGGTGCCGTCGGCGAGTTCGGTGAGGATGCGGCCGAGATCGGTCTTGCCGATCAGGGCGGCGCGGGCGCGTAAGGCAGGGGCGTCGATATAGCCCATCCGAAAAGCGACTTCCTCGGGGCAGCCGACGAGGTTGCCTTGGCGGGACTGGATGGTTTGGACGAAGGTGGCGGCCTGCAGGAGGGAGTCGGGGGTGCCGGCGTCNNATTTCGAGTTCGCCGCGGGCGGAGGGGGTGATTTTGTGGGCGAAGGCGGTGATACGGGCATCGTAGAAATAGAGGCCGGTGACGGCCCAGGGGGAGGTGGGTTTTTGCGGCTTTTCGATGATGGTGGTGGCGCGGCCGGCGGCATCGAAGGTGACGACGCCGTAGCGTTCGGGGTCGCGGACCTGGTAGGCGAAGACGGTGGCGCCGTGTTCTCTGGCGCCGGCCTGGCGAAGCAAAGCGGAGAGGTGGTCGCCGTGGATGAGGTTGTCGCCCAAAGCGAGGGCGCAGGCTTCGCCGTCGATCCATTCCTCGCCGATCAAAAAAGCCTGGGCGATGCCTTCGGGTTTGGGCTGCTCGGCGTAGGTGATGCGGATGCCGAGATGGGCGCCGTCGTGAAACAGGCGCTGGAACTGGGGGAGGTCCTGCGGGGTGGAGATGATGAGGACTTCGCGGATGCCGGCGAGCAGGAGGGTGCTGAGGGGGTAGTAAACCATCGGCTTGTCGTAAACCGGCAGCAGTTGCTTCGAGGTGGCCTGGGTGATGGGGTGCAGGCGGGTGCCGGAGCCGCCGGCGAGCAAAATGCCTTTGCGGATCATGCGGCAGCGCCCAGGCGCTGGCCGGAATATTTGCCGGCGCGGATGGCTTGCCACCAGGATTGGTTGGCGAGGTACCAATCTATCGTGGCGGCGAGGCCGCGCTCGAAATCGTGGGCGGCCTGCCAGCCGAGCGCGGATTCGGCGGCGGAGGGGTCGATTTCGTATCTGAAATCGTGGCCGGGGCGGTCGCGGACGAAGGTGATGAGGCGTTCACGGGGGCCGTGCGGCGAGGGGTGTTTTAGGTCGAGGAGGGCGCAAATGGTTTTGACGACGTCGAGGTTTTTGCGCGGCTGGCGGGCGCCAATGCAGTAGGTGGCGCCGGGGACGCCGGTTTCCACGACCTTTAAGAGCGCCTCGGCGTGGTCTTCGACGTACAGCCAGTCGCGCATGTTCTGGCCTTCGCCATAGACGGGCAGGGGTTTTTCCTCGAGCGCGTTGAGAATGATGAGGGGGATGAGTTTTTCCGGGAACTGCCAGGGGCCGTAATTATTGGTGGTGTTGGAGACGATGACGGGCAGGCCGTAGGTGTGATGCCAGGCGCGGACCAGGTGGTCGGAGCCGGCTTTGCTGGCGGAATAGGGTGATCGGGGGTCGTAGGGGGTGGTTTCGGTGAAGGGCGGGTCGGTGAGGTCCAGGGCGCCGAAAACTTCGTCGGTGGAGATGTGGTGGAAGCGGAATTGTTGCTTTTTGCTGTCGGGGAGGGTGGACCAGTAGGCGCGGGCGGCTTCCAGAAGGACAAAGGTGCCGACCAGGTTGGTCTGGATGAAGGCGGCGGGGCCGTCGATGCTGCGGTCCACGTGTGATTCGGCGGCCAAATGCATGACGGCGTCGGGCTGGAATTTTTGGAAGGCGGCGGTCATCGCGGGGGCGTCGCAGATGTCGGCGCGCAAAAGCGTGTGGCGGGCGTTGGCGCCGGCGGTATCGAGCGCGGCTTCCGAGGCGGCGTAGGTCATTTTGTCGATGTTAAGAATTTCGTGGGACGTGGCGGCCATGGCGCGGCGGATGACAGCGGAACCAATAAATCCGCAGCCTCCGGTCAGTAATATCTTCATCCACAAAAACCTTTCTGTGCGCCCGGATGCGATTTGTATAATCAGACCGTTGAGACGCTGGCAATATCGCGGCATTTGCCGGATTCGTCGGCGTCCGCGTCCGTATCCCATGTTAGCCATTCGGCTTTAAGGGTTTGCAAATAGGCGGCCTGGGCGGCGCGCCTGGCCGGGGCAAGTTGCACTTTTTGGGCGGCGAGGCGTTGCATGGTTTCGATCTCGGCCAGGTGAATGGCGGCGCTGGCGTCGCTGACGGCGCTGTGGGCGTGGCGGCGGTGGCGGTTGAGGGGTTCGGCCAGAAACGCGATTTTGGCGCCAGGCTGGGTGAGGATTTCGAGGTACAGGCGCCAGTCGCCGGCAATTTTCAGGGTTTTCAAATCCTCGCCGCAGGCGTTGAGGGCGTGGAGCAGGGCGCCGCGGCGCCAGAGGACGGCGCTGACGTTAAAGACGAGGTTTTGCACGGCGAGACAGTTTTTGGCAAAAATTTTGCCGTCAAAGATCTGCGTTTTGGCGAGATACGCGCCGGCGGCGCGGTATGCGGGCTGATAATCGGGGGCGAGCATTTTGCCGGCGGCGTCGATGATTTTTGAGTCGGCCACCGCCATGACGATGCTTTCGTCGCCGGCGAGCAGGGGGGCGAGGCGGGCCAAAAAATCCGGGGCGGCGGCGTCGTCGGCTTCGGCGAGCCATAAAAAATCGGCGGTGGCGTCTTGCGCGGCCTGGCGCCAGTGCGCGAAGGCGGAGCCGGAATTTTGCGCAGCCGGGATAAGGGTGAGGACGCGGTTGGACTCCTTGGCGAGGTGGGCGGCGAGTTCCAGGGATTCGTCGGTGGAGGCGTCATCGTAGAACGCGATGCCTTGGACCGGGTGGGTTTGGGCAAAAACGGCGCCGAGGCGGTCGCGCAAATAGGCGGCATAATTGTAGTTGAGGATGGCGACGGCGATGGCGGGCAGCGTGGGACAGGCCAGGGCGATGAGGTTTTGCGCGTAGCTGGGCTGGTCAAAATGGCTTTGGGCGAGGGCGGCGAGGCGGGGGCGGTCCGGGCCAAGCTTTTGGTGGTCGAGCAGGCCGAGGATTTTTGTCCGGAAATCATCGGGGTCGAAGGGTGCGGCGACTTCGCCGGCGTTTTCGGCGCGGATGAAGGCGGGGATGCCGCCGGCTTCGTCGAAGCAGACGATGGGCAGGCCCGCGGCAAGGGCTTCGATGGCGACGGTGGGGAACGGGTCCTCGCGCGAGGGCAGGGCAAACACGTCGGCCGCGGACAGCCAGGCAAAAATGTCTTCGGAAAAGCCGGTGATGTGGAGTTTTGGGTCCAGATAGGTTTTTAGGTCCGGCTGCACCTCGCCCACCCAGACGTAATGCTGGGTTTTTGGCGCGCGGGCGGCGAGTTGAGCGAACAGGTCGAAGCCTTTGCGCAAATCGCCGAAGCCGGCGGCGACGATCAAAAAATCGCTGGCGGGGATGTTGAGTTTGGCGCGGTGCGAGGCGCGCAGGGACGGCTCGAAACGGATGTTTTGGTAGTTGCCCTGCGCGAGGATTCTGGCGTTCGGCAGGATGATGCCTAGCGCGCGGCAGACGGAATCGCGGACGAACGGGGCGGCGAACACCGTGGTGTCGGCGGATTGGGCGCCGAGTTTGGCCTGGATTTGCAGATTATGCTGGGCCAGGAATTTGGGCATTTCGTGGATCAGCAGGGTCGTGCGGAAATTTTCGGCTTTTAACGCGGGCACCAGGCGCGCGGAGGCCGAAGTGTTAACGATGGCGGACCTGCCGCCGAGGGCGGCCATGCGTTTGATGAAGTTGTTGATGCCGGCTTTGTCGTTGGCGAGGGTGACGCTGGCGTATTTTTGGTACTCCGGGACCAGGCGGCCGGCGCCGAGGAGGAGGAGATGGACCTCGAAACCGCACACCTGGGCAAAATGTTTGGCGAGCGCGAGCAGCAGAAATTGCGCGCCGTGGGGGTGGGCGTCGTGCCCGATCAGCACCAGGAGGTTTTGCGCGGCGGTTTCGCCGGCGCAGACGGCGCGGGCGGTGGCGTTGAGATAGGCGGCGCCGAAATGGATGTCGGGTTCCAGAAAGGCGCCCTCGGCCCATTCGTTCCAGGCGTTGACGCAGATTATTTCGCCGCCGTGGAAGGGATTTTGTTTTGCATATGAAATCAGAGTCTCTAGCCATTGCTGGTAGAGTTTTGGCGTGCTGTTGTGGAGGACCAAGCCCTTGCCTTCACGGCGAGGGTCGTTGTCCCAGCTGGGGGTGATGGTTCTGATGAGGGGATAGCTGGGCGGCGGCATTGATGAAGAGGCGGCGGCGAGGGCGGCGTAGTCATAGACCGAGGCGGAGAATTCGGCGTCGAAAAGATCGAGTTTTTCGTTGAGCTTTTCGAGCTCGTCGGTGAGCTTGTGGGGCGGGAATTCGACCGCGCCGTCCAGGCCGTAGGGGCGCGGGTCGTGGTCGTTGATGCTTTGCGCCATGATGATGAGGGGGTTGTGGCCGTGGCTGGCGAAAATCGTGCGCCATTTGGCGATGCGCGCCGCGGGGTCGGGGATGAGGGCGGGGCGGTAGAGCATGAGCAGGGGGCGGCCGGCGACGCGGATGTAGCGGCCGTCTTCGAAAAGGTTTGAGAAATTTTCGATCAGGGCTTCGTCGTCGCGAAGCAGATATTCCTGTTGGAGGAGGATTTCGCGCTCCAGGCCGTCCCAGCGGCGGGTAAAATTTTCGTTGGCCCACATCACGCAGAACGGAAAGTTTTGGGATTTGTCGGCGAGGAGTTGGTTGAGGGGGGCTTCGAGGAGCGGTTTGCGGTTGAAGAGGTAGTGGTAGAAGACGAAGCCGTGGATGCCGGCGGCTTGCGCCATTTCGATTTGCGCCGTTAGCGTGGCGGGGTCGGCGAGATTGTAAAAGCCGAGGTCGCGCGGGATGCGGGGCTGGAGATGGCCGGCGAAGCGGGGGACGGCGCGCAGCAGGTTGGTCCAGTCGGTAAAGCCATTGCCCCACCAGGAATCGTTTTCGGGGATGCGGTGGTATTGCGGCAGGTAGAAGGCGAGAATTTTGGCGCGGCGGGGGGCGGATTCGGGGATGGGGCGGAATTCCTCGAAATACAGCGAGGGGCGTGTGGCGGTTTTGACGGCGCCTGGGATGAGTTTTTCATGCTCCGGGCGGGCCGGCAGAAAATTGCCGGAGGCGCGGTGTTTGAGGAAATGCAGGAGGGGGTTTTGGCCTTGCAGTTGCGCGCCGTAGCGCGCGACGTAGAATTTGATGTCGAACTGTTCTGAAGGGTCGCGCAGTTCGGGCGCGCCGAAGGCCAGAAAATGCTCGAACGGGTCACCGCCGTTGCTGGCGACGTCGGGGTTTTGTCCGAAGTAGAAGATCGGGTCGAAGAAGGGGACGGGGGCGACTTCGCCGGTGCTGCGGCGGGCGAGGAAATGGGCGAGGGCGTTTTCGGACAGTTTTAATGCGTTTTTGGCGCGGTACCATTTGACGTCGAAGAACGGGCAGGGGTCGCGGCCTTCGCGGTCGCCGTGCGCGGCGTAGTGCAGCAGGGGGTTGATGCCGGCCTGCGCGACGTCGGGGTTTTCGGACAGGTAAAAGGCGGGGTCGAAATAGGGGTTGGGCCAGTCGCCGCGGCGAAAACCTTGGCGGCAGAAATATTCGAGCGGGTCGAGTTTGGCGGCGGCGAGGGCAGGGTTGCGGGCGAGCAGGTAGTCGGCCTGGAACAGGCCGGAATTGCGCAAAAAGTTTAGTTCGGATTGGTGTTGGGCATCTTGGGTTGTCATTGGCGTGGGAGAGTAAAGAAGGAGGTTCTTTTTTGCAAAAAAGAACCAAAAAACTTTTGCTGGCGGGAGCGGCGCCTCCGGTGTCTCTTTGATGGCCTCCGCCGGAGGCAATTAAAGAGACACCGGAGCCGCCGCACCCGCCAGCAAAAGTTTTTTGCGGAGCTTTTTTTCAAAAAAGCGACCGCTTTCTTTCGCTTGCGAGATGGTGGGGTGCGCTTCGCGCAACCCACCCTACGGGTCGGGGCTCATTCCATGACGGCGTGGGCGGTGGCGGGGGCGGTGAATTGTTTGGGTTTGCGCATCAGGAACAGGCAGGCGACGGCGGGGATGGTGGTGAGGAGCAGGAATTTATAGTCGTCGATGTAGCCGATGATCTGGGATTGCGTGTCGATCATGGAATTGAGCAATGCGGCGCCGCCCGGGGTGGTAGGGTCGAGCATTTTGGTGACGGCGCCGCCGGCCTGCAGCGGGCGGTCGAACGGCGTGATGAACTGGGCGAGGTTGGCGTGTTCGGCCTGTGACATGTGGTCCAGCAGGGCCGAGGTGATGGAGATGCCGATGGCGCTGCCGACGTTGCGGACCAGGCTGAGCAGCGAGGTGCCCTGGGTGCGCAGCGCCGGCGAGAGGGTGTAGAAGGCGACGACCTGCAGCGGCACGAAGACGAAGCCGAGGCCAGCGCCCTGGATGGTGATGGTGAGCATCATGTCGAATTCGGATTCGTCCGGCGTCCAGCCTTGCAGCATGAAGAGCGAGGCGGCCAGGAGGAAATAGCCGAACAGCATGATCAGGCGCGGGTCCACGCGGTTGGTGATGCGGCCGGCGATGAGCATCGCGAACATGGTGCCGGCGCCGCGCGGGGCCATGATGAGGCCGGCGGTGGCGACCGGATAGTTGCCGAGGTTTTCGAGATAGGGCGCCAGCAAGGCGGAGGAGGCGAGCAGCACGATGCCGACCGAGAACATGGTGATGAGGCCGGCGTTGAAATTGAGGTCCATGAACGCCGCGCGCGGTATGAACGGATTCTTGGCGGTGCACATGTGGACGATGAAGAGGTAGAAGCCGAGACCGGCGAGCACGGCGCAGACGATGATGGTGGAGGAGGACAGCCAGTCGAGTTCCTCGCCGCGGTCGAGTGCGAGCTGCAGCGCGGCGAGGCCGAGGGAGAGCACGCCGAAACCCAGAAAGTCGAAGCTGGTGGAGCGTTTTTGTGTCGTGCGCGGCATCAGGATGGCCAGACCGGCGATGGCGATGATGCCGAAGGGCAGGTTGACGAAGAAGACGTAGCGCCAGTTGTAGTAGAAGGTGAGATAGCCGCCGAGGGTGGGGCCGAGGATGGGACCGAGCATGACGCCCATGCCCCAGATGGACATGGCGGAGCCGCGCTGCTCGACCGGGTAGATGTCCAGCATGGTGGATTGCGAGAGCGGGACGAGGGCGGCGCCGAAACAGCCTTGCAGGAAACGGTAAATCACCATTTGCGTGAGCGAGCCGGCGATGCCGCATAGCATTGAGGTGGCGGTGAAGCCGACGAGGCAGGTGATGAAGAGGTTTTTGCGGCCGAAGCGGGCGGCGAGCCAGCCGACCGGGGCTGTGAAGATGGCGGCGGCGATGACGTAGCTGGTGAGGACCCAGGTGATCTGGTCGTAGGACGAGGAGAGCGAGCCTTGCATGTAGGGCAAGGCGACGTTGGCGATGGTGGAGTCGAGGGCCTGCATGAGGGTCGCGATCATGAGGCAGATGGTGATGAGGGTGCGCTCGGAGAGCATGGCGGGCTAGTCCGCGCGGCCGGAAGGCGTGGATGGCCGGGTCAAGCCCGGCCATGACGTGGGAAGGACTGTCATCAAAACAGGTCCGAAAGGTGCCTGTGGTGGTTGGTGTCGATGGAGATCTCGGCGCTCATGCCGTCGCGCAGCGGCAGGTTGGGGCCGCTGGTGATGCGGGTGCGGACCGGGATGCGCTGCACCACCTTGACCCAGTTGCCGGAAGAGTTTTGCGCCGGCAGGATGGAGAATTCCGAGCCGCTGGCAGGGCTGATGCTGTCCACCACGCCTTTCCAGGTGGCGCCGGGGTAGGTGTCGATGGTGATGGTGACGGCCTGGCCGGGGCGAACATTTGTGAGGTCGGATTCCTTGGGCTGGCTGGTGATCCAGATGTCGGTGTCCGAGACCAGGCCGAAGGCGGCGGTGCCGGCGGGTAAAAACATGCCGGGCTGGAGCTGGTCCACCTCCGTGACGTAGCCGGAGAAGGGGGCGCGGACGGCTGAGTGGTCGAGCTCGCGCTGCGCGTTGTTCAGCTTGGCGAGGGCGGCGAGGTATTCCGGGGTTTGTTCGTCGGGGATGTTGGCGTTGCCGGCGAGTTTGGCGAGCTGCACGCCGGAGGCGGCGGCGAGTTCGTCGAGCTTGGCCTGGTCCGCCTGGAGCTGGAATTTTGCGTTGTCGTAGGTGGCCTGGGTGACGCCGCCGTTGTGCAGAACCGCGGCGTATTTGGCTAGATTGGATTGGTCGGAGGCGATCACGGCGCGCTGCGCGGCGATCTCGGCCTGCGCCTCGGCGTAGCCGCGCTTGGCGGCGTTGATGTCCAGCACGGCCTGGGCGAGCTGGGCTTCGGCGCTCGCCACCGCGATGGTGAAGGCGGAAGAATCCAGCGAGAACAGGAGCTGGCCTTTGTTCACGTGCTGGTTGTTGGTGACATCGACGCCCTCGACCAGGCCGGAGACGTCGGTGGAGAGCGAGACTTTCGCGGCGCTCACGTAGGCGTCGTCCGAGCCGACATATTGGCCGCCGGAGAGCCAGACGATGAGGGAGATGATGAGCACCGCGAGCACACCGCCCAGCATGAGGATGGTGCGCAGGCGGAGCAGGCGGTTGACGCGGCGCATGCCGCGGTTGCTGGCGGGCGCGGTGTTGCGGGTGCTACCGGGGTGCGTGACTGTGCCTTCGGGCATCAGGCAATCTCCTGTTGATCGTTTGTTATGTCCGTTTCCGGCTGTTTCAAAAGGTTGGCCTTCATCTGCTTGAGGCCCTGCAGGACGGCGGCGCGCAGCGATTCCGGGATGCCGGTGGAGATGACGGCGGCGAGTTCCTCGCGCTGCGCGGCGATGCGGTGCAAAGCGGGGGCGGCGGCGTCCGTGAGGTGCAGGCGCCAGATGCGGCGGTCGGTTTTATCGGCGCGGCGCTCGATCAGGCCGTTCTGCTCCAGGCGGTCGGCCAGGCGGGCCACCGAAATGGGCTCGACCTCCAGGAGATCCGCCAGTTCCTTTTGACTGAGACCGGGGTTGCGGGCGAGGCGGACGAGCATGGCCCATTGCGCTCGGGTCATGCCGTCCACGCGGGCGCGCTTGTCGGCGGCGAGGCGGCCGAGGCGGGCGACGTCGTGCAGCAGGAAGAAGAGGTCGTCGTCCTGGCTCATGACGCGGTATATAATAAGCAGTGTTATGGTTTAGCAAGCGGTGTCTGGCTGGGTTGCGGGAAAGCGATGGCTTGACCGGGTTTCGGGGCGGCGCGAACGTGGCGGCGCGGAAAAGAATTTTGGAGGAGGCGGCGATGGGTGAGTCAATTGTTGAGATTCTGCAGGCGATGCAGGCGAGCCATGAGGGGTTTTTGGCGCGGCTGCTGGACTGGCGGGCGGCGGGGGGGAAGCTGCCGGAGTATAAGGGGGCGGAGACGTTCGAGGATTTGATCAACCGGGAGCGGCTGGCGGTGAGCCGGTGCAAGATGGCGGTGGCGCATTTTCGGGAGCATGAGACGCGGGTGGTGTGAGGGCGGCGGTCTCCAGTTCGAGGCGGACCGACCTCGAGATGTCGATGATTTCGGTTAGTTCGTCGAAGAGAGCCACGCATGCGGCGTCATGGCTTGCGAGGTCGTCGATGGCGAGGAAATGGTGTTTGTCGCGGAAGCGGTCGACGACCATGAAGAGTGTTTCGTCTTCCCGGATTTTGATGGCGCCGGCGAGACCGAGGCAGCCGTATTTGGGCGCGCCGTCCGCCAGCTGGAGGATTTCGTTGCCGTCGGCGCCGAGTTGTTGGTAGCGGCGCGCGGCCTGTTGGTTGATGGCAATGAAGCGATCGGCGACGGTGAGGGGCACGGGGAATAACACGATGGCGATGTAGGGGTTCATGGTTGATGGCCTCGTTACGGCAAGAAAGTAGCGCTTTTTTGAAAAAAAGCGCGCAAAAAACTTTTGTTTACCACGGCTGTTGAGCGGCCAAACTGTGGCCGTTCAAGGGCCGGGGGAGTCAAAAGTTTTTTGGTTACTTTTTTTCAAAAAAGTAACTGCTTGCTTGCCTTTGAAAAGATGGATTGCTTCGCTTCGCTCGCAATGACGGTGACGCGGTGTTAGATGGGGATCGCGGGGGTGGTGTTGGGGGTGGCGCGTTCGTCTTCGTCGGAGGCCTCGGGCAGGAGTTCGACGTTTTCAATGGTCAGGACTTCGCCGAACCAGAAGGAGTTTTTCAGATGGTCGGCGCGGGGGTGGCCGGTGTTGGGGTGGAGCAGGATGGTGAGGTTGTCGCGGTTGAGCATGAGCCAGGGGACGAACGAGGCAAAAATTTCGGGGTTGAAAGCGACCTGGTACATGCCGCGCTCATGCGGGCCGATGGGATTGTCGTGCCAGCGGCCGAGTTGCACTGAAAATCGCTCCGCGATTTTTTCGCGCAGGGTTTCGGCGCGGGCGCGTTCTGCAGGGTCGCGGTAATAGACGTGGGCGTGGAAGCTTTGGATCATTGCAGGAATACCTCGGCTAGGGCGCGCCAGCTTGCCTCGTCGGGGGCCAAAAGCAAGCCGCCGTTAATTTCCGAGGGGAAATATTCGCCACCGTCGAACTGGCGGCCGTAGCCGCCGGCTTCGCGGTGGAGCAGAAAGCCGGCGGCGTGGTCCCACGGATAGAGGCGGCGAAAGAGCTGGACATGGCAGCGGCCGTCGGCGATCAGGCGGTACTGGTGGGCGGCGCATCGGAAGTCGGTGACGCCGGCCAGGCGGTCCAGGCGGCTGAGGATTTTGCCGCGCATTGGCTGGGGCATGAAGCGCCAGGATAGCGAGCCGGTCATTTCGGCGACGGGCGCGGATTGGGCGACGTGGAGGCGGCGTTTCCGGCCGTCGCGTGAAACCATCCAGGCGCCATTGCCGGCGGTGGCGACCGCGGTGTCGTCGCCGATCGGGTCGTGGATGAAGCCGGCTAAAATTTCGTCTTGCTCGATCAGGGCGAGCATGACGCCGAAGAGGGGCAGGCCGTCGGCGAAGTTTGAGGTGCCGTCGATCGGGTCAATGACCCAGAGTCTGCCCGGTTGTTTGAGGCAATTTAGCAAGCTGCGGTCTTTGGCGACGGCTTCCTCGCCGATGATGGCGTCGTCCGGGAAAAGGGATTTGAGACCGGCGGCGAGGGCGCGTTCGGCGGCTTCGTCGGCGACGGTGACGGGGTCCTGCGGGCCGGATTTGGTGCGCACGTCCGAGGCGGTGAGGTGGCGCCATTTGGGCATGATCTCCGCCTCCGAAACGGTGCGGAGGAGCGTGAGTATGGCGGCGATTTCGCCGGGTCTCATGCCAGAGAGCGTTTGTTTTGCATCATCGGGAAGCCAAAGCCGCGGCGCGAAAGGCGTGGATACCGGCATGCGCCGGCATGACGTGGCGGAGACAGCGGGTAGGATTAACGCGGGGTGGGGTCATAGGCGTTCGAAGCGGGCGCGGTCGGCTTCCGAGAGGCGCACTTCCATGTGGACGTCCTCGTCGTGGTCCTCGCGGACCAGAATCTCGCCGTGACGATAGAGCCAGGCGAGTTTGGCGCCGTCGGTGACGGGGACGTCGACCGAAAGGGTGGTGAGCTGGGCGGCGAGGAAACGGTCGATGGCGGAGAGCAAGGCGGGCAGGCCTTCGCCGGTGAGGGCGGAGACGGCGACGCTGGGGTCCTCGCGCTGCGGGATGGCGGCGATGCCGCCGAGCAGGTCGGCCTTGTTGAGGACTTCGAGGCTGCGTTCAGGCCAGTGGGCGTCGAGGCTGCCGTCTTTCACCATGCCGGCGAGGACGGCGAGCACGTCTTGGCGCTGGGCGGCGGTGTCGGGGTGGGAAATGTCGCGGACGTGCAGGATGAGGTCGGCTTCGGCGACTTCCTCGAGCGTGGCGCGGAAGGCGGCGACGAGTTCGGTGGGCAGGTCCGAAATGAAACCGACCGTGTCGGAAATGATGGCGTGGCGGCCGGAAGGCAGGTCGAGGCCGCGCATGGTGGGATCGAGCGTCGCGAAAAGCTGGTCCTGCGCGGTGACGGTGGCGCCGGTGAGGGCGTTGAACAGGGTGGATTTGCCGGCGTTGGTGTAGCCGACCAGGGCGACGACGGGGTATGGCACGCGCTTGCGGGCGCCGCGGTGCAGGCCGCGTGTTCTGCGCACATCCTCCAGTTCCAGTTTCAGGCGGGTAATTCGATCGCCGATCAGGCGTCTGTCGGCCTCGATCTGGGTTTCGCCGGGGCCGCCTAAAAAGCCGAAACCGCCGCGCTGGCGTTCGAGGTGGGTCCAGCTGCGGACGAGGCGGGAGCGCTGGTAGTCCAGATGGGCGAGTTCGACCTGCAGCGAACCCTCGCGGGTGCGGGCGCGGGCGCCAAAGATGTCGAGGATGAGGCCGGTGCGGTCGATGACCTTGCACTTCCAGACGGTTTCCAGATTGCGCTGCTGTACGGGGGTCAGGGCGGCATCGACCACCGCGACCGTGACCTGGTGTTCGGCGATGGCGGCGGCGATGATCTCGGCCTGGCCTTTGCCGAACAGGGTGGCGGGGGTGCGGGAGCGCAGGGAAAACACCGCCTCGTGCACCACCACCAGGCCGATGGAGGCGGCGAGGCCGGTGGCTTCGGCCAGGCGCGCTTCGGCTTCACGCGAGGCGGCCCCCGCTCTCGAGGAAGCGTGGCGTTCGGCCGATTTGTCCCAGGGGAGCAAAATGGCGGCGCGCTCGGGCGCCGCCGCGGTGGCTAAAAGTTCGGTCAGCCCGGCTCGTCCTGCATGGCGCCGTAGTCAGGCTCCGGCGTGCGCTGGAGTTTGAGCGTGCCGGTGGGGGTGGCTTCCACCGTCGCGGTGCCCTCGGCCTTGCTGGCGTCGAACAGCATGATGGGCGCGCCGGGCATGACGGTGCTGATGGCGTGCTTGTACACCAGCTGGGTGTGACCGTCCCGGCGCAGCAGCACCGAGAAATTGTCGAACCAGGTGATGACACCCTGCAGTTTGACGCCGTTCACCAGAAACACGGTGACCGGCGTTTTGGACTTGCGGACATGGTTCAGGAATACATCCTGCACGTTTTGAGATTTTTCAGTGGCCACGGCGGGTTATCCTTTTTTTTGTCGTCGGTTTGCGACGATTGAAGTTGATGTTTTAAAAAGCCCAAGTTTACCCCCGCTTGCGTGGCGCGCGGCGGGGGATACCATAACCGTATATAGGATTGTTGCGCGGGGCAACTAGGGGCGGAGGGCGGAGATGCGGGCGCGAAAAGAAGTTACTTTTTTTGAAAAAAAAGTAACCAAAAAAACTTTTGATTCCCGCTTGCGTTTGAGTGGCCACAGTATGGCCGCTTAAAAGCCAAGGAAAATCAAGAGTTTTTTGGTTCCCCAGGCGGGGCGCCTTTTTTTTCAAAAAAGAACATTCTTGCTTTTCCTACTACGCTCCGCCAGTGTTTTGGCACGGAGGGTCACGAATTTGAGGAATGCGCTGCTGGCGGGATGCGCCGTGATTTCGGTGCTGCTGATCGCGAGCCTGTTTCATGGGCCGAAGCAGGAGGCGTGGTCGATCCCGGTGGGCAACGCGCTGTTCATCGCCACGCCGTGCGCGGCGAGCGTGAGCATTTCGCCCGACCCTGGGCTGCACGGGGTGATGAAAATTCTGGCGAAGGCGAGCAGCAAGAAGCAGATCGCGCAGTTGCAGACCACCGGCGGGGTGACGGCGATGATTTCGGGCGTGGGGTCGCATTGCCTGGGCTCGTCGGCCTGCATCGAGAGCCAGACGGTGTGCGAGGGGCAGCCGGGTGATCCGGATTTGAAGCTGGCGTTGAGCGTGCCGGTGGGGATTGCGGTCGGGGTGACGGAGGCTGAGAATACGGATTATCAGATCGGGGATGTCGGCGGGGCGCTGACGCTGAACCTGTCGGGCGGCGGGGATGTGGATGCGGCGAGCGCGAACGGGCTGACGGCGGCGCTGTCGGGGACTGGGGACGCGCATGTGGCGCGGGTGACGGGGCCGGTGGTGGCGACACTTTCCCAGAGCGGGGATTTGGATCTAGCCGACGCGGCGGCTTCGAGTGCGAAGCTGACTCTGGATGGGGATGGCGATGTGAATGTGGCGGCGGGCAATTTGGGCGCGCTCTCGGCTGAGTTGTCGCATGATGGGGATTTGCACGTGCCGGCGGCGGCGGAGACGAATGTGTCGCTGACCGCGGATGGGGATGTGGATATCGGCGCGGTGACGGGGAATTTGACGGCGACGCTGACCGGAGATGGGGATCTTTCGGTCGGGAGCGTTTCGGGGGATGCGAATGTGGCGTCCTCCGGCGACGGGGATGTGACGATCGCGCATGTGGCGGGGCATGTGGCGGCGGCGAATACGGGGGATGGGGATGTGAAGGTGAATGGGGGTTAGAGTTGGGTGGCGGCGGCCTGCAGGTCGGCGAGGGTGATCAGGAGAGTCATGGGGTCGAGCGGCGAAGGCGCGAAACCAATGCGTTCGTAGAACGACTGGGCGGCGGGTGAGAGCGCGTGGACGAGGAGGCCGCGGATCCCGATTTCGGCGGCGGCGTTGAGGACGCGAAGGCCCGCGTCCCGGACCAGGGCACGGCCGATGCCGGCGCGCTGATGGGCCTGGTCCACGGCCAGCCGGCCGAGAATGACGACTGGAATTGGGTCTGGCATGTTGCGGCGGAAACGGCCTGGCGCTGCTTCGATGACGACCGCGCCGGAAGCAAGGCTGTAATAGGCGGCGACGCGATCTTGCGAGCAGGCGACATAGGTGCGAGAGGCGCCAGATGCCTGGTTTTTGAGAGCGCGGCGTTGCAGCCAGGTGTCCAGCGTGGGTTCGCCTGAGTTGAAGTTTTTGACGTCGTGATGCGGGGCTAGGGGCTGCGGAGCCGCGAGTATCACGCCTGGTCCCAGGGAGCGGGCGTTTGCATGGTTTTAACGAGGCGGGTGTTGGGGTTGGGCGGCATGTCAAGCCGGGAGAGGAAGGCGGCGTGGGCTTCCGGGTCCGTGGTGACAAGGGTTTGGTCGAGCAGGGTTTCCTCGGCGGCGGTGCGGGCGGCTTCGAGCACAAAATCGGTGCGGGTTTTGCCGCGCGCCTTGGCGGCACGGTCTATGAGATTCCTCTCCTCAGGTTTGATCCGCAGGTTGAGGGTTTCGCGTTTTGGGGGTTGCCGGGATGGGGGAGAGGGCATGGGATTTACTAGCAAGCCGTAGTGTCGTTGTCATTACAAATTTCGTCTTGTGATCTTGAATTCCACGGTTGGCGATGCGTCGAGATCGCGTTCATAGGTCGAGGCTCCACAAATTCAGCGTGCCATCCTCGGCATCGTCCCGGTCGCCGACATAGGTGAATCCATTTCGCTGAAGCACGAGCTTTGATGCTGGATTTTGCACGGACGTTTCGGCGGAGACGGTTGCGACGGCCGGGTCGGCGCGTACCGCCCTGAGCAACAGGCTGATCGCCGTCGTCGCATATCCACGCTTGCGCCGGTCCTGGGCGATGCCGTAGCCGATTTCGACGGTTTTTGTATGGTCGGGTGGCCGCTTGTAGCCGCATAGGCCGACCACTTCGTCGCCATCGAGTATCAGCCAGTGCCCGCCGCAGCCGGCGGCGTGCAACCGGGCGACCATGCGTCTTAGCATGCGAAGCGTGCCGGGCGTGTCAACGCCGCCTGGCGGCTTGGAGAATGGGGCGTGGGTGCTTTGCTCGCCGAGCAGAAACGCGAAGTGATCGTCGGTTACAGGAATAAGCGTCACGAGAGAAAGATCGGCCATGGATGAGGGTCCTTAACGCCGGTGGACGGCCCGTCGCCGGCAGAATGCCTTAGGCGGCGGGGCCTTGGAGGGCGGCTTCAATCAGGTCGGACATGATGTAGCCTCCTTTCCCTAAAACGTGGACCAAGCTTTCATAGTCCGGTTCTTTGAGACCTTCAACGTTCGTTAACCGGCTAGCGCCAGTTCCGGGTTGCGAGACTTTGAAGCCTTCCATTCGGCGTCGAGCGCGGCGTTGAGTTCGGCGCCTAGCAGGACGATGTAGGCGGTGAGGTAGAACCACATCATCAGGCCAATGAGGGTCGCGAGCGGGCCGTACATCGCGCTGTAGGCGGCGAAATGGCCGACATACCAGCCGAAGACCCAGGAGCCGGTGAGCCAGATGAGGGTGGCGAGGCCGGCGCCGGGGGCGTAGAAAATATGGCCGCCGCCGGCCGGGCCGAAGCGGTAGAGCAGGCCGAGCGACGTCAGCACGAACACGATCATCGCGGCGAAACCGACGAGGGCGGCCAGCAATTGCGCGTAGCCGGAAAGGCCCAAAAAGGCGATCGCCAGTGGAATCGCCACCAGAATGGCGATGGCGAGCACCGCCCCCACCACCGCAACCAGCGTCATGCCCAGCGCGATCAGTTGGAATTTGATCATGCCGCGGTCCTCGACCTCATTATACGCCAGTGTCAGCGCGTTAAGGATGGATTTTGTGCCGGTGGAGGACGACCATAGCGAAATCACCAGACTGATCACGAAGCCGACGCCCAGACTGCGGGCCGGGGCGGCGACCAGGCTTTGGATGCGGTCCGAAATGAGCTGAAACGCCGCCGGCGGCATGAAATGCTGGAGATAGTGCAATTGCGGCTGCACCGTGTCTGGATTGAATGCCAGGCCGTAGAGCGAAATGAGCATCGTGATGGTGGGAAATAGCGCCAGCGTGGCATAGAACGCGCATCCCGCGGCCACCAGCGAAACCCGCTGCGACGAGATCGCCCGTCCCGTCGCCACCGCCGCGCGCCGCAATAGCGGCCAATGCGCCTTGTCTAGAATCTTGTCGGTCATTCAACCAAACTAAGCCATCTGGCAGCCGGTTCAACGCCATCACAAATCCGTCACGCAGCCGCAATACAGTCGTCAGTCGTCAGTCGTCAGTCGTCAGAGTTTTCTGGCGACTGGCGACTGGCGACTGGCGACTGGCGACTGAAGACTGGTTTTACTTTGCCGCCATATGATGCTTCATCGGCTCGAGCGCGGCGGCGAAGACGGCGGTGGTTAGTTTGGCGATGTGCTGGCCGTCTTTCATGGCGTCTTCCATGCCGTCCTTGATGAGTTTTTGCTGCAATTCCACGAAGGCGGTGGGCGATTTGACGGCGGCGAGGGCCTGCAGCGCCGACATGACGTTTTTGAGGTTGCGGGCCGCGACTTCCTGGTAGGCTTTGGCCAGTTCCTGCGCGGCGGCGGTGGAATCGCTGCTGATTTTGGTCAGGGTTTCCGTGCTGGATTTCGTGAGATCATCGACGATGGCTTTGTTCATGGCGGTTCCTTTTGTCGCGGTTGCTGGGGTTGCGGCGGAGGCGCGGGGGTTGGTTGGCGGGTTGCTCGCAAGGCGTGGTTTCAAAAATATGGCATGACCGCGTTCCGGCCTCGGATTAACGGTGAGATATTAACTGTCTGTTTTCCGGCGTGCATTGAGGTGGATCAAGTGCGGCGGCCACGATTTAGACTAGAGGATGACGTTTTCTTTGGCAACCGGTAGTTGCCAAATCTTTCGTTCGCGGGCTTGGGCCGATCGGCCGGAACCGGGGTTTTGGGGGATGATAATGGTATATCACCATCGCGCGGGGGCGCGTTGACCAAGGCGGGTGGCGGGACTAAGCAACCGCCACATAAATCCGGCCAGAAATCCGGCCTCGTGAAAGGTTTGAACAACCCGATGAAGGATGTCCGCGAAGCCCTGATGGTGGGGCGCAATTCAGAGGGCAAGCTGGTCCGCCGGCCGATTTCCCCGCATTTGCAGGTTTATCGGCCGCAGATTTCATCCGCACTTTCGATCTTTCATCGCATCACCGGCTGCGCGCTGGGGGCGGGCACGTTGCTGTTGACGTTGTGGCTGGTGGCCGCGGCGTCCGGCGATGCGGCGTTTTCGGCGGTGCAGGCGCTGCTGGCGTCGTGGCTGGGGCTGCTGGTGCTGATCGGGTTTACCGCGGCTTTGTTCTACCATTTCTGCAACGGCATCCGGCATTTGTTCTGGGATTTCGGCAAGGGTTATGAACTGCCGGACATGCACAGATCCGGGTATATCGTCCTGGGGGCGACGGTGGTGCTGACGGCGGGGTTTTGGGTGATCGGCTTTTTGGTGTGGTGAACTGACATGGACCCAATGAATGCCAATGACCCGCGTGTGCACATTATGCGCAGCCAGTTGGGGCGGGCGCGCGGGCTGGGCGCGGCAAAGACCGGCGTGGGACATTGGTGGGCGCAGCGCGTGACGGCGATTTTTCTGCTGCCGCTGTGCCTGTATTTTGTCGGCTCCGTGCTGGCGCTTGAGGGGGCGGACCGGGCGCGGATGGCGGCGTATCTGGGCGAGCCCTGGAACGCGGTGCTGTTTTTACTGCTGACGGGCGCGCTGTTTTATCATCTGGCGCTGGGTTTGCAGGTGGTGGTTGAGGACTATGTGCATAAGGAAAGCAGTAAGCTGACGACGTTGCTGGTGCTGAACGGTCTGATCATTTTCTGTGCTCTGGCCTGTGCGGTCTCGGTGTTGAAGCTGGCGCTGTAAAACCTTTCTTTTTAGGGGCCTACCTGATGAACGCGATGTCTAAACCGTCTTTTGGCGCCTACAATATTATTGATCACACCTATGATGTGGTGGTGGTGGGGGCCGGCGGTTCCGGGCTGCGGGCGACTTTGGGGATGGGCGCCGCGGGGCTGAAGACGGCTTGCATTACCAAAGTGTTTCCGACGCGCAGCCATACCGTGGCGGCGCAGGGCGGGATTGGGGCGGCGCTGGGGAATATGGGGGAGGATGACTGGCGCTGGCATATGTACGACACCGTGAAAGGGTCGGACTGGCTGGGCGACCAGGACGCGATTGAATATATGTGCCGCGAGGCGGTGCCGGCGATTTATGAGCTGGAACATTTCGGTGTGCCGTTTTCCCGGACCGAGGACGGCAAAATATACCAGCGGCCGTTCGGCGGGCATATGAAAGAGTACGGCAAGGAGCCGGCGATGCGCGCCTGCGCGGCGGCGGACCGGACCGGGCATGCGATACTGCACACGCTGTATCAGCAATCGCTGAAGCACGAGGTTGAGTTTTTCGTGGAATATTTCGCGCTCGATCTGATTATGGACGACGAGGGCGCGTGCCGCGGCGTGATGGCGTGGTGTTTGGAGGATGGGACCATTCATCGGTTCCGGGCACAAAAGACCGTGCTGGCGACCGGCGGGTATGGGCGGGCGTATTTGTCCTGCACGTCCGCGCATACGTGCACGGGCGATGGCGGGGGCATGGTGATCCGCGCCGGGCTGCCGGTGCAGGATATGGAGTTTGTGCAGTTTCATCCGACCGGGATTTTTCCGGCGGGGTGTTTGATTACCGAAGGCGCGCGCGGCGAGGGCGGGTATCTAACGAATTCGGAGGGCGAGCGGTTCATGGAGCGCTACGCCCCGAGCGCCAAGGACTTGGCGTCGCGCGACGTGGTGTCGCGCTCGATGACCATCGAGATCAACGAAGGCCGCGGGGTGGGGCCGAACAAGGACCATATTCTGCTGCATCTGGAGCATTTGGGCGCCGAGATTTTGCATGAGCGGCTGCCGGGAATTTCCGAGACCGCGCGGGTGTTTGCGGGCGTGGATGTGAACAAGGAAGCGATACCCGTGCTGCCGACGGTGCACTATAATATGGGCGGGATTCCGACGAATTATCATACCGAGGTGCTGCGGCCGACTGCCGCCGACCCGAACGCGGTGGTGCCGGGGCTGATGGCGGTGGGCGAGGCGGCCTGCGTTTCCGTGCACGGGGCGAACCGGCTGGGGACGAACTCGCTGCTGGACCTGGTGGTGTTTGGCCGCGCGGCGGCGCATCGGGCGAAGGAGACGGTGGTGCCGAACGCGAGCCAGGCGGCGCTGCCGGCGAATGCCGGCGAGGCCTCTCTGGCGCGGTTCGACAAAACCCGCAACGCCAAAGGCGGCACCAAAGTCGCGGCCCTTCGGGACACGCTGCAGCGCACGATGCAGGGCCACGCCGCGGTGTTCCGCAATTCCAAGTCGCTGACCGAGGGCGTGGAGAAAATGCAGAAATTGTGGCGCGGGCTTGACGATATGTCGATTTCGGACCGCAGCCTGATCTGGAATTCCGACCTCGTGGAGGCGCTGGAGCTGGATAATCTGATGGGCAACGCCATGACGACGATGGTTTCGGCCGAAGCGCGGAAAGAGAGCCGCGGGGCGCAGGCGCACGACGATTTCCCGGACCGTAACGACGCCGAGTGGATGAAGCACACGGTGAGCTATTGCGATGAAAAGGGCGCGGTGAAACTGGAATATCGCGACGTGTCGATGCGCACGCTCACCAACGAGGTTTCCGTGTTTCCGCCGAAGAAACGGGTCTATTGATTTTTTTGAAGGTTTGATATGGCAGAGTTCACGCTTCCAAAAAACTCCAAGGTGGGCACGGGCAAGAGCTACAAGGCCCCGGCCGGCGCCAAACGGGTGAAGGAATTCAAGATTTATCGCTGGAATCCGGATGACGGCAAGAATCCGGTCACCGATACGTTCGAAATCGATCTGGATGCGTGCGGGCCGATGGTGCTGGATGCGATCATCAAGATCAAGAACGAGGTTGATAGCTCGCTCACCTTCCGGCGCTCCTGCCGGGAGGGCATCTGCGGCTCCTGCGCGATGAACATCGACGGCACCAACACGCTGGCCTGCCTGAAGCCGATCGAGGACGTGAAGGGCGCGGTGGCGATCAGCCCGCTGCCGCACATGCCGGTGGTGAAGGATTTGGTGCCGGATTTGACGCAGGCTTACGCACAGTACCGCTCGATCGAGCCGTGGCTGCAATCCGAAACGCCGGCGCCGCCGGACCATGAACGGCTGCAGACCAAGGAGGAGCGTGCGGAAATCGACGGGATGTGGGAGTGCATTCTGTGCTTCTGTTGCACCACCAGTTGCCCAAGCTACTGGTGGAACGGCGA
Source organism: Acetobacteraceae bacterium (assembly GCA_003137135.1). Lineage (GTDB taxonomy): Bacteria > Pseudomonadota > Alphaproteobacteria > Acetobacterales > Acetobacteraceae > Acidocella. Next base: position 29,703 of record PLFB01000096.1, read on the forward strand.
CCGCTATTTGGGGCCCGCCGTGCTGCTGGCGGCGTATCGCTGGATCGCCGATAGCCGGGATGAGCGGACCGGCGAGCGGCTGGACGCGCTGGAAGACCCGTTCAAGTTGTACCGGTGTCATACCATTATGAATTGCACGCAGACCTGCCCGAAGGGGTTGAACCCGGCGAAGGCGATCGGAAAGATCAAAACGCTGATGCTGGAAAGGCAAGGTTAAGGAAGAAAGAAGCGCTTTTTGAAA
>PLFB01000136.1 GCA_003137135.1 Acetobacteraceae bacterium
GCGCGCCAGCCGGCGTGCAGGGCGATGGTCTCTGGATGCGTTGACGTGACGGCCATTTTTTATTGCTCCCTAAAAGTCGTTTGATTTTAGACGCGGGCAAAAAAGCCTACAAGAGAAGTAGAAAAAGAAGTTACTTTTTTGAAAANNTTCAAAAAGCGCTTCTTACTTCCACTTCGCTGTTTCCTCCTCATCGCTTTCTCTAGCCTCGACCCATTGCGAAGCGCCATCTTTGAATTCCTCGCGCTTCCAGAACGGCGCGCAGGTTTTTAGCCAGTCGATAAGGAAGCCGGTGGCGGCGAGGGCGGCCTGGCGGTGGGCGCTGGCGGCGGCGGTGAAGACGATGCGCTGCCCGGGCGTCAGGCGGCCGACGCGGTGGATGATGGTGCAGCCGAGTAGCGGCCAGCGGGATGCGGCCTCGGCGACGATTTTTTCCAGCGCGCGCTCGGTCATGCCGGGATAGTGTTCCAGGTGCAGGGCGGCGAGGTTTCCGGTGTCGTTGCGGACGGTGCCGGTAAAGCTGGCGATGCCGCCGGCGCCGGGCAGGTTGAGGGCTTCCAGTTCGGCGCCGGGGTCGAAATCGGCTTCGGCGATGAGGATCTTTTTGCGCATCAGCCGCCGGTGACGGGGGGGAAGAAGGCGATTTCGCGGGCGCCGGCGATGGGCGTGGTTTTGCTGGCGAAATCCTGGTCCACGGCGCAGCGCACCTGGTTTTTCTCGCCGAAGGCGGCGGCGAAGTTCTGGCCGCGGGTGGTTTGCCAGGCGATCAGGTCGGCGACGGTGGCGAGGTTTTTTGGGAGTTCCACATCCTCCTCCGCGGCGCCGAGTTTTTCGCGCAGCCAGGCGAAATAGAGGATTTTGGTCATTGCGTGGGCGTGGTCGGGGTGATGGGGCCGGTGAGGGGGGCGAGGTCGCCGCCGGAGGCGCCGTTGTCAACGGGGAGGGCAAAATTTTGGGTGCCGGGCGGGCCGAGCGGACCGTCGCCCAGGTCCGGGTTGGCCGGCGGTTCCTCGCCGGGCGGGTAGGGCGAGGGCAGCGAGGGCGTGTAGGCGCTGCCGAGCGGCTGGTTCATGGCCTTTTGCTCTTCCGCGATGGTGGGCACGGGCTGCACGGCGCCGGGCCAGACGCTGCCGGCCTGCGGCGCCAGGGCCTCCACCACCGGCCGGTGGCCGAGCGAGATTTGCGCGGTTTCGCTGGCGGCGGGCGGGCGGTTGGGGTTGCCGAGCGGCCAGGAATCGCGGGCAAAATGCCGCTCACTGGAGCAGCCGGCGAGCAGCGCGGCGCAGGCCAGCAACAAAATCTTTTGGGTCGGCATTTTTACTCCTCGGCGGCCGGGTTTTTATGTAGCGCAAGCCGGTCGATGATAAAACACGCCACTGTTTCCGGCGCGTTCAGGTTGAGCACCGGGTGGGGGCAGTTTTCCAGCGCGGTGTCGGTGGCGACGGCCATCATGCGCATTTGCGGCCAGAGCGGCGGCTGGCGCAGGATGGGACGGAAAATTTCGATTTTTGGGAAGTCGTAGCTCCTAAAACCTTCCACCAGCACCAGGTCCACTGGCGCCAGGCGGGCGAGCAGGGTGGCCAGGTCCGGCTCCGGCGCGCCGCGGTGTTCGGAAAACAGCGCGAAGCGGGCGGCGGTGGCGAGCATGGTTTCGTGCGCGCCGGCGTGGCGATGGCGATAGGAATCCTTGCCGGGCTGGTCGAATTCGAGCGCGTGGTGGGCGTGTTTGATCGTCGAGATTTTTAGGCCGCGTGCGGCAAAAAGCGGGATCAGGGCGGCCAGGAGGGTGGTTTTGCCGCTGCCGGACCAGCCGACCAGCCCCAGAACCTTCAAGTGACTTTGGGCGCGGTGACGTGGCGCAGGCCGGCGAGCCAATAGTCCCAGCCGGTGATCAGCGTGAGCGCGGCGGCGGCCCAGAGCAGGGTGCCGCCGAGCCAGGCCATCGGCAGCCAGCCGAGGGCGATGACGTGCGCGCCGTCCCGTCCCAGCAGCAGGAGGCCCAGTGCCGCCATTTGCAGCCCGGTCTTCCACTTCGCCAGCTTCGTCACCGGCAGGCCCACGCGGACTTCGGCCAGAAATTCGCGCAGGCCGCTGACGAGAATTTCGCGCAGCATGATGACGATGGCGGGATAGATGCCGCCTTCGGGCAGGCGGGCGAAGCCGACCAGCGCCATCAGCGTGGCGCCGACCAGCAGTTTGTCCGCGATCGGGTCCAGCATGCGCCCGAAATCCGAAAGCTGCAGGCGTTCGCGGGCGAGCTTGCCGTCCAGGTAGTCCGTGATGCCGGCGGCGGTGAAGACGAGGGCGGCCAGAAAATCCGCGGCGGGGCCGCCGATGGCGACCAGCAGCACCAGCACGGGAATCGCGCCGATGCGCGACATCGTGAGAATATTCGGCAGATCGGTCAGCATGATGCGGCATCCTACCGGCTTTCCCGGCGCAGCGGAACCGGGACGCGGCGGGCGCGGATTGACGATATAGCGGAGTGACTATAACGCTCAGCCAACTTCACGGAGGCACAAATGTCAAAAATTCGAACCTTGCTCTTCGCCGCCTGCGCGCTGGTGGCCGGCGGGTCTCAGGCGCGCGCGGATGGCACGATCACGGTGGCTTATGCGGGCTCGATGGGCGTGGTGATGGACAAGGGGATCGGCCCGGCGTTCACGGCGGCCACCGGCACTGATTTTCACGGCGTCGGGCAGGCGGCGTTGGGGCTGGCGCATCTGATCGCGGCGAAGAGCATCAATCCGGATGTGTTCGTCTCGGTCTCGCCGGCGCCGATCAAGGTGGTGGAGAGTGCGGGGCTGGCGGCGAGTGCGGCGCCGGTGGCGAGCACGCAGATCGTGCTGGCGTATTCGCCGGCTTCTCAATTTGCGCCGCAGTTTGCCAAGGCCAAGGGCGCGGACTGGGTGAGCGTGCTGGAAAGCCCCGGGCTGCGGTTTGGCCGGACGGACCCGAATACGGACCCGCAGGGGCAGTACGTGCTGTACACGCTGCAACTGGCCGGCGCGCTGTATCATGAGCCGGACCTGGCGGCGAAAGTCGCGGGTGGGGATGCGCAGATTTTCGCGGAGCCGTCGCTGCTGGCGCGGCTGCAGGAAGGGCAGATTGACGCGACGCTGGGGTATGAGAGTGCCGTGATCAGCCAGAAACTGCCCTACATCACGCTGCCGGCGGCGGTGAATTTTTCGGATCCGAAGCTGGCGAAGGATTATGCCAAGGCGGCGCTGACGATCACGTCGAAAGGCGTGACCAAAAAGGTGCATCCGGGGCTGCTGGTGTTTTATGCGACGGTGCTGAAGAACGCGCAGAATCCGGCGGCGGCGGCGGTGTTTGTGAAGTTTTTGGAGGGGCCGAAGGGGCAGGCGATTTTGTTGCGGTATGGCTATAATCCGGGGGTGGGGAAGAGCATTTAAGTAAGCAGCGCTTTTTGAAANNTTTTTCAAAAAAAGTAACGTCTTGCTTGTCTTCGTGCTTGCCCTTCTTTCAGTCCCGCTCTTCAGCCTTTTAACAGCGGGCGATGTTTTCGGCGCGCTGCCGGCGGATGATGTCAGCGCTATTTTCGTTTCGCTGGCGGGCGGCGCGGTGGCGCTGGGGTTGATCGCGGTGCTCGGCACGCCGGTGGCGTTGTTTCTGGCGCGCAACGGCGCGGTGGTGGCGGAGGGGCTGGTGCTGGTGCCGATGCTGATGCCGACGCTGGCGATCGGGATTTTGCTGGCGGCGTTTTACGGGCCGGCGGCGCCGGTGGGGGCGGCGTTCGCGCGGTTTGGCGTGCTGCTGACCAACACGCCGGCGGCGTTCGTGCTGGCGGCGCTGTATGCGGCGCTGCCGACCTACATCGTCGCGGCGCGGGCGGCGTTTGTGGAGGTGCCGCGCGAGCTGGAGGATGTGGCGCGCACGTTGCGGCAGTCGCCGCGACAGGTGTTTTGGCGCGTCACGCTGCCGCTGGCGCGGCGGGGACTGGCGGCGGCGCTGTCGCTGGCCTGGGTGCGGGCGATGGGAGAGTTCGGGATTGTGCTGATCATCGCCTATTATCCCCAGGGGCTGCCGGTGCGGCTGTGGGTGGATGTGCAGGATGAGGGCATTGCGGCGGTGTTTCCGCTGCTGGCGGTGTTTTTGGTGGTGGCGCTGCCGCTGCCGCTATGGCTGGGGCTGCGGACGCGGCGGGTTTAAGAGTTTTTTATCTTCTTAGGCCGCGCCAACGGCGCTTTCGATCTCGCGGTACGTCTCCCGCCGCAGGCCCAGGGCGAAGGCGGCTTCGGCGACGATGAAGAGCGGGCCGATGGCCAGGCTGGCGAGGTCGTCGAGAAAGGCGGGTTTGCGGCCCTCGTAGTGATGGCCGATGAACTGGATCACCCAGCCGGCAATGAACGCGCCGAGGCCGGCGGCGAGCCAGATTTTTAGGGGCATGGCGGCGACGGCAAAGCCCAGCCACACCGCCAGGCCGTAGAATATCGCCATGGCGGCGCCGAAGCCGAGATCCAGCCACAGGTAGAAGGCCGCGGAAAACAGCCATACGATGACGGCGGGCGTGACGGCGAGGCCCGCCACCGGCCATTGCGCGCGCGAGAGCAGGATGGCCGCCGCGAGCACGATGAGCGGTATGCCCACCATGTGGGTGGCGACGTTGCGCTGGTCGCGATGATAGGCGGCGTATTTTGAGAGCTGTTTGACAAGTGGGGTCATTTCCCAAGTCCTTTCGCGTTGTCGTCCGTAGGATCATCCGCCGCGCCCGGCGGCGCGGGGAATGTTTGAAGCGCCAGCGCCACGGCCGCCGGGTTGCCCCGGATCGCGCGAAGATAGGCGCGGCCGGCGGCGTCGGGCTCGGTCTGGCCTTGCTCCCAGTCCCGCAGCGTGCCGAGCGGGATCATATAGCGCCCGGCGAATTCCTCCTGGGTCAGGCCGAGGGCGCGGCGCATCGTTTTTACGCGCGGCACGCGCTTTGCGTTGGCCAGTTCCGCCGCCGTCCAGGTGCGGCCGTCCGGCTCCAAACCGTCCTCGGTCAAAGGGTGATCCATTGTCAGCACCTCTAATTAAATGGCGGGTTCTCTCGAACCCAATAGTCCCGCTCCGCCCGTTCCGCACGCCTTGCCGAAATGATCCGCACGCGATCTTCGCGCGCGGTAAACGTGACGATCAGCAGACGCGACCCTGAGCGTCCGATAACGTTGAACCTCCGCTCGCCATATCCAAGCTGATCTTCGTCAACCTCGACGGCGTGAAGATCGCGAAAGACCAGCCGGGCTTCCTCGAACGAAATGCCGTGCTTTGCGAGGTTTTGCGCCGCCTTGGCATCGTCCCATTCGAAACGGTCATCCCGCATAGCTAAGGATTACCAGTATTCGCGTCAAGCCGTAAGGGTTCGGCCAAACAGGGTGGCTTGAACAGATGGCGATTTGTCTCGCCACCGCCCGAGCCGTACACAATTTTTATGCCCGCCGCCATTCTGGTCGATTACCACCTCCAACACCCTATCGAACTGCACGCGCGGTTGGAAATTCGCGGGTTTACGGCGTTGCTCGGGCGCTCGGGGGCGGGCAAGACGTCGCTGTTGAGAGCGCTGGCGGGGTTGTTGCCGGCGGAGGGGACGCCTTGGGGGGGGCTGGCGCCGGAGCTGCGGCGGGTGGGGTATGTGCCGCAAAACCTGTGCCTGTTCCCGCATCTGAGCGTGCTGCAAAACGCTGCCTTCGCGCTCTCCGGCAAGGACCGGCGGCGGATCGCAGACGCGCTTTTACGGGATTTGGGCGTCGCGCATCTGGCCGACCGCATGGCGGGGGATATTTCCGGGGGCGAGGCGCAGCGGGTGGCGTTGGCGCGGGCGCTGGCGCCCGGGCCGGATTTGCTGCTGCTCGACGAACCCTCCGCCGCGCTCGATTTTTCCACACGCGACGCGGTGATGACGCGGCTGATCGAAACCATCGCGCGCACGCAAAAGCCCGCGCTGGCGGCGACGCATGATTTCACCGTCGCCGCGCTGGCGGACTGGGTGGCGCTGCTCTCGGAGGGGCGCATCATCCAGCAGGGCACGCCCAAAGATGTGTTCGAGCAGCCGGCGACGGAAGCGGCGGCGAGACTGGTTGGGTATGAAAACATCTGGACCGAAGGCGGGCAGACATTCGCCATCCGGGCGGCGCATGTGGCGCTGGCAGAAACCGGCCGCCCCGCCGCGATCACCGCCGTGCGGGCGCACGGCGCCGGCGTGCGGCTGAGCTGCGGGGATTTCGTCTTGGTTTTGCCGGAAGCGGAGCCCGGCTGCTTTGAAACGGGGCAGATCGTTCATCTGCGATTTCCGGAAAAGAACCTGAAAATCTTGGAAAAGGCAGCCGAAGAAAAGAAAGAAGTTAGTTTTTTGAAAAAAAGGCGCCCCGCCCGGGGTAACCAAAAAACTTTTGATTCCCCCGGCTGTTGAGTGGCCATACTGTGGCCACTCAACAGCCGGGGGAAATAAAAGTTTTTTGCGGAGCTTTTTTTCAAAAAAGCGACCGCTTTCTTCCACCCTCGACCCCGCTTTTTCGCAGCGCAGCAAGCGTTCTTGCCGCGTTAGGTTCTTTGGAGTAGCACGCGGGACATCCTTCGCCCGAATTTTTCAGCAACCTTACGCATCGGTAGGCCGCACCAGCATGAACATCCATGAATACCAGGGCAAGGAATTGCTCAAACATTATGGCGTCGCCGTGCTGGACGGTTTTATCGCCTGGACCCCCGACGAGGCCGTGGACGCCGCGAAAAAGCTGCCGGGGCCGGTTTATGTGATCAAATCCCAGATCCACGCCGGCGGGCGCGGGGCGGGCAAATTCAAGGACGATCCGGCCGGCAAAGGCGGGGTGAGACTGGCGAAATCTCTGGAGGAAGTGAAGGAGGCCGCCGCCGCGATGATCGGCCATACGCTGATCACCAAGCAGACCGGCCCCGCCGGGCGGCTGGTGCGGCGGGTTTATGTCGAGGCCGGGTGCGATATCAAGCGCGAACTGTACCTCTCGCTGCTCATCGACCGGTCGGTGTCCGAAGTCGTCATCATCGCCTCCACCGAAGGCGGCATGGAAATCGAGGAGGTCGCGGCGCACCATCCGGAAAAAATTCTGCGGGCGCCGATCGATCCGGCTTCGGGCATTTCGCCGTTCCACGCGCGCAAGCTGGCGTTTGGGCTGGGGCTGGAGGGCAAACAGATTTCCGCCTTCACCACATTCGTGCAGGCGATGTACCAGGCCTTTATCGCGCTCGACATCGCGATCATCGAAATCAACCCGCTGGTCGTCACCGGGGCCGGCGAGGTGTTGGCGCTGGATGCAAAGGTCTCGTTCGACGACAACGCGCTGTACCGGCATGAGGAAATCGAGAAACTGCGGGATGAGGCGGAGGAAGATCCGAAGGAACTGGAGGCCACCAAGCACAGCCTGAATTATGTGGCGCTGGACGGCTCCATCGGCTGCATGGTCAATGGCGCCGGCCTGGCGATGGCGACNNGCGACGATGGACATCATCAAGCTTTACGGGGCCGAACCCGCCAACTTTCTGGACGTGGGCGGTGGCGCCACCAAGGAGCGCGTGACGGCGGCGTTCAAGATCATCCTCTCCGACCCGAACGTCGAGGGCATTCTGGTCAACATTTTTGGCGGCATCATGCGCTGCGACGTGATCGCCGAGGGTGTGATCGCGGCGGCGCGGGAGGTAGCGCTTTCGGTGCCGCTGGTGGTGCGGCTGGAAGGGACCAATGTGCAGCTCGGCAAGGACATCATGGCCAAATCCGGCCTGCCGATCATCGCCGCGGACAATCTGGCCGACGCCGCGGAAAAAATCGTCAAAGCCGTGAAGGAAGCCGCGTAATGGCCATTCTCGTGAACCTCAACACCACCGTCATCACGCAAGGGTTTACCGGCGCGCAGGGCACTTTTCATTCGGAGCAGGCGCTGGCCTACGGCACCAAGGTCGTCGGCGGCGTGACGCCGGGCAAGGGCGGGCAGACGCATCTGGACCTGCCAGTGTTCAACACGGTGGAGGAGGCGGTGAAGAAGACCGGGGCGAATGCGACGGCGATCTATGTGCCGCCGCCGTTCGCGGCGGATTCCATACTGGAGGCGATCGATGCCGGTGTGGAACTCATCGTCTGCATTACCGAGGGTATTCCGGTGCTGGATATGGTGAAGGTGAAGCGCGCGCTATCGGGCAGCAAATCCCGCCTGGTCGGGCCGAACTGTCCGGGCGTCATCACCCCGGATGAATGCAAAATCGGCATCATGCCCGGCCATATTCACAAGCGCGGGACCATCGGGATCGTGTCGCGCTCCGGCACGCTGACCTACGAAGCGGTGGCGCAGACTACGGCCGCCGGGCTTGGCCAGTCCTCCTGCGTCGGCATCGGCGGCGATCCGGTCAAAGGTCTCGACTTCATCGAAGTGCTGGACCTGTTTTTGCACGACGACGAGACCCGCGCGATCATCATGATCGGCGAAATCGGCGGGCCGTCGGAAATCGACGCCGCGGAATTTTTGGCGAAGCACAAAATCAAAAAGCCGATTGTCGGCTTCATCGCCGGCGTCACCGCGCCGCCGGGCCGGCGCATGGGCCACGCGGGCGCCGTGATCTCCGGGGGTAAGGATACCGCCGTCGCCAAAACGGATGCCATGCGCGAAGCCGGCATCCACATCGCCGACAGCCCGGCGGCGCTGGGCAGCACGATGGTGAAGGCGCTGCAGGCTTAAGCAAGCGGTCGCTTTCTTCCGTTCCTAAAACCCCTCCGCGCCCGGCGCTAAAAAGCTCATGAAACTGGTGCAATACGCCGCCGCCGTGCTGGCCTGCACCTTGGCCGCCAGCGCGGCGTGCCGGGCGATGCGTTCGTCGTCGGGCATGGTCAGCGCCTGGTGGATGGCCTCCGCCACCGCGTCCACGTCGAACGGGTTGACCACCAGGGCTTCGGTGAGCGCGTGGGCGGCGCCGGCGAAGCTGGAGAGGATGAGCACACCGGGGTCGGCGGCGGACTGCGCGGCGACGTATTCCTTCGCCACCAGGTTCATGCCGTCCCGCAGCGGCGTCACCAGGCCGATGCGCGCCATGTGGTACAGGCCGGCGATGGCGGTGCGGCTGACCGTGCGGGTCATGTAGCGCAGCGGGGTCCAGTCGAAATCGGAATAGGCGCCGTTGATGGCGCCGGTGCGGTGGTCGAGCTCGTTGCGCAGGTCCTGGTAGTGGCCGACTTCGTTGCGCGAGGGCGCGGCGATCTGCAGAAAACTCAGTTTGCGGCGGTGCTGCGGGTAGGTGGCGAGGAAGCGCGAAAAGGCCTCGAACCGCGCCGGCAGGCCTTTGGTGTAGTCCAGCCGGTCCACGCCGATCATCAGCGCGCGGCCGGCCAGGCTTTCCATCATGCGTTTGGTTTCGGCGCGGCGCACGGCGCGGCCGGCGAGGCGGGAGAAATTTTCGGCGTCGATGCCGATGGGAGTCACCACGGTTTGCGTGGTGTGGCCGTCGAGGGTGACGATGCCGTCGGTGGTGGGGGCGATGCCGAGCATGGCGCGGATGCAGGCCAGGAATTCGGCGCGGTCGGTTTCGGTCTGGAAGCCGATGACGTCGCAGGCCAGCAGCGCCGCCAGCAGCTCCTTTGCCGGCGGCAGAATCTTGAGAATTTCCGGCGGCGCGAACGGGATATGGAGAAAGAACCCGATGCGGTTTTGGATGCCCATCGCCCGCAATTCGGCGGCAGCCGTCAGCATCTGGTAGTCGTGGATCCAGACAAAATCATCGGGCGCGAGCAGCGCGGCCAAAACTTCGGCGAAGGCGCGATTGACGGCGCGATAGCCGGCGTAGTCGCCGCGGTTATAGGTGGTCAGACCCGGCATGAGGTGCAGCAGCGGCCAGAGCGAGCCGTTCGAGAAGCCGAGATAGAAGGCGCGGTAGTCGGCCTCGCCGAGGTCGATGGCGGCGTAGGTGATGCCGGCGTGTTCGATGATTTTGGGGGTGGTGGAGGTGGCCTCGGCGCGCTCGCCGGACCAGCCGAGCCAGACGGTGCCGGGGGTAAGCACGTCTTCCAGCGCGACCGCGAGGCCGCCGGCGCGTGGGGTGCCGCGCTCGTTCGGGTTGGGCACGCGGTTGGCGAGGATGACGAGGCGGGGCAATTTCTTTCCGCTCCCCCTACTGAACCGTGCCGGCGAGCCAGGCGCGCACGCTGCCTGGGCCGGCGGCAAAATCGCGGGCGACGTGCAGGCCGATGCCGCCGAGGCGGTTGGCGGCGGCGATGGCGGGCTCGTCCGTGACGTCGTCGCCGACAAAGACCGGTTTGCGGCCGGCGAAGGGTGGGGCGCGCATGAAAAATTCCAGCGCCTTGCCCTTGTCAGGGCCGGCGGCGCGGATTTCCATGGCCTCGTGCGCGGGCTGCAGGGTGAGCTCCGGATGCGGGGCGGCGAGTTTTTGCGCGAGTGCCGTGAGTTCCGCGGCGCGGCTTTTCGCGCCGCGCCAGTGCAGGGCCAGGCCGAATTTTTTGTCCTCCAGCAGCACGCCGTCCAGCTGCGCGATGGCTTCCCGCAAGGTGGCGGCGATAGCCGTGAGGGATTCCGGCCGGGTGACCGGGTTGCTGACGTGGCCGGCGGCGTCGCGCAGCACGGCGCCGTGTTCGGCGGCGGCGGGCAGGTTTTTGGCGCCGCATAGGCGGTCGATATCCGCCAGGGGCCGGCCGGAGAGAATCGCCAGCGCGCCGCCGTGTGTGGTGGCGAGGTTTTGCAGCAGGGCGTGCAGGTCCGGCGGGATGGTGACGGCGTCGGGCGTGGCGGCGAGTTCGATCAGTGTGCCGTCAACGTCGAGGAAGAGGGCGGTTTCCGGGCTGAGCGCGGGAGGCATGACGAGAATATGGCCTGCGAGAGAGCCGCCACAACCAAAACGGGATTAAGGAACGGTTATTCGTTACGGAATCGCGGGGTGCAAACCCGCGTGCTGCGCGCGGCCGAGCCATGCAAGTTTTTTAGGTCTCGACTCTTGCGTCCGGGGGCCATTCCGCCCTATATCCGGTTTGTCCGATACCCCAATCGGACTTGGGACTGAGGTCCCCGCGCTTCCCCAAGCGCGTAGCTACCCGCCCAAGGCCCTCGGCGCCCCCCGCCGGGGGCCTTTTAATTTGCCGGGCTGTTGGCGCGACCGTGACCCAGATTCCCAAAAGTTTTTGGCGCGCTTTTTTTCAAAAAAGCGCTGCTTTCTTACTTCATTTGCGGTCTTTTTTGCGCCCAAGGTGCTGCCGCCTCCAACTGCGCCGCCAGGCGGAACAGCATCCCCTCCGCGCCGAATTTGGCCGAAAAATGCACCCCCACCGGCAGGCCGTCCGCGCCCCAGTGCAGCGGCACGGACATCGCGGGGCAGAAGGTGAGGTTGGCGAGCTGGGTGTAGGGCGTGCGCTCCAAATTGTTGAAGGCGAGTTTGTCCACGATGCCGGATTTGAGCAGCAGGCTGCCGGCGTTCAGGCTGATCAGCAGTTTGGCGGCGGATTGCTGCGATTTCGGGGTCAGCAATTCGCCGATTTTGGCGGGGCCCATGGCGGTGGCGGGGGTGAGGTAGATGTCGAATGTGTCGTGGAACGCGGCCATGGCGCGGGCAAAAGTGTTCCAGCTTCTGTGGGAGGTGACGAAGGTCTCGGCGGAGAGCGCGCGGCCGAGCAGAGCCAGGGAGCGCGTGTCGGTATCAAAGGCGGATTCGGGCGCGCCGGTCAGGTGCTGGACGTGCTTCACGGTGGCGGCGACGTGGCCGAAATACATCGTCATGTAGGCGCTGGCGACGGCCTTGCCGTCGAGCGCGGGTGCGGCTTCCTCGACCCGGTGGCCGAGCGATTCCAGCAGTTTCGCGGCTTTCAGCACGCCGTCGCGGCAGTCCGCATCGACGCGGCCGCCGATCGGCGAGGCGACGGAAAAGCCGATTCGCAAAGTCTCCACCTTGGCGCCCACCTCGGCGGCATAGGGTCGTTCGGGCGGGGCGATGATGAAGGGGTCGCCGGGTGCCGGGCCTTGCAGCGCGTCCAGCATGGCGGCGGAATCGCGGACCGAGCGGGTGATGACGTGGGAGACCACGCAGCCATCCCATAATTCGCCGGCGTAGGGGCCGATGGGCACGCGCCCGCGCGAGGGTTTTAGGCCGAACAGCCCATTGAAGGCGGCGGGGATGCGAATCGAGCCGCCGCCATCCGCGGCCGCCGCCATCGGTACGTAGCCCGCCGCGACGGCGGCGCCGGCGCCGCCGGAGGAGCCGCCGGGAGTATGCTCGGTGTTCCACGGGTTGCGCGTGGCGCCGTGCAAAGCGGTTTCCGTGGTGGCCTTGAGGCCCAGCTCCGGCGTGGTGGTGGAGCCCGCGATCACCAGGCCGGCGGCCAGAAAGCGGTTCACCAGCTCCGCGTTGCGGGGCGGCACGTAATTTTTTGCCGCGACGCAGCCCATGGTCAGCTTCGCCCCGGCATATTCCATGTCCAGGTCTTTCAGTAAAAACGGCACGCCGGCGAATGGGCCGGTGAGCGGACCCGCGAGCTGCGCTTGCGCTTTGTCCCGGAAATTTTGCGACATGGCGTTGATGGAAGGCTCGCCGGCTTCGATGCGGGCGAACGCTGCTTCCAGCAGTTCGGCGGGGGTGACCTCGCCTTTGGCGACCAGCGCCGCCAGGCCCGTCGCGTCGTAGTCGCCGTAGTCCTTGAACATTCTGGCTATCCTCGTGTTTGCGGCACCATGGGGGATTATGGCGGCATTTTCCAGAATATTAACCGCGCTTTGCCGTGTGCGCGCTGCGCCAAAATCTCCGTGGCCGGCGCCGGGTCCTGCGGGCCGAATTCGGCGGCGATCAGCGCGCCTGGCGCGACCCAGCCGGCGGCGGCGAGCGCCGCCAGGGCGCGCGGCACAAAATCCTGGCCGTAAGGCGGGTCCAGAAACACCAGCTCGTGCGGCGTGCCGGGCGGCGGCTTTTCGGCGTCGGCCGCCACCACGCGGGCGGCGGCCTCGGCCCGGCAGGCGGCGATGTTCTGGCGCAGCGCCGCGAGCGCCGCGCGATCCTGCTCGATGAACGTGGCCGCCGGCGCGCCGCGCGACAGCGCCTCCAGCCCATAGGCGCCGGTGCCGGCAAAGGCGTCCAGCACGCGCGCCTGGCGCAAAACCTCCTGCCCGGCCCAGGCGGCATGACCCAAAATATCAAACGCCGCCTGCCGCGCCCGCCCGCTGGTCGGCCGCGTGAAAAACCCCGCCGGCGCCACCAGCCGGCGGCCTCGCCATGAGCCGGCGATGATGCGGGGGGAACTCAAAAGACAGAAAGCAAGAACTTCTTTTTTGAAAAAAAGGCGCCCCGCCCGGGGAAGCAAAAAACTTTTGATTCCCAAGGCTTTTGAGCGGCCACAGTATGGCCGCTCAAAAGCCGGGGACGACCAGAAGTTTTTTGGTTCTTTTTTTCAAAAAAGAACATCACTTTTTCAGCCCCGGCACCTGCTCGCGCAGAATTTTGCCGTTGACCTCCTCAACCGCCCCGCGCGGCAGATTGCCGAGCTGAAACGGGCCGTAGGCGACACGGATCAGACGGGTGACGGGCAGCAGCAGCGCGTCCATTACCCGCCGTATCTCACGGTTCTTGCCCTCCCGCAGCGATACGCTGAGCCAGGTGTTGGCGCGCTGTTTGGAATCCACCTGGGCGTCGATCGGGCCGAACTTCACCCCGTCCACCACCATCCCCTCCGCCAGGTGCGCGAGCTTTGCAGGGTCCACGCCGCCATGCACCCGCACCCGGTAGCGCCGCAGCCAGCCGGTGGCCGGCAGCTCCAACTGGCGGGACAGCGCGCCGTCATTGGTCAGGAGCAAAAGCCCCTCGCTGGTGAGGTCCAGCCGGCCGATGCTGATCACGCGCGGCAGGTCCGGCGGCAGTTTTTCAAAAACCGTCGGCCGGCCCTCCGGGTCCTTGTGCGTTGTTACCAGCCCGTCCGGCTTGTGGTAGCGCCATAGCCGCGTGCGCTCCGGCGCCGCCACCGGCTTGCCGTCGACCACCACCAAATCGCCGGCGGTGACGAACACCGCCGGATGCGTCACCGGCGCGTTGTTCATCTTCACTTTGCCGGCCTCGATCAGCGCCTCGGCGTCCCGCCGGCTGGCGACGCCGGCGCGCGACAGGAATTTGGCGATGCGTTCGCCGCGCGCCTCACTCATGGCAGGCGGCCAAAAACGCCGCGAAAATCAGCTTGTCCTCGGGTGCCGCAAAATATTCCGGGTGCCACTGCACGCCGATGCAGAATTTTTGGCCCGGCACCTCCACGCCCTCGATCACGCCATCCGGCGCCAGGGCGTTCGCCACGCATCGCCCCACCGATTTGACCGCCTGGTGATGCGAGGTGTTGACCCAGATTGCCGGCCCCACGATGTCAAAAAGTTTCGTGCCTGGCAGCACGCGCACCTCATGCGCCGGCTCGCCGTGCGGGGTGTTCTGCTCGTGCGCCAGCGCGCCGGGCACGGCGTCCGGAATGTGCTGGATCAGCGTGCCGCCCAGCGCCACCGCCAGCAATTGCTCGCCGCCGCAGATGCCGAGCACCGGCATGCGGCGGGCCAGCGCGCCTTGCAACAGGGCGAGTTCCGCTTGGGTGCGGCCGGCCTTCAGCGACACCGTTTCGTGCCGGATTGCGTCGCCGTACAGCGCCGGGTCCACGTCGAACGCCCCGCCGGTGACGATCAAGCCATCCAGCCGCGACAAATAATCCGCCGCCAGGGCTTGCTGGTGCGGCAGCGCCACCGGCAGGCCGCCGAGCGCGGCCACCGCGGCAAAATAATTCTGCCGCAGGGCGTACCAGGGGTATTTCGACCAGCCGCCGGGTTGTTCGGCATCCAGCGTCAGGCCGATCAGCGGTTTTTGTCTCATAACGGCAACTAGACCCGCGGCGCCCAAACAGGCAAGAATCCCGCATGGACGATCCCCTGGACACGATGCACCTCGCGCTGGAGGAAGCCCGCATCGCCGCCACGCGCGGCGAGGTGCCGGTGGGCGCCGTCGTCTCCGACGCCGCCGGCACGATCTGGGCGGCGCGCGGCAACGAGGTTGAACTGCTGGACAACCCCATCGCCCACGCCGAGTTTCTGGCGCTGCAAAAGGCCGCCGCCGCCAAGGGCACGCGCTACCTGGCCGACTGTACCTTGACCGTGACCCTGGAACCTTGCGCCCTGTGTGCCGGCGCGATTGCCGCCTACCGGATCAAAAAACTGATTTTTGCCGCCTACGATGCCAAATCCGGCGCCGTCGAGCACGGGCCGCGCGTGTTTGCCCACGCCACGACGCACCACAAGCCGGAAATTGTGGG
Source organism: Acetobacteraceae bacterium (assembly GCA_003137135.1). Lineage (GTDB taxonomy): Bacteria > Pseudomonadota > Alphaproteobacteria > Acetobacterales > Acetobacteraceae > Acidocella. The sequence goes on from PLFB01000136.1 coordinate 15,275, forward strand.
TGGGGTGCGGGAGAGCGAGGCGTCGGCGATGCTGAAGGCCTTTTTCGAGGGCTTGAGAAGTTAGAAAGCAGCGCTTTTTTGAAAAAAAGCGCGCAAAAAACTTTTATTTCCCCCGGCTTTTGAGTGGCCACAGTTTGGCCACTCAAAAGCCGGGGGAATCAAAAGTTTTTTGGTTACCCCGGGCGGGGCGCCTTTTTTTCAAAAAAGTAACTGCTTTCTTTGCTTCAATCGAACTGGCGTGGTATCAGAGCCAAAACGCCTCCGGATCAGAACCATGCCCGTCAACCTGTCGATCAAAAACGCCCCCGATGAGGTTGTCGAACGCCTTCGCAGGCGCGCCGCCAAAAATCACCGCTCCCTGCAAGGCGAACTGATGGCGATCATCGAAGCCGCCTCCGAGACAATGGAGGAAAAACGGTTTTTGACCCCGAAGGAGCTTGGGGATCACATCCGCGCCCTGGGCATCAGCTCACCCTCTACAAGCGTCGACATCATTCGCGCCACGCGAGACGGCGGTGACGACTTTGAGGCCGAACCCGATCCCATGTCACCCAAGGAATATCTCGCCTATGTCCGGCAGATGGGGCTGCGCACCGCGTCCGACAGCGCCGACATCATCCGCGCGGACCGCGACCGCGATGACTCCCGTTAAGGTCGTTGACGCCTCAGCGCTGGCCGCCATTATTTTCGGGGAAAACGCCGCGGACGCGGTGAGCGACCGGCTGGAGGCCGGACGCCTGCTGGCGCCCCGGCTGATCGACTACGAAATGGCCAATATCTGCATCACCAAGCTGCGTCGCGACACCAGCCAACGCGACAAGATACTGCGTTCATTCACCGGCCGTAATCGCATCATCGTCGAGCGCGTCAAAATCGATTTCGAACAGATGCTCTCCCTCGCGGTTCAATCAGGTTTGAGCGCCTACGACGCCAGCTACCTATGGCTGGCCCGCCATCACGACGCCGAATTGGTCACCTTGGACAAAAAACTTCAGGCCGCCTTCGCCTCTCCGGTGGGGCGGTAACGCGGCTATTCCTTGTCTTGATGACGGCCTTCTGGCGCCTACTGCCCCGCTACCGCGCGATAGGCCGCCACGTTGGCCAGATGCTGCCGAAAATCCTTCGAAAATACATGCCCCCCGGTCCCCGTCGCGACGAAAAACAAAGCATCGCTCGCCGCCGGATGCAGCACCGCCTGAATCGCCGCCAGGCCCGGAGAACAAATCGGCCCTGGCGGCAGACCCTCGACAACATACGTGTTGTAGGGCGAGGCATTCGCCAGATCCGCCCGAAAAATCGGCAGTCCGTCGGCCGCGGCGCCGCCGGTGGCGGCGAAGATCACGGTCGGGTCCGCTTGCAGCTTCATGCCCATCGCCAGACGGTTTTCGTACACCGCGGCGATTTTCGGCAGTTCCGCCGCCAGCGGCGTCTCCTCCTGCACGATCGAGGCCAGCGTCACGGCCTGGTCCGGCGAGGTCAAAATGATGGTTTTATCCCGCCCGGCCCAGGCCGCGGCGACAGCCGCATCCATCGCCTGCTCCGCGCGTAAAAGTATCGCCGACCGGCTCGTACCCATCGTGTAGGCGTAGGTCTGCGGCAGGACCGCGCCCTCCGGCGGCGCGGCCACGTGCCCTCTTGCATCCGGCGCGGCATTCAGGATTTTGGCGATCTGCGCGCCCGTCAGCCCCTCCGGGATCGTCACCTGGTGCTCCACCGGCGCGCCGTAGCGCAGAATGCGCATGATGTCCTGCAGCGAAGCGCGCGCCGGAAACAAATACTCCCCCGCCCGGATCGGCCCCTGCTTGCGCGTGAAAAAAACCGCCGCGCGGAACACCAGCGGATCATCGATCACCCCCGCCGCGGACAGTGCCCGCGCCACCTCTGCCGTCGTGCCGGCCGGCACCACCACGTCCATGGACTCGCCGCGGTCGCTCGGCGCCTGCAAAACCTCGTTTGCGCCCATCATCGCCAGGTTCACGGTCAGCACCAGCGCGCACAGAATCAGCACGAAGCGGCCGCGCAGTCTCCGCAACAGGCTCAGGCGGCCCGTTTGAAAATGATCGAGGCGTTGGTGCCGCCAAAGCCAAAACTGTTGGAGAGAGCGATGTCCACCTTGCGCTCCTGCGCGGTCAGCGCGACGCGGTCCACCACGCTCTTGCGGCTCGGTTCATGCAGATTCAGCGTCGGCGGCACCACGTTATCGCGGATCGCGAGCACCGAGAAAATCGCCTCGATCGCCCCGGCCGCGCCCAGCAGATGGCCGGTCGCCGACTTGGTCGAGGACATCGCGACGGTTTTCGCGGCGTCGCCAAAGAAATTTTCCACCGCCTCGAGCTCCAGATCGTCGCCCATCGGGGTCGAGGTGCCGTGCGCGTTGATGTACTGCACATCCGCCGGGGCCAGGCCGCCGGACTTGAACGCCGCCTTCATCGCCCGGAACGCCCCGTCATGGTGCTCCGCCGGCGCCGTGATGTGATACGCGTCACCCGACATGCCGTAGCCGCCGAACTCGGCGTAAATCTTCGCGCCGCGCTTTTTGGCGTGCTCGTATTCCTCCAGCACCACCACGCCGGCGCCTTCGCCCATCACGAAGCCGTCGCGGTCCTTGTCCCACGGGCGGGAGGCTTCGCGCGGGCGGTCGTTATAGCCGGTCGAGAGCGCGCGCGAGGCGCAGAAACCGGCGATGCCGAGCGGATTTACCGCGGCCTCGGCGCCGCCGGCCACCATCACATCCGCGTCGCCATAGCCGATCAGCCGCGCCGCGTCGCCGATCGCGTGCACGCCGGTGGCACACGCCGTCACCGCCGAATGGTTCGGCCCCTTGAGCCCGTATTTGATCGAAACCTGGCCCGACACCAGGTTGATGAGCGCGGAGGGGATGAAGAACGGGGAGAGCCGCCTGGCCTTGCCCTCATGCACCATGATGGAGGCGTCATAGATCGCCTGCAGGCCGCCGATGCCGGAGCCGATCATGGTGCCGGAGGCGCATTTGTCTTCCTCGGTCTCTGGCACCCAGCCGGAATCCTCCATCGCCTCGGTCGCCGCGACGATGCCGAGATGGATGAAGCGGTCCATCTTCTTGATGTCCTTGACCGGCAGCCATTCCGCCAGGTCCAGCCCGCCGGTCTCGCGCGTGCCGGCCGGCACCTGGCCGGCGATTTTCGCGGTCAGTTCGGCCGTGTCAAAGGACTGGATGGCGCCGATGCCGGATTCGCCGGCGAGCAGCCGCCGCCAGACTTTTTCGACCCCCAGCCCCAGCGGGCTGACGATCCCCATACCCGTGATGACGACTCGGCGCATGCCCGGCAAACTCCAAAAGCCGTTATTCGGCCTTTTGCTTCTCGATATATTCGATCGCGTCCTTGACGGTGGTGATTTTTTCGGCGGCGTCTTCGGGGATTTCGACGCCGAAGGCTTCCTCGAAGGCCATCACCAGCTCGACCGTGTCCAGCGAATCCGCTCCGAGATCGTCGATGAAGGAGGCTTCCGGCGTGACTTTGGCTTCATCAACGCCCAGGTGCTCGACAACAATTTTTTTAACCTTGTCGGCGATTTCGGTCATGTAAAAATTCACTTTCCTAGAACTTGGGTGGAGAGCCGCCGGTGCCCATCACAACGGCCCGCGCGGCGGTCAAGACAAATTTGTTAAGCTTGTAACCGCGCGGCGCTTAGCACGGTTTTTTGCGCCACGCCAACCGGGGGAGGAAGCAGTTACTTTTTTGAAAAAAGGCGCCCCGCCCGGG
>PLFB01000098.1 GCA_003137135.1 Acetobacteraceae bacterium
CACGCAAAAGTTTTTTTGGTTACTTTTTTTTCAAAAAAAGTAACTTCTTCCTTCAAAACCTCCCACTCGTCGCCACCACAAACCGCCAACGCTCATTGGTCCCCGCATATTCCGGCTTCATAATCGGCGTCGCCGCCCCCACCTCCACCGAAAGCTTCCCCACCACCAGAAACTTCACCCCAAACCCAAACGAAGCCCCCTTGTCCGTCGGCGGCGCATACACCGTGTCCCGATTCCATATTTCCCCATAATCCGTCAGCACATAAAGCCCCGTCCCCGCCAGCGGCGCCGGCAAATACCGCAGCGGAATCGGATGCCCCAGTTGCGCCACCGCCTCGATCCCCTCATCCCCCGTCAACTCCGCCGCCGTAAACGCCTGCCCAAATTCCGGCCCGCCATACTCAAACTCTTCCGAAGGCGGCAGCCGGTCATTCGTAAACTGCCCCTGCGCCGCCACCCGCAGCGCAAATTCATAAGGCAGCGCCTGGATCCGTTCCAGATCAAAATTCCCCTTTGAAAAATCCGGCGGCCCATAAGCCGGCCCCGCCGGCCGGGCCCCCAGAACATATAGCCCCTCGCTCACCGTCGCCGCCGCCTGGTTGATCCCATTCAAATAAAGATCATCATTATAGCTCAACGAAACCCGCAGCGTCCGCGTCCGCTCATCCGAATCCGTAAACCCCAGAAACGCATTCGCCGAATTAATCGCATCCATCCCCACCGAAAAAACCACGTTCCGATGCACCGACCGCAGCACCGGGTCATTCAGCCGGAACCCCAGCAGCGTCGCATTCCCCGAAATCCCATCATGGTTCACCGGATGGCTCACCAGCTCCCCCGCCGAGAGCGTCAACGTCCACCCATCCGTCCCCAACGGCTCCGTATCGTCAAGCCCGTAATACTGATACGTTGAAAAATCCAGAGGCAGCCCCAGCAAAACTTGCGTCCGCTCGCCTTCGCGGAGCAGATTATTTACCCCCGCATTCAGCACCGCCTCCGACTCATCCAGCTGCGGCGTGCCCTCATTATTCAGCCCAATCCCGCCGAATATTTTTTGGCTCCGCACGTCCAGCACCAGCTGCACCAGATCCGGCTCCCCAGCCACCGGCACGAACCGGCTACCGATTTTGGTACCCGCCAGATCACCCATCAGCAAAATATTCCGCTCCAGCACCGAGCGCATCAGCGGCCGGCTCGCCTCGATATTTTCGGCATAGGCCTCCAATAGTCCGAGTTTCCGCCCTTTGACCTCGCCGGTGATCACCACATGCGCGACAGAAACTTCCGTCACCCGTATCCGCACGATCCCGCGCGCGAAATTTTGTGACGGGAACGAAACCGCATACAGCGCGAGTCCGGCCGCGCCCTCCATATCCCCAATCCTGGCCGCGGTGCGCGACAAATCCGCCTGGTTCACCACCTTGCCCAGCGCCGGCGCCCATGCCGTCCGCAGTTCGTCCGTAGGCACCGAACTCGCGCCCTCGATCACAACGCCCCGCAGCACGAACGCCGCGGCCACCGGCGCCGCCACGGCGCCATGCGGCGCCGCCGGCTGCGCGGCGCTAACCTGCGGCGGCCGCGCCGGTTGCAATTCGCCGGTGCCCAGAATATGCAAGCCGCCCACCTGCGCCCGCGCCGTCGCGGCAAACATACAGACCGCAACAGCGACGAACAGAGCAAAGCGTTCCATTTGACCTACAGAAAGCAAGACGTTCCTTTTTGAAAAAAAGAACCAAAAAACTTTCGATTATTTGGGGATGAGGTTCGCGCCGGTGCCGGAGGTCAGCGTGCTCACGCCCGTATCCACCGGATTCGGCACGCCGCCTGGCGTCGTCAACCCGGTATTCACTAACTTGCCGTCAGAGTCCACGCCAGCCTTCAACGCGGCACCGCTACTCGGCGAACCCACCAGCTGCGTGCCGCTGGCCGCCACATCCAGCGCCGGATTCAACGGCGCCGTCTCGGACCCCACCGCGTTCAAACTTGCAGGCGGCGACGGCAACGATGCCGCGCTCACCGGATTTGCCAACTCGCCGCCGGTGGCCGCGTTCACGATATTCTGGCTGCCCGCCATCAAGGGCGAGACCACCGGCGTGTTGCTGCTGCCCGGCTCGGCCACACTGGCGGCGGCCACCTGCCCATTCGACGCAGCACCCGCCTGCACCGGCGCATTGCTCGCCGGCGTATCGGACAGCACGCTGGCATCCGCCAGATCATTCGATTTCGTGTAGGTCACCGCGCTGTCCACCACGGTCACCCCCGCCGGATTATCCAGCGACCCATTCTGCATCGACTGCCCGGTCGCGCTCACGGTATTCCCGGTCGCGGTCACCACCGGACCCGCCGACGCCGGCAAGCCATTCCCCGCGGCGGAGACGCCATTGCCCGCGCTCGAAACGTCGCCACCGGCCGTGCCCGCCGCCGTCCCGACCGCCGTCGTCAACTGGCTCGCGGCACCCGCCACCGGGGCCGTGGCGCTGGATAACGGACCGCCGGTTCCCGCCGCCGCGCCCGTCGAAGCGGCCGGCGCGCTACCGGAACTGCCGCACGCCGCCAGCGCCACCGGCAGCATCATCGCCAGCGCCAGCCGGCTCGATATATTCAGTCTTAACTTGGACATTTGGACCTCCCTCCATTAGAAACTCAAAGTCACACCGGTCGAAAAGACATTCACGGCGATGTTATATTCGCCGGTCAGCGTCCCCGCCGCCGTCGGCGTGGTGCCCGTCGGCTCCAGTGACTGCCTGGTCTGCTCGATCGCGCTATTGGCGATGAAGAAATGCGCATAGGCCAGATGTACGGCCACATTGCTCAGCATTTGGTAGGACAACCCGCCACCCACCATGATGCGATTGTTATCTGGCAGCAGATCATTCCGGTAGGCGGACAAAACCGGCGTCTCGTCATAGCCCACGCCGCTCATCAGCTTCAGCTTCGGCAACGGATAAAAATCCAGCCCGGCGCCAACCGTCCAGCTATTACGAAAATGAAACGGCGTATAGACCGCCCCGCCGCTCAGGCTCGCCGTCGTCGGGTCGGAGATGATCAGCGGCGGGTTCGTCGCCCAGTTATACCATTCCCCGCTCACCATCACATCAAGCTGCGGCGCGAGACGTTGGTAGAACCCAATCGTGACGGACTGCGGAAACACAAACTTGTCGGTCGCCGGCGAAGCCGCCGCCGGTGCGGAAATCGACGGCACCAGCCCACCCAGCAGCCCTAGCGTATCGCCCAAAAAATTCAGCTCGTTGCGCAGGGAGTTGTTGATGCCGACCGTCTCGGTGCCCTTGAAATCATGATTGATGCGCGAATGGTACGCCACGCCGATCCGCGTCCACGAACCCAGCTGCCACATCGCCCCGGCCTCGTAGCCGAAGGCGTAATTGTTAGTGCCGCGGAAACGCCCGACGGCCCCGTTGCCATCCGGCGTCCCGCCATTCAGCAGCCCTTCATCGGTATTGAGACTGACGTAATTCTGAAACCAGTCGATTTCCGGCCCAGCCCCCACCGAAAACCCATACCCCAGCGGCACCGCGATCGGAATCCCCACTTGGATCTCCGTCAGCAGCGCCTCCAGCCCTTGATATCTGCCCACAAAATTCTCGGGATATTTGATCCGTCCGCCATTGGGCGTCGTGACCGTCAGCCCGGCCTTCAGCCCGTACGGCAGAGAATTCACCGCGAACGTCCCCGGTATCAGCGTCGATTCCAGGAAATGATTGACATGCCCGGCGCCCCCCGCGCTCACCGCGGGGGCCAGCAAAGGGGCCACCGCGCTGATCGGCGAAATCGTATTCAACGGCGCCAGTGAATCCCCAGGCGCCAGCTCATCATGCCCCTGAAAACTTGAATTGATGTCGTAATAATTCAGGTCACCCTCAAACTCGTTGCCCTGGATCAGCACCATCCCCGCCGGATTGGTGTAGGCAATCGCGGGCGAATCATCCACCGCGGCGCCGGCGAACGCATGCGCGATCGAATCTGAATCCTGCAGCGGCAGTGCGGTCCCCGCCGCCCGCGCCCCCGGCGCATAGGCCAACAGCCCCACGCCGACACAAGCGGCGATGCCCCAGCCCGAACCAAAGCCGTTACCCGTTGTTAATCCAATCAGCGCGCGTGCATGTAGCTTAGGCATTTGTCTAATTTCCACCCAAACATATTATTAATCGGAAAGTTCCCGGACTGCTGACGGCTGAGTTGGTTTGAACTGCCGTTTACGTCAAGCTCATTAAAACGAATGTACCGAAAAAAAGAGAGTTTGTATCTATTTTTTAATGTTAGGTAGCATTTATGGACAGATGCTAAAACGCCATCCGCATGGCCGAAACCGGCTCATTCAGCCGCATTTAGGGCGCCGCGGCGTCGCGGACAATCACTACCTACAAATTTGGCGATAACAAATTTGTTAGGCGGCGCGCGCCGGTTTCAGCCGGCGACAGGCCGGCGGCGGCAAACGGTGCCAGAGAAAGCCTAAAACTTCCGAAATAGTCACGTTTTCAAAAATATAGCGTACGGTTAACGCTACACGTCGTAAGTAATCACCACGCCTTCGCCACGCGGCGTCGATTGGCAGGTCAGAATGTATTTTCGCGCCACCTCATCGGGCGTCAGGCCATAATTCACTTTCATGTCCACCTCGCCCTCCAGCAACCGCGCCCGGCACGTCGCGCACACGCCGCCCTTGCACGCAAACGGCGCCGGCATCCCCGCCGCGCGCACGCTGTCCAAAATATTCCCCAACGCCGCGTCAAACACCACGGTCGATCGGCGCCCGTCCAGCACCACACCCATCCGCCGCCCGGCCGCCTCCCGCACCGCCTCCATCGCCGATTCAAGCTGCGCCGGACTCATCGCCGCCGCCACAAACCGCTCCACCCGAATCTTGTCCGCCGCCACACCCGCCGCCAGCAGCGCCTCTTCCGCCGCCAGCATCATCCCCTCCGGCCCGCACACAAAAAACATTTTCGCCGCCGCAACATCCACCAGCCGCGCCAAAATCTCCCGGCATTTCAAATCATCCAGCCGGCCATTGAAGAATTCCATATCCTCCTGTTCCTGCGAGAGAAAATGAAAAATCTCCACGCGGTCCATGTAGCGGTTTTTCAGCGCCGCCAATTCCTCCAGAAACAGAATCTCCGCGCTGCGCCGGTTGCCATAAAACAGCGTGAACCGGCTCTGCGCATCTTTCATCAGCGCGGTCTTCATCAGCGAGAACACCGGCGTAATGCCGGAACCGGCCGCGAACGCCACATACGCGCCCGCCCCCCCAGGTGCGGTAAAATGCCCCGCCGCTGGCATCACCTCCAAAACATCGCCTTCCCGCAAACGCTGATTCGCAAACGTGGAAAACCGCCCGCCCCGCAGCGCCTTCACCGCAATCCGCAACTCCGCCTCCGGCGGCGCCGCGCAGATCGAATAGCACCGCCGCACCTCCTCCCCCTCGATCATGGTTTTCACCGTCAGATACTGGCCCGCCTCAAACGCAAAAACCTTTTCCAAATCCTGCGGCACTTCAAACCGCACCGAAACCGCCTCCGCCGTTTCGCGCCGCACCTCCGCCACTCGCAGCGCATGAAATTCCGTCATCGAACGCCCTCGCAAGAAAAGTAAGAAAGAACTTCTTTTTTAAAAAAAAGCGCCCCGCCTGGGGAAGCAAAAACTTCTACGCCCCTTCGGGCGGAGCTGGCCCGCAACGGGCCAGCTCCGCCCGCAGGGGAGCAAAAGTTTTTTGGTTACTTTTTTTCAAAAAAGTAACTTCTTTCTTCAAATACACTTAAACCGATCAAACGGCTCCCGGCACGCCGTACACCGCCACAACGCCTTGCAAGGCGTGGACCCAAACCGGCTAATCTCCTCCGTCGCCAGGCTCCCGCATTGCGGGCAAGCCGCCGTTCCCGGCGGCGCAATGCCATAAGCCAGCAATTTCGCCCGCCCGGCGTCGGAAATCCAGTCCGTCGTCCATGCCGGCGCCAGTTCGGTCTTGATCGCCACGTCCAAAAACCCAGCCTTATCCAGCGCCTTTCGGATATCCCGCGAAATCGCCAGGCTCGCCGGGCAGCCCGAATAGGTCGGCGTCACCACCACCGCCGCATCCGTCACCGCGCGCACAATGCCCAGTTCCACCACCGAGATCACGGGTATCTCCGGGTCCGGCACGCCGGCCAGCACCGCCCAAATGTCATCGCGCATCACCACACCGCATCCGGAAACGAGCGCTGCAGATATTGCATTTCCGCCAGAATATGCCCCAGATGTTCGGAATGCCGGCCTTCCCGGCCGCCGATAATTCCCCGCACCGGCTTCGGCCGGGCCAATCCCGACTGGCGCAGCAGGTCGTTCACCCGCGCATCCCACGCCGCCCGCAGCCCCGCCGCCTCGCCCGCAAACAGCTCCTCGGTAAACCGCCAGCAAAAATCCAAACCATCCGCCATCCGCCTGTGGCTTTCCTCGGTGCCGTCGCCCAGCCGCAGCACCCAGTCGGCGGCGAAGCTGGCGTGGTACGTCACCTCCTTGCGCGCCTTCGCCGCAATCGCCGCCATCTGCGCATCCGCGCTCCCGGCCATCGCGCCAAACCGCAATTCCTGCCAGGCGGAAAACAAAAACTGCCGCGCGATCGTCTGCGCGAAATCCCCATTCGGCTGCTCCACCAGCAGGCAATTGCAAAACTCATCCTCGTTGCGCCGGTAGGCCAGCGCATCCGCGTCGCGCCCCGCCCCTTCAATTTCTCCAGCCCGCGCCAGAAAGAACTGCGCCTGGCCCAACAGATCCAGCCCAATATTCGCCAGCGCCAGATCGATCTCCAGCGCCGGCGCGTGCCCGCACCACTCGCTCAACCGGTGCCCCAATATCAGCGCGTCATCCCCCAGCGCCAGCGCCAAAGACTGTTCCATCAGATATGCTTCACGTCGTCAGGCACTTTGTAGAATGTCGGGTGCCGGTAAACCTTGTCCGCCGCCGGCTCGAACAGCGCCGCCGCCTCGCCCGGGTCGCTCGCCGTAATCGCCGCGGAAGGCACCACCCACAAACTCACGCCCTCCATCCGGCGCGTGTAAACGTCCCGCGCCCCTTCCAGCGCCATCCGCGCATCCGCGGCGTGCACGCTTCCCACATGCCGGTGCGAAAGCCCGCCCTTGCTCCGCACAAAAACCTCCCAAATCGGCATCATCACGCCGCCGCCTTCATCGTTTGCTTCGCCGCATGCGCCAGCGCGGCTTCGCGCACCCAGGCCTGGCCTTCCCACGCCGCCACGCGCGCCTTCAGCCGGTCCTTCGCCACCGGCCCTTCGCCGCGCACCACGGCGTAAAACTCCTCCCAATCGATCTTGCCATAATCATAGCTCCCCCGCTCGGCATTCCATTTCAATTCCGGGTCGGGAATGGTCAGCCCCAGAATTTCCGCCTGCGGCACCGTCACATCAATAAATTTCTGCCGCAATTCATCGTTGGAATCCCTTTTAATCCGCCACCGCATCGACTGCGCCGAATTCGGCGAATTATCATCCGGCGGCCCGAACATCATCAGCGACGGCCACCACCACCGGTTCAGCGCGTCCTGCGCCATTTTCCGTTGCGCCTTCGTACCATGCGCCAGTTGCATCATGTTCTCAAAACCCTGCCGCTGGTGAAAACTCTCCTCCTTGCAAATCCGCACCATCGCCCGTGCATACGGCCCGTAGGAGGTCCTTTGCAGCGGCACCTGGTTCAAAATCGCAGCACCATCCACCAGCCACCCAATGGCGCCCATATCCGCCCAGCTCAGCGTCGGGTAATTGAAAATCGTCGAATACTTTGCCCGCCCCGCATGCAGCGCCTCGGTCATCTCCTCGCGCGAAACCCCCAACGTCTCCGCCGCCGCATAAAGATACAACCCATGCCCGCACTCATCCTGAATTTTCGCCAGCAATATCGCCTTGCGCCGCAGCGAGGGCGCGCGCGTCAGCCAGTTGCCTTCCGGCAGCATCCCGACGATCTCGGAATGCGCGTGCTGCGAGATCTGCCGGATCAGCGTTTTCCGGTACGCCTCCGGCATCCAGTCTTTTGGCTCGATGAACTCATCCGCCGCGACCCGCGCCTCGAACGCCGCCGCCCGCCCGGCATCCAAAACGGCCTCGCCGTCACCAAAATTTTCCTTGCTCAGCTCCACCGTGTACATGCGACACTCCTCCGCGAGACGATGTTCCTACTATAACCCGAATGACCGGTCAGTCAATGAATAAAAACCACCATTGTTTTCATTACCTTTTTTTACACCCTATGTCCGACCGGTCAGTCGATTATAGCGCCAAAACCGGCCGCCCCAAAAACCGTGACAGCCCCTGAAACGCCGCCACCACCCGCCCGTCCTCCCCCGTCACCGTCACCTGGTACACGCCGGAGCGCCCCTCCCGGCTCACTTCCTTCGCCTCCGCCAGCAATGTTTCGCCGGCCCGGCCCGGGCTCAAAAACACGATCGAAACCTGGCTCGCCACCGCCGCCTCGTTGCGGCTGTTGCAGGCATAGGCAAAGGCGGTATCCGCCAGCGTGAATATCGCGCCGCCATGCAGCGTGCCGTGCCCGTTCAGCATCTCAGGCGTCGTTGCCAGCGCCACCCTGGCATAGCCCGCCCGCGCCGCCTGCAGCGTCAGCCCCGCGCCGGCATGGCTGCCCTCCTGCGCCCGCATCGCGCTGGCGACCTGCCATGCCAACTCATCCTCAGTCATAAGCCGTTGATATTCAGGCTAATATTTCCGGATCGAAATCGAATACACCACCGCGTAGGTCGCTTTCACATGATCCGCAGCCTTCGCCAGCGAATCGAATCGCTCGCCCCAGCTATAATACACGCCGCCGCCACGGTACAGATAATGGCACAAGCCGTGATACATCGTCATCGCCGTTTTCGCCGGATTCTGCACGCCGATGATCGCATCCTCCGTGGTGCCGGAGGCGCCGAATTCGGTGATCGTGGCCTTCCATTTCCACATCCGCTCGATGTAATCGGCCACCGCCTGCGGCGGCATCGCGATGCCGAACAGCGCCGAGGCCCCCCGCAGCGCCTTGTCGTTTTGCTGCCGGTTCTGGTCATCGCCATAGGCCAGCCACTTGCGGGTATTTTCGCTCTGCGTCTCCACCGTCTGAATATACTTATCAATCGTAAACGTATCGTAAGGCGGGCCAAAACTGCGCGTAAAAGCGGTGATATCCTTCAACAAAGGGCTCTGCGCCGCCTGCAGCGCCTGCAGATAATCGGTGATCTCGTACAGCACGCTGTACACCTCGGAGGCATTCACCAGCCATCCGCGCACCGCCGGGTTGGCCTGGTACATCGCGTAGAACGTGCTGGTAAAGCCGCACACGCCCCAGCCCTGGTTGAGATTCCCAAGCGCCAAATTCATTGTATCAGACATAATTCCTCCCCATGCCGAAACGCTCGCGGGCGCCAAACTCGCCCAAAAAACCCGCCGCCCAAGGCCGTCACAAACGGGAAAAATGCACCGCAACTCTGCCACATCGGCGCGCCGATGCAAAGCCAAAACGGTCCCGCGCGCCGCCTAACGCGGCAACCCGCGCAAAAACATGTTCGCCGCTATTTCCGCCACCTTCGCCGGCGGCACCGGCCCCTTCGGGTCAAACCACACATGCGTCCAGTTCAACATGCCGAAGAACATCATCACAATCGGACGCCGCTCCTTCGGCTTGTTCTTCAGCGCCGGCCGCAATTCCACCAGCAGCCGGTCCACCACGTCGATCACCTCGCGCTGCGCCGCCACCACCAGCACCCGCTTCTCCGCCGGCAAATTATCCAGCTCATTCAATAGGATCTTCTGCGCGTCCCGCGCCCCCACATAGGTCTCCATCAGCCCGCGCGCGAACCAGCGCAGCAGCTCATCCGCCGGGCGATTGAACGCGTTGATATGGCGGCCAAACTCCACCAGCACGCTCACATGCCCCCACATCACCTCGAAAAGAATGTCCTCCTTCGACGGAAAATAGTGGTACAGCAACGACTTGGACATATTACTCCCGGCCGAAATATCCGCGACCGAGGTCCCCAAAAACCCCTGCTTCGCAAACAACGGCGCCGCCGCCGCCGCAATCGCCTCGCGCCGCTGCTCGAAGTCGGAAGCCTGCGTGCGGACCATCAGTAAGCAGTTACTTTTTTTGAAAAAAAAGTAACCAAAAAAACTTTTGCAACTGCGGGCGTTTGGGACGGGATCGCCTGTAATCGCCTCCGCTGGAGGCGATTACAGGCGATCCCGTTCCAAACGCCCGCAGTTGCGAAAAAGCTTTTTTTCAAAAAAGCGCTACTTTCTAAGATCGCGAATGCGCTGCACTTTGCCGATCGAGCGCGCAATGCTGCCCGGCATCACCACCTCCACCGCCGCCGTCACGCCGATCATCGCCTTCACCAGCCCCGCCAGAATTGTTTGGCTTTCTTGCATCACGTTATCCTGCGTCGCGTCGGCTCTGGTTTCAACCAGAATTTTCATCTCATCCATCCGCTCCGGCCGCGTCAGTTCGATGACGAAATGCGGCGCCAGTGCCGGGCAGCGGAAAATCAGCTCCTCGATCTGCGTCGGAAACACGTTCACGCCGCGGATGATCATCATATCGTCGGAGCGCCCAAAAATCCGCCCCATCCGCCGCATCGCCGCCAGTTCGCCGTCCAGCGTACCGGGCAGCAGTTTCGTCAAATCCCGCGTGCGGTAGCGGATAATCGGCATCGCCTGCTTGCTGAGCGAGGTGAACACCAGTTCCCCCACCTCGCCGTCGGGCAGTACCGCGCCGGTCACGGGGTCGATGATTTCCGGATAAAAATGATCCTCCCAGATCGTCGGCCCATCCTTATGCGCCGCCCCCTCGCTCGCCACGCCCGGCCCCATCACCTCCGAAAGCCCATAAATATCAACCGCATCAATCCCGAACGCGGTTTCGATTTCCGTGCGCATCGCATCCGTCCACGGCTCCGCGCCAAAAATCCCAATTTTCAGCGACGTCTTCCGCGGATCGATATTCTGCCGCCGGAATTCGTCCAGGATCGTCAGCATATAGCTCGGCGTCACCATGATGATGTCCGGCTCGAAATCCATGATAAGCTGCACCTGCTTTTCCGTCTGCCCGCCGGACATGGGGATCACCGCGCAACCCAGCGCCTCCGCCCCGTAATGCGCGCCCAGCCCGCCGGTAAACAGCCCATAGCCGTAGGCCACGTGCACCTTCATCCCCGGCCGCCCGCCGGCCACCTCGATCGAGCGTTTCACAAGTGCGGCCCAAATTTCGATGTCCTGCCTGGTATATCCCACCACCGTCGGCTTGCCGGTGGTGCCGGAGGAGGCGTGGATCCGCACGATGTTGTCCATCGGCTCGCAAAAGAAGCCAAAAGGGTAGTTCGCCCTCAGATCCGCCTTGGCGGTGAACGGCAAACTGGCCAGATCCTCCAATGTCTGGATGTCCTCCGGCTTGATACCGAGCGCATCGAACGCCTTGCGGTAATGCGCGTTATGCGCGTAGGCGCGCGCGACGGTGGTTTGCAGCCGGGCCAATTGCAGCGCCCGCAACCCGTCTTGCGTGCCCATGCCGCCCTGTTCCCCCCCGCGAACGTGCATCCGCTTTTTCCTTGTTTTTCAATGACTTAAAAATCGACCAAGCGTTCGACTTATTTGAACAACCAGACGTCAGATTGTCAAGTTTTTCGGCCCGCGGCTTGCTGTTGCCGCAGCGCCGCGGCCACGGCTTCGGCGACGCCGTCCCAGTCGCCGCGGCGGCTTTGCCGGAACAGCCGGTGGGTGGGGTACCATGGACTATCGTCCCGGTGCATCAGCCAGCGCCAGTCCGGCAGAGACGGCAGCATCACCCAGGCCGGGCGGCCGAGCGCGCCGGCCAGGTGCACCGGCGAGGAATCCACCGAAATCAGAAGATCCGCGACGCAGAGGATGGCGGCGGTATCCTCAAAATCCGCGATTTCGCCGCTCAACTGGGTCATGCACATGCCTGGCGGCGGCGCCGCGGCCTGCGCCGCGGCGGGGCCTTTCTGGATCGAGATGAAATGCGCGCCGATGTTGGCCAAGGGCGCCAGCGCTGCAAGAGTGATGGAGCGGTTGGCATCGTTGGGGTGGGTGGGGCGCCCGGCCCAGGCCAGGGCCACCAGCGGCCGCGGCAGGTTTTTCAGCCGCGCGCGCCAGTGGTTCAGCAGTTCAGGGTCGGCAAGCAGGTAGGGCATCGGGCCCGGCAGGTCGCGCAGGCTCAGGCCCAGCGCCAGCGGCAGGCTGAGCAGTTCGCAATGCGCATCGCAGTCCGGCGCCGCCTCGCCGGGGCACATGATGGTGACTTCCGGCAAGGCGCGGCGCGCGAGCGAAAGGATTTCCGGGTTCACCTCCAGCACCACGCGGGCCTGCGAATGCGCGGCGGCGGCCCGCGCCAGGCGGATGAACTGAAACGTGTCGCCAAAACCCTGTTCGGCGTGCAGCAGCAAGGTTTTGCCCGGCATCGGCGCGCCGCCCCAGCGCGGCCGCAAGATTTTGCGGCCGATGCGGCTGGTATGTGGCAGGCCGTAGCGAAACGCGTATTCCCCCCAGCCACGATCGAAATCCCCCAGCAGAAGCAGTGAGTCCGCCAGTTCGAAGCGGGCGGTGGCATCGCCCGGTGTGGCTGCCACCACCATGGCCTGGAGGCGCGCCGCCGCCTCGATCAGGCCTTCCCGGCGCAGGGCCTGCGCCATGACGCGCCACAGCGGTACCGCACCGGAACCGGCGGCGAGATGCGGGCGCAGCATCGCCGCCACCGCTTCGGGCTGCTCCGCGTAAAGCAGCGACTGGGCCTGCCGCGCCGGCATTTTCTCAGCGAAATTCTGGCATCGAAACATTCCTTCCGGCGGGTCGCGGCGAAGGTCTTGGATCAGCAACGGTTAAGGAACGGTGTTTCGTAGAAAGAAAAAATAAGCGGTCGCTCTTTTGCTTATACCTCCGGCAGCCCAGGCAGGTCCTGAAACAGCGCCGTGCCCTTCACCATGCGCGCCGCGATCGCGTCCTTGATGTCCGTCGTGTTCCAGATCGCCGCCTGCACCCAGGCGGCGCGCTCCAGCGCGTCCGCCACGCTATGGTCGCGCGCGAACAGCAGCGAATCCTTGCTGCCGGCGATCGCCAGCGGCGCCCGCGCCGCGATCGCGGCGGCGGCGGTTCTGGCCAGCGCCAGCGCCGCCTCGGCGTCGGCGGTGACCTCATTGGCAAAGCCGAAGGCCGCGGCGCGCGCGGCGCTCAGGTTCATGCCGGTATAGGCCATCTGCTTCACCACCGCGTCCGGCAGCAATTTGGGCAGGCGCTGCAGGCTGCCGACATCGGCCATCATGCCGATATCGATTTCGGCGATCTTGAAATACGCGTCCGCCGCGCAAAACCGCAGATCGCACGCCGCGGCCATCTCCAGCCCGGCGCCGACGCAAGCGCCCTGGATCGCGGCGATCACGGGAAAGCGCGCCTGCTCGATCGCCGTGAGCGCCGCCTGCATCAGCCGCGCCAGGTGATAGAAATTGGCGCGCGCCGCCGGCTCGTCGGTGTCCTGCATCGCCGGGTTGGTGAACACCGAAAGGTCCATGCCGGCGCAGAAATTCTTGCCTTCGGCGGCCAGGATGGCGGCGCGCGCCGTGCCGGTGGCGTCCAGCGTGCGGATGGCGGCGGGAAACGCGCGCCAGAAATCCAGCGTCAGGGCGTTAGAGGTTTTGGGGTTGCACAAGGTGATGGTGGCGACGCCGTCGGCTTCCTGCACGTGAAAAGATTCGCTCATCTTCCCCTCCCGTTCGTTAGCAGGACGATACAGGCGCGTTGCCGCAGTGGCAAACGTGAGGAAGCAAGAAGCGCTTTTTTGAAAAAAAGCGCGCGCGGGCCGCGGGCCAAAAAACTTTTGCGGGCGGGTNNCCCGCCCGCAAAAGTTTTTTTGCCGCGGTCGCGGGCGACTTACTTTTTTTTCAAAAAAAGTAACTTCTTACTAACTTCTTGGCGCCTCGGCAAAAGCCGCCGCAGTCAGCGCGTCGATCTGGCGGGCGATTTCCGGTACGCTGATGATCTCGGCGAACGTGCCGCGGGTTGGCGGGCCGACGACGAAAAGCGGCGGACCCTGCCGGCCCTCCACCTGGCCGGCGGCGCCGCAGCAAAAGCCCTGGCCCGTCGCGTCCAGCGTGAGCAGCCCGGATGACAGCAATTTGGCGCTGAGCGCGTTTTCCGGCTCGTCCAGCCGGCCGGGACCGGCGGTGAGGATGACGGCGTCGAACGTTTCCCGCGCCGCCGCGCCGGCGCCGCGCCGGCGTAAAAAAACGTCGATTCGGCGGTCCGCGCCGTGCACGCCGGTGACGGCGGCGGCGGCGATGCGCAGCGTGTTCTCCGCCAGCCGGCGCGCGAGGATGGCGGCGGTGGGCGGCGGCAGGCGGTGCCGGTGCGTGTCCCAGAACGGCCGGGCGTGGCGCAGCAGCCGCCGGCGCTCAGGCACCGGCAGGGCGCGCCAAAATTCCTCGGCGCGCCAGCGCAGGACGTCGAACACGCCTTGCCAGGTCAGCCCCTCGGCTTCGGCCTTTTTCACGGCCGCGCGTACCTGGCGCAGCAGGACGCAAGCGCTGGCGGGCGGCGCGAAATCGGCCGCGCCGTGCTTATCCTCCATGGCGTGCGGGCGCGGCCACTGCCCGCGCCGGGAAATGGCGGTGATGGCGCCGGTATGACCCGCGCGGTCGAGCGAGGCGACCGTGTCAGCCATCGTCAGCCCCGTCCCGATGATCAAAATTTTGGCATCCGGCGCGATGCCATCCAGCGCGCCTGACTGCAGCGGGTTGGCGATAAACGCCTGATGGCCCGCAATACCCGCCAGCGGCGGCGGAATGCGCGGCGGCGGATGGCCGGTCGCCAGCACGGCGATGTCCGCCTGATGAACCGCGCCGTCCGCCCCGTTCAGTTGCCAGCCGCCCCCGCGCGCCACAAGTTCGCTCATCTCGGCCCGCACATGCCAAACGCGGCCGGCGGCCAGTAACGGCGCCACCTGCGCCGTCACGTACGCGCCGTACACCGCCCGGCGCGGAAACCGCCGGCCGTCCGGCAGTGTGGCCTCGGGATCGTCATCGCAGGCGCCGGTTTCCGCCAGCCAGCGGGTGAAATGCCCGGGATCGTCCGGATACAAGCTCATGCGCGAAGCGCGGGCGTTGATCCGGTGCGCGTCGTCGCGCGTGCTATAGGCGACACCGCGGCCCAGCACCGGGCGAGGCTCGAAAATCACGATCCGTCCGGGAAAATTGGCGCGCGCCAGGTGCAAAGCGAGGCAGGCGCCGGAAAAGCCGCCGCCGATGATGGCGAGGGTGCGGGGGGGCGGAGCGGTGCCGTCCATCAAGAAAGCAAGCAGCGCTTTTTAAAAAAGCACATTCTTGCTTTAGCCGGCCGCGCGGGCTTCGCCCGGCCGAAAGAAATTCCCCACGGTCTCGCCGAACGGCCCGCGATGGCCGGACGTGCCGAATTTTGTGTAGGAATGCCGCACCGGCAAACGCGGAAACACCAGTTCGGCGAAGCGGTAGGCTTCCTCCAAATGCGGATAGCCGGAGAGAATAAAATGGTCGATGCCGATCTCCATGTATTCCTTCATGCGCGCCGCCACCTGGTCAGGATCGCCGACCAACGCGGTGCCGGCGCCGCCCCGCACCAATCCTACCCCGGCCCAAAGATTCGGTGAAATCTCCAGTTTGTCCCGCGAGCCATTGTGCAACGCCGCCATCCGGCGCTGGCCGACGGAATCCATCGCCGAAAACCGTTTTTGCGCGCGCGCGATGGTCTCGTCGTCCACATGCCGGATCAGGTCCTCGGCGGCCTCCCAGGCCTGCTTCGCGGTTTCCCGCACGATCACGTGCAGCCGGATGCCAAAGCTGAGTTTGCGGCCGCGCCGTTCCGCCGCCGCCGCGGCGCGGCCAAGTTTTTCCGCGACCGGGCCGGGCGGTTCACCCCAGGTGAGGTAGGTGTCCACCAGATCGGCCGCGACCTCGATTCCGGCATCTGACGAGCCGCCAAAAAACAGCGGCGGATGCGGTTTTTGCACGCCCGGAAACAGCAACTGCCCCTCGTCGATGCGCAGATGCTTGCCGGAAAAGTTCACCTCGCCGCCGGCCAGCAGCGATTTCCAGATTTGCAGAAATTCGGAGGTGATTTCGTAGCGCGCGTCATGCTCCAGAAAAATCCCGTCGCCGGTGTTTTCGGACGGATCGCCCCCGGTGACGATGTTGATCAGCAGCCGCCCGCCGGAGAGCCTGTCGAACGTGGCGGCCATGCGCGCGGCGAGCGAAGGGTTCAGCAGCCCGGGCCGGAAGGCGATCAAAAACCGCAATTGCTTGGTCAGCGGCAGCAGCGAGGACGCCACCACCCAGCTATCCTCGCAGGAGCGTCCGGTGGGGATCAGCACGCCATAATAACCCAGCCGGTCCGCCGTCTGCGCGACCTGGGCGAGGTAGTCATGCGTGACCTCCCGCCCGCCGACGGACGAGCCGAGGTGCCGGCCGTCGCCATGCGTCGGCAGAAACCATAAAATATTGGCGTCGGTGGCGGGTGTCATGGACATCGGCAAAAATTCCTCAGGCGGTCCAGGCGGCGGACGAAACTTCGATTTTTTGCGGGATCAGCCCGAGCGCGAAAAACGCGTCGGCGATTTTCTGCTGGCCGGCGAAAATTTCCGGGGTCATCTTGTTCACCCCGTATTTCTGCCGCGCGAACCAGGTTTTCAGCGTGGCTTCCGGCAGCCCGATGCTGGGCGAGATGTCGGCGGCGGTCTCCTCGATGTGTTTGGCTTCCCAGGCCTCCTGCTCGTTGATGACATCGATGGCGGCGTTCAGCGCGTCCGGATGCTGCGAGGCGAAATCCCGGATCGAGGAGTAATAGGCGCGGTTGAGCATCAGCCCGGTGCCGTCGGTGATGATTTTGGCCCCCGCGGCCTGCGCGCCGGCGTAGAACGGGTCCCAGATCGACCACGCGTCCACATCGCCGCCGGCGAACGCGGCGCGCGCGTCGGCCGGCTGCAAAAAGACTTTCGTGACGGAAGTATAGGGCACGCCGGCATGGGCGAGTGCCGAGACCAGCAGGTAATGCGCGCTGGAACCTTTCGCGACCGCGACCTTTTTGCCGGCGAGGTCAGCCACGGATGTCAGTTTGCCGCCGGCGGGCTGCAGAATGGCCAGCGCGCGCGGGCTGGGATTGGTGGCGGCGACATACACGACAGGCGTGCCGGCGGCCTGCGCGAAAATCATCGGCGGCTCACCCGTAAAACCGAAATTCACCGCGCCGGCGTTCATCGCCTCCAGCAAAGGCGGGCCGGAGGTGAATTCCGCCCAGGACACGTCATAGCCGAGCGGGTTGAGTTTCGCCTCGAACGTCTTTCTGGCGCGCGCCAGCACGAGGGTGACGGAGGCTTTCTGATAGCCGATTTTCAGCACGCCGGCCGAGGCGGCGCGGGCGACATAGGGACGCGCGAGCAGCGTGGGGGCGGCGAGCGAAGCGGTGGCGAGAAGTGTGCGGCGGCGCATTTTTGACTCCATAGGCGATGAAATTGATCTTGCATATGTTGTCTATCGGTGCAATCGACATACTGCAATATGCTGGAGCATACCATGAGCGCATCCGCCACCCTGGCCGCTAAACTGCCGCGCGCAAAAGGTTTTTCCCTGCCGCGTGCGCTGTTTCTGGTCCGCCGCGCGGCGTTTCCGTTGGCGATCCTGGCGGTCTGGCAGGCCGCGGCCAGTTTTGGCTTCACCAGCCCGCAAACCATGCCGGCGCCGTCGCTGATCGTCTCCAGCTTCTGGAACCTGATCGTGACCGGGCAGCTCTGGCCGAACCTGCTGACTTCCCTGACGCGCGTGATCGTCGGCCTGACGGCCGGTGTCACCGTCGGCACCGCGCTCGGCCTGGCGGCCGGCCTGTCGCGCCTGGGCGAGGACATGATCGACCCGAGCGTGCAGATGGCGCGCACCCTGCCGCATCTGGCGCTCATCCCGCTGATGATCCTGTGGTTCGGCATCGGCGAGACGCCGAAACTCGTCATCATCGCGCTCGGCGCCAGCTTCCCGATTTATCTAAATCTCTATTCCGCCATTCGCGGCGCCGACCGCAAGCTGCTGGAGGCCGGCGCGGTGCTCGGGCTTTCGCGCGCGGAAACCATCTGGAACGTCGTCCTCCCCGCCGCCCTGCCGGGCTTCCTCGTCGGCCTGCGCCAGGCGCTGGGCATCGCCTGGATCAGCCTGGTGGTGGCCGAGCAGATCAACGCCGATTCCGGCATCGGCTACCTGGTGATGAACGCGCGGGATTTTCTGCAGACCGACGTGATTTTTGACGGGCTGCTGGTGTACGCCGCACTCGGCCTGCTGACGGACCGGCTGGTGCGCAGCCTGGAAATTCATCTTTTGGCCTGGCGCCCGGCGCTGCTGGACCGCGTGGGAGTTTTGGGATGAACATGCTGACCGAAGCGCCGCCGCACTCGCCCAATAGTCTGTCCAGCGCCGGGCTGGCGGTGGAGGTGCGCGGGCTGACGCGGCAATACGGCCCCAATTCCGTGCTGCGCGGGCTGGATCTGGTGATCCGCCCCGGCGAATTCGTGGCCCTGCTGGGCCGTTCCGGCTCCGGCAAGTCCACGCTGCTGCGCACGCTGGCGGGGCTGGACCCGGCGCCGCCCGGCACGCTGGTGGCGCCGGCGGCGCTGGGGGTGGTGTTTCAGGAGCCGCGGCTGCTGCCCTGGAAGCGCGTGTGGAAGAACGTGGTGCTGGGCCTGCGGTTGCCCGACGCGCGCCCGCGCGCCGAGGCCGCCTTGCGGGAAGTCGGCCTGAGCCATCGCCTCAATGCCTGGCCCCTGACGCTCTCCGGCGGCGAGGCGCAGCGCGCCGCCCTGGCGCGCGCTTTGGTGCGCGAGCCGGCGCTGCTGCTGCTGGACGAGCCGTTCGCCGCGCTGGACGCGCTGACCCGCCTGCGCATGCAGGACCTGGTGCTCGATCTCTGGCGCGCGCATCTGCCGGCCGTTTTGCTGGTGACGCATGACGTGGACGAGGCGCTGACCCTGGCGGACCGCGTGCTGATGCTGGAAGACGGCAAGATCGCGCTGGAACTGCCCGTTTCCATGCCCCGTCCCCGCCGGCATGAGAGCGCGGTTTTCGGCGAATTGCGGCGGGAGTTATTGAGCGCGCTTGGAGTCGTCGTTTAAGGAAAGCAGTTACTTTTTTGAAAAAAAGTAACCAAAAAACTTTTACTTTTCCACGGGTTTCCATGGCCCGGGTTTGGCCACTCGATGAACGCGGGAGCGAGGCGCCGGCCCCGGAGTGGCCAACCCATGCCCGCCCCAACGCCGCGAGAATCAAAAGTTTTTTGGTTACTTTTTTTCAAAAAAGTAACTTCTTTCCTTATCCTTCAAAAAACCTATTCTTCGGCCTTTCCAGCCCAAGGTGCTCCCGCAGCGTGGTCCCCGCATAGGCCTCCCTGAAAATCCCCCGCCGGGTGAGTTCCGGGATCACCGTGTCCACGAAATCGTTAAGCCCTTCGGGCATCGTGTGGAACATCACGTTGAAGCCGTCGGAGGCGCCGGTTTCCAGCCATTCCTGCATCTGGTCGGCGATCTCCGCCGGCGTGCCCAGCATCGTCAGCCCGCCATAGCCGCCCACCAGCCGCGCCAGGTCCCGCACGGTGTAATTTTGTTCCCGCGCCAGCGCGACCAGCGTGGCCTGGGAGGATTGGCTCTGGTTGCTCGGCGGCAGCGGCGGCAGCGGCGCGTCCAGGTCGAATTTTGAGGCGTCCACGCCGAGCCGCATGGAGAGGTTGGGCAGCGAACTGT
The DNA here is from genome assembly GCA_003137135.1 of Acetobacteraceae bacterium. Classification (GTDB taxonomy): domain Bacteria; phylum Pseudomonadota; class Alphaproteobacteria; order Acetobacterales; family Acetobacteraceae; genus Acidocella. The sequence goes on from PLFB01000098.1 coordinate 19,800, forward strand.
CGGGATGCACCAGGTTGTCAAGGATGCGTTTTTTCTCCTCCGCCGCGGCCCGGCTGCTGGCGGGGATGACGAAGCAGGCCGGCAGAATTTTGAGGGATTCCGGCGCCCGGCCAAGTGCGGCCATGCGGGCGTGGATGTCGGCATAGAATTCCCGCCCGGCCTTGATGTTGGGCGCGGCGCCAAAGATGACTTCGGCGGTTTCTGCGGCCAGTTGCCGCCCGGCTTCCGAGGCGCCGGCCTGCACGATCACCGGCCAGCCCTGCGGCGGCCGCGCGATGTTCAGCGGCCCCTGCACCGAGAAATATTGGCCCTTGTGCTTGATCGCGTGCATGCGCTCCGGCTCGAAAAAAATGCCGGAGTCCTGGTCGCGCACCCACGCATCATCCGCGAAACTGTCCCACAGCCCGGTGACGACGTCGTAAAATTCCCGCGCCCGCGCATAGCGCTCATCGTGCTCCATGTGGTCGTCCAGCCCGAAATTAAGCGCCGCGTCCGGGTTGCTGGTGGTGACAATGTTCCACCCCGCGCGCCCGCCAGAGATATGGTCCAGCGAGGCGAACCGCCGCGCCACGTGATACGGCGCGTCAAACGTCGTGGAGGCGGTCGCGACCAGCCCGATGCGCTTGGTCACCATTGCCAGGGCGGAGAGCAGCGTGAACGGCTCGAACGAGGTCGGCGTCGCGCTGCGCCGCAGCGCCGCGATGCCCATGTTCAGCACCGCCAGGTGATCCGCCATGAAAAACGCGTCGAACCGCCCGCGCTCCAGCGTCTGAATAAAATCCACCAGGTGCTTCAGGTTGAAATTGGCGTCCGCCGCCGCGCCCGGATAGCGCCACCAGCCGGTATGGATGCCGACGGGGCGCATGAAGGCGCCAAGATGCAATTGTTTCGCCAAGGCAGGTCTCCCGCGAGGTGATCTGGAGTTTATATAATGTAGGGCAGGCGCCTCCCCCGCGTCGAGGCTACAAAGGAAGAAGCGCTTTTTTGAAAAAGAGCCCCTGCGCGGGGAGCGGCGTAAAAACTTTTGATTATTGGCGCCGCGGTTTGGCCACTCAATGTTCAGTGCAGCGGAAACCGTCTCTGGAATACCAATTTATGAATGCAATATAACACGATCGATGAGCTGCCATGCGTGACGCGACCTTGACGAATATACGGGAGCAGCCCGGCCCGGCCGGCGAAGACGGACCGCCGCTGCTGCGCGGGCCGGGCGAGGTGCGCGCCCTGATGCGCGCCTGCGACTGGCAAAACACCCCGCTCGGACCGCCCGAAACCTGGCCCGCCAGCCTGCGCGCCGTGGTGCGCGTGATGCTGACCTCGCGCTTCGCGATGTGGATGGCCTGGGGCCAAAACCTCACATTTCTGTGCAACGACGCCTATCTGCCGACCGTCGGCTTAAAACGCGACTGGGTCATCGGCAGCCGCTCCGACAGGGTCTGGGCCGAAATTTGGCCCGATATCGGGCCGCGCATCCAGCACGTGCTCGCCACCGGCGAGGCCACCTGGGACGAAGCCCTGCTGCTCTACCTCGAGCGCCGCGGCTTTCCGGAGGAAACCTACCACACCTTCTCCTACTCCCCGCTCGCCGATGATCTGGGCGAGACCACCGGCATGCTCTGCGTCGTCGCCGAGGTTTCCGAGCGCGTCATCGGCGAACGCCAGCTCAGCGTGCTGCGCGACCTCGGCTCCACGCTCGCCGCCGCCTCCACCCGCGCCGAGGTGATGCAGGGCCTGAAAACCTGTCTGGCCACCGGCGCGCGGGACGTGCCGTTCGCGCTGGTCTATCTGGTCGAGCAGGGCGAAAAACCGCGTTTGGTCGCGATGCACGATCCGGCGCACCACGTCGCCGCGGCAGCACCAACCCTGGGGCTGCGCGAACCCGCCTTCCCGCTGGCGCAAGCCGCGCACGGCGCCCCGTTCCTGATCGACCTGAACGGCCAGAACGGCTGGCTGCAGATGGCGGCACACCCTCACCCGGCGCCCAGTCTTCCGAACCCGCCGGCGCAGGCGCTCATCGCCCCCATCGCCGGCGCGGAAGGCGGCGAGCCGATCGGCTATTTCGTCGCCGCGCTCAACCCGCACCGCGTGTTCGACGCCGCCTATCAGGGCTTTATCGAACTGCTGACCGCCCAGGTCGCCGCCGCCATCGCGCGCGCCGACGAGTACGAGCGCGAGCGCGAGCGCGCCGAGGCGCTGACCGAACTCGACCGCGCCAAAACCGCCTTCTTTTCCAATGTCAGCCACGAATTCCGCACGCCCCTCACGCTCATGCTCGGCCCGCTGGAGGACGCGATGGCCGCCGAAGCCGAAACCCCAGCCCAGCGCGGCCGGCTGGAAATGGCCCACCGCAACGCGCTCCGCCTGCTGCGCCTGGTCAACTCCCTGCTGGATTTCTCGCGCATCGAGGCCGGCCGGGTCGAGGCGACCTACCGCCCTACCGACCTTGCCTCGCTCACCGCGGACCTCGCCTCCTCCTTCCGCTCCGCCACCGACAAGGCCGGGCTGCGCCTGCTCGTCGAAGCGCCGGCCTTGTCCCAGCCGGCCTATATCGATCGCGACATGTGGGAGAAAATCGTCCTCAACCTGCTCTCCAACGCTTTCAAGTTCACGTTTGAGGGCGAGATCGAAGTCGTTCTGCGCGAGCAAAACGGCGCCGCCCGCCTGACCGTGCGCGACACCGGCACGGGCATTCCCCAAAACCAGATCGAAAAACTTTTTGACCGCTTCCACCGCGTCGAAGGCGCCAAAGGCCGCAGTTTTGAGGGCTCCGGCATCGGCCTGGCGCTGGTGCGCGAACTGGTCGCCCTGCACCAAGGCGCCATCGCGGTGGAGAGCGAGGAGGGTCAAGGCACCGCGTTTCACATAACAATCCCGCTCGGCGCGGCGCATTTGCCGGCCGACAGAATCAAGTCGGCGCCGGCCGAGACGACCACGTCGCAGTCGCAGAGTTTTGTCGAGGAAGCCATGCGCTGGCTGCCGGGGGAGACCGGCGACGCGCTGCTGGACGCGGGCGCGGCGCGCGACGTGCCACCGGCCCATGCGGCGCCGGCGCCCGCCGAGCGGCGCCGCGTGCTGCTGGCCGACGACAACGCCGATTTGCGCGACTACATCAGCCGGCTGCTGCGGGACCGGGACTATGAGGTCGAAGCCGTCGCCGACGGGCAGGCCGCGCTCGCCGCATTGCGTGCAAAAAAACCCGATATTTTGCTGACCGACGTTATGATGCCGCGGCTCGACGGGTTCGGCCTGCTGCGCGCGGTGCGCGAGGATCCGGCGATCCGCGAACTGCCGGTCGTGATGCTCTCGGCCCGCGCCGGCGATGACGCGAAAGTGGAAGGGCTGGACGCCGGCGCCGACGACTACCTCACAAAGCCGTTTTCCGCGCGCGAACTGCTCGCCCGCATCGCCGCCAACATCGCCATGGCGCGGCTGCGGCGCGAAACCTCGGCGGCGCTGAGCGCCAGCGAGGCGAAGGCGCGCGAACAGGCCGAGCGCGTGCAACTGGCGCTGGACGCCGGCGCCATCATCGGCACTTGGGTCTGGCACGTCCAGGATGATCGCGTCGAGGGCGACGAACGCTTCGCGCGCGCCTTCGGCCTGGACCCCAATCGCTGCCGCGCCGGCTTGCCGCTCGCAGCGGTCACGCCCGCCATCCACGCGGAGGACCAGCCCCGCGTGCACCAGGAAATCGAAGACGCGATGCGCCGCGGTGGCCGCTACCACTGCGAATTTCGCGTCCGCGAGGAGGACGGCGCGTATCGCTGGATCGAAGCCCATGGCCGCGTTGACCAGGATGCTTCCGGCAACCCGGTCCGCTTCCCCGGCGTACTGATCGACATCGACCACCGCCGCGCGATCGAAACCGCCCTGCGCGACCTCAACCAGAAACTCGAAGACCGCGTGCGCCAGGCGATCGAGGACCGCGAACAGGCCGAGGAGGCGCTGCGCCAGTCCCAGAAAATGGAAGCCGTCGGCCAGCTCACCGGCGGCATCGCGCACGATTTCAACAATCTGCTCACCGGCATCTCCGGCAGCCTGCAGATGCTGGAAACCCGCATCAGCCAGGGCCGGCTGGACGCCGTGCCCCGCTACATCGACGCCGCCCAGGGCGCCACCAAGCGCGCCGCCGCCCTCACCCAGCGTTTGCTGGCCTTCTCCCGCCGCCAGACCCTCGACCCGCGCCCGACCAACATCAACCGGCTGATCACGGAGATGGAGGAACTGGTCCGCCGCACCAGCGGCCCGAACATCACGGTCGAGGTGGTCGGCGCCGCCGGGCTCTGGACGGTGCTGATCGACCAGAACCAGCTCGAAAACGCGCTGCTGAACCTCTGCATCAACGCGCGGGACGCGATGCCGGACGGCGGCCGCCTGACGATCGAAACCATGAACCGCTGGCTCGATGCGAAAGCCGGGATGGACCGCGAATTGCCGCCGGGCCAGTACGTCTCGCTCTGCGTCACCGATACCGGCACCGGCATGTCCAAGGAAACCATGAGCCGGATTTTTGAGCCGTTCTTCACCACAAAACCGCTCGGCCATGGCACCGGCCTCGGCCTGTCCATGATCTACGGCTTTGTGCGCCAGTCCAACGGCCAGATCCGCGTCTATTCGGAACTCGGACACGGCACGACCATCTGCCTCTATCTGCCGCGCCACCACGGCGACACGGCCGATTCCGAAACCGGAGAGAATGATATGACTGAATTCGAGAGCGGCTACGGCGAGACGGTGCTGCTGATCGACGACGACCCCACGGTGCGGCTGCTGCTGGTCGATCTGCTGCAGGACGCCGGCTACCGCGTGCTGGAAGCCCAGGACGGCCCGGCGGGCCTAAAAATCCTGCAATCGGATGTCAGGCTGGACCTGCTGGTCACCGATGTCGGCCTGCC
>PLFB01000263.1 GCA_003137135.1 Acetobacteraceae bacterium
CCCGCAGTCGCAAAAGTTTTTTGCGCGCTTTTTTTCAAAAAAGCGCTGCTTCCTTAACCTCCTCATTTAATTCTTGAATGGCGGCCGGACAAAAATAACCACTTCCAGACGACCTTTAAAAATTTTAAGAATGCTTTCTTCCGCAACCCAGGGGTGGCGACGTCATGCGCATCGCGTTTGTCACGGATGAACTGCCTAAGCCCGGCTCCGCCGGTCATCTGGCGTTCAACCACGCGCTGATCGCCTGGCTGCGCGACCAGGGCCACGAGGTCACGATTCTCTCGGTTCGCGCCCGCCTGCGCCGCCCGGTCGAAAAATACGATTTTGGCCCGGTCGCCGGCCGCGGCCTGTTCGCCTGGCGCGGCCGCCTGTTTGCCGGTTCCTTCCGTGGCCTGGCCGGCATCCTCTCGCGCATGACCGTCGGCCTGCTGCCGGCCAGTTGGGGGACGGCGCTCAAACGCCGCGGCCGCGCCAGCGCCTATGGCGTGGTGGATACCGTGCTCGGCGCTTTTGTCTCGCCCGAGCAGACCGCCTGGTGCGCCACCCGCCTGGCGCGCGAAAAACCGGACGCGGTGCTGGTCGATACCGTCTTTCGCGCCCCCATCCTCGCGCATCCCGCCGTGCTCGGCCTCAAAAGCGTCATCGTTGCGCATGACGTGTTTTATTTGCGCCACCTGGCCCTGATGAGCGCCGGCTACCGCGTCCACCCCTCGGTTTTTTCGCGCGAGATGGAAACCCGGCTACTGGACCTGGCAGGCGCGGTTGCCGCCATCCAGCCGGAGGAAGCCGAAACCATCCGCCGCATGTGCCCGGACAAAAACGTGTTTTCCGCCCCGATGCCCGCTTTGCCCTGCCCGCGCATCCCCGGCACCGAGCGCGTGTCCGACCGCCTGGTCTTCGTCGGCAGCGATTCGCTGCCCAACCTGGACGGCCTGCGCTGGTTTTTCGCGGAAATCTGGCCCCGCCTGCGCAGTTGGCGCGCCACGATCACCCTGGACCTCATCGGCAGCTGCGGCCGCGCCTTGCCCAGCCTGCCCGACGGCGTCAACCGCCTCGGCGTGGTCAAAACCCTGGCCCCCTATCTGCACCGCGCCAGCCTCGCCGTCAGCCCCCTGCGCGCCGGCTCCGGCCTCAAAATCAAGGTGCTGGACTACGCCCGCCATGGCCTGGTCACCGTCGCCACACCGGCCAGCCTGCAAGGTTTTGCCTCGGACCCGGAAGCCCCCTTCATCGCCGCGGCCGACACGATCGCCTTCGCCAATGCGGTCGCCGCGCAACTGCGCACCAACCGCCCCGGCGCCGCCGAGCGCCGCGCGCTGGAATACGTCACGCGGCATTACGGCCTGGAACGCAGTTTTGGCGGTTTTACGGACGCGCTGAACCTGGTGCCGAAAGACAAGGTCGGCTCTCTAGGATAAGAAAACAGCGCTTTTTTAAAAAAAAGCGCGCAAAAAACTTTTGGTTTTCACCGGATTTTGCAGCGCCGCCATTTGGCCACTCAACCGGCAACACCCCGGAATCCGCAACCTTCTCCCCGCGCGGCGGCTTAGAACCAGCGGAAACCGTGCGCCATCACCGCGACAATAAAACTCATCGCGCCAAGGCCCAGCGCAAACAGCCATTTAAAATCAGAAGACTGCCGATCTTCCATGCGATCCAGCCGCGTATCCATCCGTGTCAGGACATCTCTTGTGTCCTTTGCAATCTGCTCTAACACGGCCACGCGCGCTTCCATACCATCATGATAAGGCAACTCCCCTCCATAAGGCAAGCGCGGCGGCGTCTGATCCATCAATCTAGTAAACTAAAGGTTGCATAACCATGTCAACCCACACGCGGCTTGTTACCCGCCTTTACCGCTTCTCGAACTGCTTCGCGCCGAACAGCACGTCCTTCGCCTTCTCATCCATCGGCCCCGGCCGCCGGTGCTCCGCCAGCAGCGCCATGCCCCGCTGCACCGCCGGCCGCGCCTCGATCACATCGTGCCACGCCTTCACCTTCGGATAGTCGTCCCATTCGAAAGAGCGTGTCGCCCCCACATGGATCCACGGCCACGCCGCCATATCGGCGATCGAATACGTCCCGGCCAAAAACGGCTCCTGTTTCAGCCGCTTCTCCATCACCCCCACCAGCCGCCGCGCCTCCTTGCGGTAGCGCTCGATCGCGTAGTCCAGCTTCTCCGGCGCATACGCGTTGAAATGCGCGAACTGCCCAAACATCGGCCCGATGCCGCTCATCTGGAACATCAGCCATTGCAGGCAGACGTAGCGCCCCGCCGCATCCGCCGGCATGAAATTCCCCGCCTTATCCGCCAGATACACCAAAATCGCCCCCGACTCGAACAACGCCAGCTTCCCGGCCGGCCCATCCTGGTCCACGATCGCCGGAATCCGGTGGTTCGGATTGATCGCCAGAAACTCCGGCGAAAACTGCTCCCCCGCACCGATATTCACCGCGTGCGTGGTATAGGCCAGCCCGGTCTCCTCCAGCGCGATATGCACCTTCTGCCCGTTCGGCGTCGGCCACGAAAACAGGTCGATCATAAAAGTTTTCCTCGTTTGCTTTGTTCTTTTGGTCTAGCTGATCCGCAAGGATGACGGCAATGCCGACGCTAAACATAACTGTGTTTCCGAAAATTTAAGGAAGCCCAGTGTAAGTCACATGCATGTCCTGCGCTTGCACCCATGTCCGACCGGCCTCTTAGTCCACCTGATCTGACCGGCATGGGGGGACAGATTTCAGCGCGGGAACTGCCCTTCAGCTCGCTGGATCTGGCCGAAGCCCGCGCCTTGCGCGCCCGCGCCGCCCGCCGGGAGGTGACCGAGCGCCGGCGCGTCACCGCCCGGCTGCGCGAGGCGCTGGCCGAAGACGGCCTGCTGCTGTACTACCAGCCGCAGGTGCACCTCAAAACCGGCATCGTCCGCGGTGCCGAGGCGCTGATCCGCCTGCACCACCGCCGCCGCGGCATGATTTTGCCCAACCATTTCATGCCGGTCGCCGAGCGCAGCGAGATCATCAACGACATCGGCGTCTGGATGCTGACCGCCGCCTGCCGGGAAGCCGCCGCCTGGCCGCCCCGCCTGACGGTCGCGCTGGAACTCTCCGCCCGCCAGCTCCGCAGCGGCCGCCTGACGAAAATGATCATCGAGGCCCTGGCGAAATCCAACCTTGCAGCCGAACGGCTGGAGGTCGAGCTCACCGAGGCCATGCTGATCGACGACAACGACGAAGCCATGTTCACCCTGAAGGCTTTGCGCGGCATGGGCATCCGCCTGGCGCTGAACAATTTCGGCACCGGCTACGCAAGCTTATCCGCGCTCAAGCGCCTGCCCCTCAGCACCCTCCGGCTGGACCGCTCGCTGGTCGAATATCTCGGCCATGACCTGTCCGGCTCGGCCATCGTGCACGCCGCGGTCGAAGCCGGCCACGCCCTCGGCTGCAGCGTGCTGGCCGAAGGCGTGGACACCGCCGAGCAATGCCGTCTGCTCGACGAGATCGGCTGCGACGAAGGCCAAGGCCAATTTTTCGCCCCCCCCGTCGCCGCCCAGGAATTCCGCGCCAAACTCAACATCCCCGATTAATAGCTCCCCCGTCCCGTAGGATGGGTTTGGCCCTTGCAAAACCCATCACTCACGCCCGGCCCCAAAGCCCATCCAAGTCATCCGCGGCCATCTGTGTCATCTGCGGATAACTCTTGCTCTTTTCCTTGCGCGAGCAATCCCTTCGCGGCGTCCTTCAGCGCCAGATTCATCCGCGTCTGCCATCCCCGCCCCAGTGCCTTGAACGCCGCCAGGGTATCGCGATCGAGCCGCAACGTGACCAATTCCTTGGTCGGCGTTCCTTGCTTGCCGCGTTTTTTGATCGTGGCCGCCAGCTCCGGAAAAACCTCCGCGAACGGCCGCGCCGCGGCCACCCAGGCGGCTGTGATCGGCGGATTGTCGCAAACGGCATCCCAATCTTCCCGGCTATATCCTCGGCCCTCGACGAACTTACGTCTCCTTGGCATTCAACAACTTCCTTTCCGTTTTGTTGGCGCGTCGCAGGCTGATGATCGAAATCGCCTCCGTACCAAGCCATGAAAATATGCCGCTCACCACGACCGACGCGCCGCGCAGCGTCCCAACGGCCTGAAATCGCTCGCCTCTCGCCGCCTTGATGATGGCATTTTCAAAAACGCATCATCAATCGCGGCAAAATCCAATCCGTGCTTTTCCAGATTAGCGAACCTCTTATTCTCATCCCAGGAGAATTTCACAACAAAACGTACGTACAATTAGCCCCAGCGTCAAACAGTCACATCCACCGGTCGGCGCGGTTCAAGCTTTGCAAAACCCGTCATTCGCGCCGCTCCGCCGCCGCTTCCCCAAACGCTTGCTTTTTGTTACCCGCCCCCGCCTTGCGGCTTGGCGCAATTACCGCCAATTCCGCCCCGATGAATTCCATAAAAACCGTCGCTGTCATCGGCGCCGGCATGGCCGGCCTCGCGGCCGCGCGCGTCCTTGCCGACGCCGGCCTCGCCGTCACGCTCTTCGACAAAGGCCGCCAGCCCGGTGGCCGCCTGGCGACCCGCCGCGTAGCCAATTGGATTTTCAACCATGGCTGCCAATTTTTTACGATCCGGGACGCCGATTTCGAAGTGGCCGTGCGCCCCGTCAGCACGCCGTGGTCGCCAGTTTTCCCCAAAGCGGAGGAAAAATTCGCCGGCGTTCCCGACATGGCCGCCGTAGCCAACCATTTGGCCACCGGGCTGGATGTGCGCCAGCACGCGCATGTGCGCGCGTTGGCGCGGCGCGAAGCCAATTGGATATTGCGGTTTGATGACGGAAAAGCGGCTGCGTTCGATGCCCTGGTTCTGGCCATTCCAGCGCCGCAGGCGGCGGCGCTCCTGGCCGGGTTGCACCCGGACTATGAGGCTCGTTTAAAAAGTATCCATTTGGCGCCGTGCTGGGCCGTCATGCTGGGGTTCGAATCTCCGCCGCCGCGCTCGGCGCTTGAAACAATTTTGGACGTGCCGCCATGGCCGGAAGGCATTTGGGCCTCGTGGCAAGGCGGCGGCGACACGCCGGTCTCCTGGGCGGTGCGCGAAAACACCCGTCCGCACGCCCCCAAAACGCCGCCGGCCTACACCTTCCACTGCTCCGCCGCCTGGAGCAAAAATCACCTCGAAGATGACCCAAAAGACGTCATCGCCGCGGTCCTCGCCGGCGGCTGGGCTTTCGGCACCCACACCCCCGCGCACGCCGCCGCCCATCGCTGGCGCTACGCCCTGGCCGAAAACCCCCTCGGCGAACCCTGCCTCTGGGATGAAAAAACCCGCCTCGGCCTGTGCGGCGACTGGTGCCTCGCCCCCCGCCTCGAAGCCGCCTTTTTATCCGGCCGCGCCCTCGCCCAACGGATCACAAAATGACCGACCCCGCCGAAGCCGCCATCCTCGCCCTGCTCGCCGCGCGCGGCCCCGAAAAATCCATCTGCCCCACCGAGGCCGCGCGCGCGCTCGCCGGCCACCCGGCGGATGAATCCTGGCGCCCGTTCCTCCACCCCGTGCGCCTGGCCGCCCAGCGCCTCGCCAACGCCGGAAACATCGAAATCTTGCGCAAAGGCAAGCCGGTCCCGCCAAACACCGCCCACGGCGTCATCAGGCTGCGCGCCAAACCGTGAATTTTTTGGCCTACCTCATGTCCCTATACCTGCCGCTCTGCGGCACCCAGGGCGCCACCGGCGTCCCCGCCCCCGGCATCGTGGATTTTTCCCGCCTCCACCTCAAAGGCCATTCGGAATTCCTGGTGGCCCCCCCGGGCTTCATCCCCAGGCCCGGCCTGGCGGCCGAAATCTACGCCGAACCCCCGCAAGTCCTGTTTCAACAACTCCAGGACGTCGCCGCCCTGCAGCCCCTCACCTACCCGCTCGACACCGAATCCCAGGCTCTGCAAGCCGCCTGGGTCGTGCGCTCAAGACTCTGGAATTTCCCCGACGTGATCGAAATCGCCGTCCTGCCCGGCCCCAACAACACCAGTACCCTCATCCTCTACGCCCACGCGCTCTACGGCTACAGCGATTATGGGGTCAACCACAGTCACGCTATACGCTGGCTCAAGGATTTAAATATGAAGGTATCCAAGTAATGCGGCATTCAATGACCAGTTTCTGGATCGGCCTGCGCGAAGCCTGGACGTTGGCAAAACCCTATTTCTGGTCGGAGGAAAAATGGTCCGCCCGCGGTCTGCTCACCGCCATTATCGTGCTCAACCTGCTCACGGTCTTTTTCAACGTCGTCCTCACCTATTGGAACCGCGACTTCTTCAACGCCGTGCAGGCCTACGATGCAAAAACCTGCTTCCACCTGTTTTATTATCCGATCGTCAGCGTGCCCGGTGATCCGCCAATGGTTGGCCTGTTCGAAGTCCTGATCATCTACATTCTGGTCGCCGTGTATGCGTTCTATCTCAATCAAATGCTGCAAATCCGTTGGCGACAATGGATCACGCGGCATTTCGTGCAGAACTGGATGGCCGAACGCGCCTACTACAACATCAGCCTGAATCCGTCACGAACCCTGGGCATCGACAACCCGGACCAGCGTATCTCCGACGACCTGCGGGATTTTACGGCGAATACCTTGTCGCTCGGCATCGACTTCATCGCCAATCTCGTGACGCTGTTCAGCTTCGTCTTCGTGCTGTACGCCATTTCCGGTCCCATCACGCTGTTTGGCGTCACGATTCCGGGCTACATGCTCTGGGTCGCCATCATCTATTCCATCATCGGCACAATCCTCACGCATCTGATCGGCCGCCGGCTCATCCAGCTATCTTTCAATCAACAGAAAGTCGAAGCCGACTTCCGCTACAATCTCGTGCGGGTCCGCGACAACCCCGAAGCGATCGCGCTCTATGCCGGTGAAGCCGACGAGGTGATCAGCCTGCGCGAACGCTTCGCCGCGATCCGCGTGAACTGGTGGTCGATCATGCGGCGCTACAAAATGCTGAATTTTTTCACGGTCGGGTACGGCCAGGTCGCCGGCTACTTCCCGACCCTGGTCGCCCTGCCGCTCTATTTGGCGCATAAATTAAGCCTTGGCGGCCTCACGCAGATTCAAAATGTCTTTGGCCAGGTCCAAGGCGCCTTGTCCTGGTTCATCAACGTCTATTCGAACCCGACAACCAACCAGGACCTCGTCAACCTCAGAGCCATCGTCGCCCGTCTGTACGGCTTCCAGGAAGCCGTGGCGGCGGCGCGCATCGCCTCGCAAGCCGGGCCGGAACTGAGAGCGGAGGGCGCCTCGCTCGTGCTTAAAAATGTCACGCTCAGCCTCCCCGACGGCCGCACCCTCGTCAACGACGCCTGCCTCACTTTGCCCCCCGGCGCGCCGATCATCCTCACCGGCCCCTCCGGCGCCGGCAAATCTACACTTTTTCGTGCGATTGCGGGAATCTGGCCGTTCGGCTCCGGAGAAATTACAAGACCGCAAGGTTCCGCCCTTTTCCTCCCGCAAAAGCCCTATTTCCCGCTCGGAACCCTCAAGCGCACGGTCGTCTATCCCGCGCTGGAAGACCAAATTGCCGACGAAACCGTGCTCGCCGCACTCGCCGCCGTCGAACTCGGCGGGCTCGCCGCCAAACTGCACGACACCGAAACCTGGAGCCAGATTCTATCAGGCGGCGAACAACAGCGCCTCGCCATCGCGCGCGCGTTGATCGCCAAACCCGACTGGCTGTTCCTCGATGAAGCCACATCCGCCTGCGACTCCGCACTCGCCACGCGCCTGCATACCGTCCTCGCCAAACACCTGCCCAACACCACCGTCGTCGCCATCACGCATCGCGAAATCGAGACACCCTCAGGTCGAAAACTCACGCTCACGCCACAATCTTTGGAAAACGCCTTATGAAATGGGTTACCTGAATTTAACCCACCGAGTCGGGTGTGATTGCCGGTTTCGGGTTACTATGTCCTGCTTGCAACGCCGAAATTACGGCAACTTGGGTGAGACGGTGAACGCGATGCTGGAAATGAACGCCATGGCCACTTCTAACAAATTCGACACGATGGAAACGGTCGCGCACGATTTTAACAATCTGCTCACCGGCATCCTCGGCAACCTGGAACTGATGCAAATGCGCGCCCAGCGCCGCGGCATCACGGAATTCGACGACTACCTCACCGGCTCCCGCAGCGCCGCCAACCGCGCGGTCAGTCTGACGCAGCGCCTGCTCGCCGTGTCGGGACAGCTCGCGCATCAGTAAAGGCAAGAAGCGCTTTTTTGAAAAAAAGCGCGCAAAAAACTTTTGCTCCTGCGGGCGTGGTGACCGGTAGTGCCTGTAATCGCCACTAAAAGTGGCGATTACAGGCACTCCCGGTCACCATGCCCGCAGGAGCAAAAGTTTTTTTGGGTACTTTTTTTTTAAAAAAGTACCTGCTTCCTTACCTAAGCCGCACTCTCCGCCGGCCGGTTGGTCAGCGCATCGATCCGCCGCAGCAATTCCGCCAGGCTGACCGGCTTCACCACGTAGTCATCACCACCGGCCTGCAGCCCCTTCACCCAATCCGACAATTCCCCCAGTCCCGACAAAAACAGCGCCGGCACACTCCGCCCGGTTTCCCGCACCGCCTGCAGAATTTCCAGCCCATCCACCCCGTCGCCCAGTTGCCGGTCCAGGATCACCAGCTCGTGCCGCCCGGCCAGCGCGCGGGACATGCCGTCATGCCCGTTGGTCGCCCAGTCCACCTGGTGCCCGGCTTCGTTCAGGCCTTCGACCAGCATCTGTCCCACATCGGCGTCGTCCTCTACCACCAATATCAGCACGGCGAATCTCCTGTTTTCGCGCCCACTATATGAGGAGAATTTCATGGGCTACATCATTCTGCGCCGTAAACGCCCGATTGCAAATCATTTAATTTCGATAAACCGCCAAACCAGCTAGGGTTGTGGCGGCAAGCCGGTGGAGTGGGACCTGAAGCACGAGGTAGCGGCGCCGACGCGGCGGAGCAGAAACATCGCCGTCACGCTGCTGGTGGTGGCCGGCTGCGTGAACTATCTGGACCGTTCCGCGGTCGCCGTCGGCAATCCCAACATCCGCGCCGACCTGCATCTGTCATTTTCCCAACTGGGCCTGCTGCTCTCCGCCTTCGCCTGGGCCTACGGCCTGGCGCAAATCCCCGCCGGCCTGCTGATCGACCGTTTCGGGCCCCGCCGCGCGCTCGGCGCCGGCCTGGTCGTCTGGTCCGTGGCGCAGATGTTCGCCGGCTTCGTCGGCTCGCTGGGGCAATTCATCGCCGCCCGCATTGCCCTCGGCCTCGGCGAGTCGCCCATGTATATCGGCGGCACAAAGGTCTGCGCGGACTGGTTCGCGCTCAAAGAGCGCGCTTTGCCGATCGGCATTTTCAATTCCTCCTCCGCCCTCGCGCCCGCTCTGGCGCCGCCGCTGCTGACATTGCTGATGGTGAATTTCGGCTGGCGGACCATGTTTTTGGTCGCCGGCGTCGCCGGTTTTCTGGTTGCCCTCGCCTGGCTCCTGCTCTACCGCGCCCCCGATGACGCGAAGATTCCGCCGGCGGACCTTGCCGCCATCCGCGCCGATGACGGCCCGCAGGAATCGCCGCGCGGCCTTGCGGAGCTGTTCTGGCTGCTGAAATTCCGCACCACCTGGGGCATGTTTTTAGGCTTTTTCGGCGTGGTCTATTTGTCCTGGATGTACGCCACCTGGCTGCCCGGCTATTTGGAAACCCAGCGCCACCTCTCGATCGCCGCCGCGGGTTATTTATCCGCCATCCCGCTTGCCGCCGGGTTTTTGGGCGCCCTCGGCGGCGGGTTTTTCTCCGCCGCCCTCGGCCGCGTCATGGACGCCTCCGCCGCCTGCCGCTGGCCGGTGATGCTCGGCATGCTCGCCGCCGGCGCCTTTACCGTAGGCGGCGCGCTGGCGCCCAGCGTGCCGCTCGCCATCGCCAGCATGGCCGCCGGCCTGTTCGCCGCCAACGTCGCCTCCAGCTGCGGCTGGGCGCTCGCCGCGGTCGTCGCCCCCTTTCGCGCCGTCGCCAGCCTGGAAGCCCTGCAAAACGTCGGCGGTTCTTTGGGGGGCACGTTGGCGCCCTACCTCACCGGCGCCGTTGTGCAGCATGGCGGCTCCTTCATCCCCGCCTTCTTCCTCGCCGCCGCCATCGCCGTATCCTCGACGCTCTTCTACGCCCTCATGGCCGGCAACCAGATCGAAGACTAACCCACCGACTCATTGCGAGCGCAGCCAAGCAATCCATCTTTCCAACGCCATATCTTTCAAGAAAGCCACGCCCCATGCCCCACGAAACCACCACCATCCAAACCGCCGACGGCGCCTGCCCCGCCCACATCCTCACCCCTGACACGCCTGGCCCCTGGCCCGCCGTGATTTTCTACATGGACGGCCTCGGCATCCGCCCCGCGCTGATCGACATGGCCGCCCGCCTCGCCGCCGGCGGCTACCTCGTCCTGCTGCCGGACCTGTACTACCGCGCCGGCCCCTACGAACCGCTGGACGCCAAAGTCATTTTCGCCGCGCCGGACATCCGCGCCGCCCTCGCACCGCTGCTCAGCGCCACCGACAACCGCCGCGCCGCGCAGGACACCGCCGCCTTCATCGCCTACCTGGACACCCGCACCGACATTCTTGGCCGCAAATTCGGCACCACCGGCTACTGCATGGGCGGCGGCATCTCCCTCACCGTCGCCGGCACGTTTCCCGACCGCATCGCCGCCGCCGCCAGTTTTCATGGCGGTAACCTGGCCACCGACTCCGACCTAAGCCCCCACCTTCTGGCCCCCCACATCAAAGCCCGCGTTTACGTCGCCGGCGCCGACAACGATTCTTCTTACCCCCCCGAAATGGCCGCCCGCCTAGAAGCCGCCCTAACCGCCGCCGCCGTCGACCACCGCTGCGAAATCTACGAAGGCGCCCTCCACGGCTGGACCATGACCGATTTTCCGATCTACAACCAACCCGCCGCCGAGCGGCACTGGCAAGAACTGTTCAAGCTCTTTGGGGATACATTGCAATAATTACCAATCCGCGTTAACGAACGATGACCAATCCTCGTCATTGCGAGCTCTTGCGAAGCAATCCATCTTTTCAAAGGCAACGGCGACGACCGGAGCAAAAAAGTGGCTTCGTATCAATGCACTTATTATTTGGCATCATCGAGAATTCTCATCTCGAGCCCGGCCGTCTAGCCGCTAAGAACGTTTGGTTTTTCTATCGACTACCCGCTTTTGATCGAACTTTACTGTCGGCATAGCATAGGCCGGCTCGGCCGCTCCAATAGGGACATCTGTAGGCGTTGGCTTTTTATCGCCCCTGACTGCCATTATGAATTTGGCGAAAATCGACATAATCCCCCGGCCCTTATTGGGATCAATATAGATGTGGCCCTCCGCCAGTCAAATCGGTCGACTTCGCACCGTTCGCAATTACAGACCTCGGATACGCAGCGTGCCCATTGGCAAGAACGCCGAGCCAGACATCCTTTACGATCTCCAACCACGCCAGTGGCGGGGTTTGGGGCATTCTCACCCGTGTACGGCCGGCCATGAATGCCGGCAAGGAAAGCTGGCGAAAAGCGAGAAAACGGGGTATGTAAGCCTATGGCGATTAGAAAACTCGACGACAGCCACGCCTTCCGGCAGCTGACCCAAAAGGCCTCCAAAAAGGCTCCGTTAAGCTGGGTGGAGACAATTCGGGAAAGCGATGAAGACATCGCCGCTGGCCGGGTCGTGCCAATTGACGACGTGTTGAAAGAGCTAGACGAAATGATCGCCAGCATGGAGCCTAGCCCAGCTTCCAAACCGTAATGCCTCCCAGTGGTCGTCCTTTCACGAGCCGCGCAAAGCAACGTCCGCGCGCTCGCCGCGCATTACAAAGCAAAGAATTATCTCGAAGCCGCAAAATATCTTCGGGCGGCGGTGGCACAAGCCAAGGCCAGAATAAGCGCCGACCCTAACGGCGGGGCCACTGCGCCTCGCCCCTATCCAAACATGAAAATCCCCAATGTCCTGTGGATTTTCGAACATCGATACTGGATCGCATACCGCCCAACATCCATGACAATCACCGGCGTCTTCTATGATAAATCTGCCATCCCCAGCCAAATCAGAGATGTCTAGTCCACCTCCCAGCCGCCTCCCAAAAGACCATCAACGCGCCAACCGCACCCCCGAAAACTGCCACCGCGCCCCCGCCGGAAAAAAATTCCGATACGTCGCCCGCGAATGCCCCGCCGGCGTCGCCACAGAAGACCCCCGCAGCACGTACTGATTCACCATGAACTTCCCATTATACTCCCCAATCGCCCCCGCCGCCGCAACAAACCCCGGATACGCCGCATAAGCCGAACTCGTCCACTGCCAAGCCACCCCAAACGCCTGCTCCAACCCCCCCGCGCCCGCTGCATATTCCCACTCAAACTCCGTCGGCAGCCTGGCCCCCGCAAACTGCGCAAACGCCGCCGCCTCATAATACGAAACGTTCACCACCGGCGCCGCCAAATCCAACGCCCGCAACCCCCCCAGCCCAAACTGCCCCCACCCCGCATCCCGAAAAACCCAATACAGCGGATGCCGCACCCCATTCCCCCTTACCCAATCCCACCCCTCCGACAACCAGAATTCCGGCCTCTCATAACCCCCCGCCTCCACAAACCCCAAAAACTCCCCATTCGTCACCAGCCGGGACGCCACCTGAAACGGCTCCAAAAACACCCGATGCCGCGGCCTTTCATTGTCAAAACAAAACCTTTCGCCCGCAAACCCCACCTCAACCACCCCAGGATCAAAATCCCGCCAAACCAGCTCCCCCGCCGCCGAAACACCCGAAAACCCCGCATCATAAGCCGGAAACAATGGATTCCGGCTCAACAAATGCAGCACATCCGTAAGAATTAACTCCTGATGCTGCTGCTCATGCTGCAACCCCAGTTCCACCAGCTCAAAAACCTCCCGCCCAAAAACCGTCCCTTCCAGCAGCGCCATCATCCGCGCATCCACATCGTTTCGATACGCCATCACCTCGCCCCGCGCGGGCCGCGTCAAAAGCCCCCGCTCTGGCCTCGCAAATTTATCCCCCACCCCATTATAATAAGAATTGAACAACACCCGGAATGCCGCATGAAACGGCTTAAAGCCCGGCTCAAAAGACTCCAGAACAAACGTCTCAAAAAACCAGGTCGTATGCGCCAGATGCCATTTTACCGGCGAAGCATCCGGCATCGACTGCGCGCCGCAATCCTCATCGGAAAGCCCCGCCGCCAACTTCACCGAATGCGCCCGCACCTGCGCAAACCGCGCCGCCAGCGCCGCTCCGGAAACCCAAACCTCAGACCGCTCGAGCATGACACACCAAAAATTTCTCATGCGCATCCGTAAAACAAGTCACCTCGCCAAACCCGCAAGACTCCAGCAGCTCCACAAAACCCCGCTTCGAATATTTGTAGCTGTTCTCAGTATGAATCCGCTCCCCCGCGGCAAACCGCCGGGCTCCGCCGGGCCAACTCGCCACCACCTCCCGCTTGGCCTCCAGATGCATCTCAATCCGGTTCTGCTCGGCATTGTAAAATGCCACATGCCGCCAGTCCCGCACGTCAAAATCGCTTCCCAACAATTCGTTCGCATGCGGCAACGCATTCAAGTTGAACGCCGCCGTCACGCCCAGCGCATCATCATAGGCCGGCTCCAGCACACCGGCATCTTTCACCAGATCCACCCCAATCAGCAGCCCGCCATCCGCGCCCGCCTCACCCCGCACGCGCGTCAAAAACTGCGCCGCCTGCAGCGGCGTAAAATTGCCGATCGACGACCCCGGATAGAAAAACAGCCGGCGGCTCCCCCGCACCTCGCCTGGCAGCCGCAAACTCTCCGCGAAGTCCAGCCCCACCGGCAGCATCGGCACATCCGGATACGCCATCCGCAATTTCGCCACCGCCGCCTGCAAGAACGTCACGGAAATATCCACCGGCACGTATTGTTGCGGTCGCAAAACCTCAAACAGCGCGGCCGCCTTCGCGCAATTCCCCGCCCCCAGATCAATCAGCGTCACCCCCTGCCCCGCCGCCGCCGCGATCTGCCCGCCAAACCGCGCAAAAATCCCCGCCTCCGCGCGCGTCAAATAATACTCATCCAATAGACAAATCGCCTCGAACAATTTCGATCCCAGGGCGTTATAAAAATATTTCGGCGAAAGCCGCGCCGGCTTCATCCGCAGCCCAGCGGAAATTTCCGCCCGCGCCAGCTCCCGCGCCGCGCCAAATTGTTCCGCTCGGTTTTCAATCGGCTTCGGCGCGGCAAATGGTTTTGGCATAAGAACCCCGGTTTTTGTGCGAACAAGACATGGGATGACCGCCTTTGTCCACAAGCGCGCCGCACTTTCACAGCAGATTAACAAAAGGAAGCCCTTCGCCCCCGCCATGCGCCGGCCGCGCCAGCGCCGCTGCCGCCGATTTTACAAACTTTACACCCCGCTGCCCCGCCGCCAGTACCGCGGCGGCGCCGCAATATGAAACGAAATGCTTGTCGCCCCCGCCGGAATCTTCAGCCGCGCCGCCCCGCGCGTCCAGGTCGCCGTCTCCCGCGGCGCCCGCCTGTGCAAATCCGCCGCCACAAACACCCGCTCAAGCGCCGTCAGCCGCCCATCCACGAACACATCCGCAATCGCCGCCCCCACCCGCCGCCGGTCCATCGAGGCCGGGTCCAGCTCCGCCGGAATAAACACCGGCGAGCAAAACACCGCCTCGCTCACCCCCGCCGGCAGCGCAAAGCTCACCCGTCCCGGCACATTCTCGGCGGGAAACAGCAGCTCCCCCGATAAAAATTTCAGCGCGAAATACGGCGCCTCCGCCACAAAAATCCCCAGCATCAGCTTGCGCGCGTGCAGCCTGGCGCGGATCGCCGCCAGCTGCTCGCCGCCCGTCACCAGCGGCGCCACGCTCTCGGCCGCCCGCCTGCCCGCCCCTTCCGGCCGCGCCGAGGCGCTCGAAAACACCGCCCGCTGCCCGGAATCCAAAAAACTCTCCGCCCCCGCGCCCTCCGCCAGCAGCACCGCGTGCCGCTCCAGCTCCACGTGGTAATATCTCACCGCGGCCACCTCAAAATCCTGCCGGATCGCGATGCCATCGATCAAATCGCGCACCTGCACCAGGCTGCCGTCAAAATACAGCGCATGATCCGGCGACAGCACCAATTCCCGCTCCGGCACGCCCATCGCCAGCGCCCCCGCCGCGACCCGCACCGGCCGTATCTGCCCCGGCGCCGGATGTTTTGCCAAATCCACATCCCGCCGGCCGATCCAGATCACCTTCGCCAGCTCATTTTCCGCCGTCACCGCAAAATCCCCAGGCGCCAGGTCTTCCACCGGCGTATCCCCCCGCTCCGTCAGAATCCGCGTCCCCGCCGCAAAACAAGGATTGGCGGCCTTAACCGGCGGCAACTCCGGCTCCGCCGGCGCCGGCTCGGTCACCAGCCTGGCCGCCTCATTCTCCGGCCCGCCCCACGGCAGCGCAAAATGGTCAAAAGGGCCTGCCATCTTCGGGGGCAATCTCCAGCGAATCCTGCAGGCATCTGTAAAGCAAGAAGTTCTTTTTTAAAAAAAAGAACCAAAAAACTTTTATTCCGCTTCGNNTTGGCCCGCAGCCCGCGCGCGCTTTATTGCTACCTGATAAACCCACCCCCCAGAATTCGGCTCCCTTCATAGAAAACCGCGGCCTGCCCTGGCGCCGCCAGCGCCGGCTCATCAAGCAGCAGCCTGGCGCCGGTCTCGCCCGGCAAAATCTCGGTGTCTCGCGGCGCGTCGCCCGCCCGCAGTTTTACCCGCGCCCGCAGCGTTCCGGCCGGCGCTGGGATCAGCCAGTTCATGTCGCGCAGTCGAATCTCGCGTGACGCCGGCGCCCGTGGACCGATCACAATCCGTCGCGTCCCCGGCTCAATTTTCCGCACCGCCATCGCCTCGCCGCCGATCTGCGCCGCGTTTCCCAGCCGCTTGCTCTGCCCCACGGTATAGCGCGCGATCCCCCGATGCGTCCCCACCACTTCGCCGCTTTCCGTCACAATCTCCCCCGCCGCCAGCGCATCCGGCCGGAATTTTTCCACGATATCGGCGTAGGACCCACTCGGCACGAAGCAGATATCCTGGCTATCCGGCTTTTCCGCCACGCCCAGCCCCATCTCCGCGGCCAGCGCGCGCACAACGGCCTTGTCGCGAATATCGCCCAGCGGAAACCGGCAAAATTCCAGCTGTTCGCGCGTCGTGGCGAACAAAAACCAGCTCTGGTCGCGCGCCGCATCCGCCGCCTGGTGCAGCTCCGGGCCGTCCGCCCCGTCCACCCGCCGCACATAATGCCCCGTCGCCAGCGCCTCCGCGCCAAAATCCCGCGCCATCTCCAGCAGATCGCCAAATTTTAGATGCTGATTGCACGCGATGCACGGCACCGGCGTCTGCCCCGCGGCATAAGCATCCGCGAACGCCGCCATCACGCTTTTCCGAAATCTTGCCTCCGCATCCACCACATAATGCGCGATCCCCAGCCGGTCCGCGACCCGCTTAGCGTCAAAAATATCCTGTCCGGCGCAGCACGCCCCCTTGCGCCCCGCCGCCGCCCCGTGGTCGTAGAGCTGCAGGGTCATGCCGATCACCTCGTGCCCTTCTTGCGCCATCAGCCCCGCGACCACGGAACTATCGACGCCGCCGGACATCGCCACCGCGATTCTCATCCCGAAGCGTTCCTGGTCCCCGCCGGCAGTTTAACCACCAGCCCATCCAGCGCCTCGGTCATCACGATCTGGCAGCCCAGCCGCGACGTCTTTTCCAGCCCAAAGGCCAGGTCCAGCATATCCTCCTCGTCCTCGCTCGGCGCCTTCAGCTTGCCGAACCAGCCCGCATCCACGATCACATGGCAGGTCGAGCAGGCCAGCGAGCCCTCGCACGCGCCCTCGATATCCACGCCGTGCTTATGCGCGATCTCCAGGATCGATAGCCCCACCGGCGCCTCGACTTCGCGCGGTACGCCATTGCGCTCGATAAACGTCATTTTAGGCATCCAAAATCCTCTAGACCGCGACTTTGGCGCTGGTAACGGCAGTTTCCTCCCGCCGCAAGGCGCGCGCCAGCATGGCCGCATACGCCGCGGCGAAAATTTCGGCGGCATCATCCGGCGCGTTCCACGGCAAGGACACACGAATCGCCTGCCCCGCCAGCGCGCCAAACCCCATCGCCGCCAGCACATGGCTTTCGGCCAGTTTGCCTGAGGAACAGGCCGCCCCCGCGGAAACCGCCACGCCCGCCAGGTCCAGCGCGATCAATTGCGTATCCGCCCGCAGCCCCGGCATGATCAGGCACACCGTATTCGGCAGTTTTCTGGCCCCGGCGCCGGCGATGATGGCGCCAAGCGCAGCGGCCCGCGCCGCGATGGCGTCGCGCAGCCGCGCGATGCGCCCCCAATCCGTGGCCTCGCCAAACGCCGCCGCCATGCCGGCGATCGCCGGCAGCGCCGGCGTGCCCCCCCGCCGCCCGGATTCTTGCCCGCCGCCCTTCTGCAACGCCTGCAGGGTCTCGGCGAATCCCGGCGCCACCACCAGCGCCCCCGCCCCCGCCGGCCCGCCCGCCTTGTGCCCGGAAATCGCGAAACTGGTCACGCCCAGCGCCAGGAAATCTTCGGGGCAGCGCGGCGCCGCCTGCGCGGCATCGACATGCAGCAGCGCCCCATGCGCCGCGCAAAGTTTTGCCGCCGCCGCGATGTCGTGGATCACCCCGGTCTCATTATTCGCCGCCATCAGGCAGACCAGCGCCCGCTCATGCCGCGCCAGCAGCCCGGCCAGCGCCGCCAGATCGAAGGTGCCATCCGCCAGCACCGGGATCGTCCCCCCGTCCGGCGCCGCCGCCCGCACGGCGTCATGCTCCGTCGCCCCCACCAGAATTTTCCGCCCGCTTCCCAACGCATGGATCGCCAGCGCATTCGCCTCGGTCGCGCCGGACGTGAACACAACGCCTTGCGGCCTGACGCCAAATTTTTCAGCCAAAGTCTCGCGCGAAAGTTCCAAAATCCGCCGCGCCGCCCGCCCCGCGGCGTGTATGGACGACGGATTAGCCGCCTCCATTGCCGTCGCCGTCGCCAGCCGGGCGGCGGGACGCAGTGGTTCAGTCGCATTGGCGTCTAGATACAACATAACGCAGACTTATTACCCCGAATGCAGCGCCTTTGCGGCGCCACATTTTTAAGATTTATCCGCAAATGACGCAGATGACGCAGATTTACAGATCAAACCGAGAGATCACGGTTCGCAATCCTCGTTCGCGCAAAAAATCTGCGTAATCTGCGTCATCTGCGGACAACTCTTCTTCAGCCGCTAAAAAATCCGCTCCTTCGCCGCCTTGGCGATCCGGTTTTCCAAATCCGTCAGCTCCCCACGCAACAGATCGATTTCGTGCAGCAACGGATCCAGGCACGGATCCGCCGGCACCCCATAGGCGTCGAATCGCGGCTTTTCGTCCCGCTCCACCGGCCGCGCCGGGATCCCCACCACAGTCGTGCCCGCCGGCACCGGCGCCACCACCACCGCATTCGCGCCGATTCGCGCGTTATCCCCTACCGAAATGGCCCCCAGCACTTTTGCGCCGGCGCCGATAATCACGTTATCGCCCACCGTCGGATGCCGCTTGCCCGCCGCCGCGGACGTGCCGCCCAGCGTGACCTGATGATATATATACACGTCATCGCCAATTTCGGCGGTCTCGCCGATCACCACGCCCATCCCGTGATCAATAATAAATCGTCTCCCCAGTTTCGCGCCGGGATGAATTTCAATTCCTGTTAAGAATCTTCCGATATGCGAAATCAGACGGCCTAGCGTAAACCACCGTTTCTTCCACAAAAAGCTGGAGATACTATGGATCCCCACCGCATGCAGCCCCGGATAGCACAGCAGCACCTCCAGGTTGGAGCGCGCCGCCGGATCGCGCTCCCGGTAGGCCCGGACAGTCTCGGTTAAAAACATAAGGGCCATGCGACATTTCCGTGGATTAGCGGTGACGATCTGTCTATATATAAAGCCCTCCATGGGAAACCCAATTCCGTCCGGGCGGTGTGCCGGGCGCCTTGGCCACCCATTCAGGCCTAGAGGAGCATTTAGTTATCCGGACCGCGCCGGTCAACATTCGATGGTTCGACATTGGCGGTCCAACAACAGCGGTCGCCGGGTCGCCGGCCCGCGCCGACATTGGTTAGATATGAAAGACGAGACGCAGAATGCCTGAGATTATGTTTGCTGGGCCAGAAGGCCGCCTTGAGGGTCGTTACCACCACGCCAAGGAGCGCGGCGCGCCGCTGGCCTTGGTGCTGCACCCCCATCCGTTGCATGGCGGCACCATGAACAACCGCATCACCTATTCCATGTACCAGGTGTTTCAGCGCCTGGGCTTCTCGGTCATGCGCTTCAATTTCCGCGGCGTCGGCCGCAGCCAGAGCAAGTTCGACGGCGGCATGGGCGAAATCAACGACGCCGCGGCGGCGCTCGACTGGATGCAGGCCCTCAACCCCGGCCATGGCGGTCTGTGGATTTCCGGCTATTCCTTCGGCGCCTTCGTCGGCATGCAGCTTTTGATGCGCCGCCCCGAAGTCTCCGGCTGGGTCTCCGTCGCGCCCCCGGCCGCGCACTACGATTTCGGCTTTTTGGCCCCCTGCCCGTGCGGCGGGCTGATGATTCACGGCGACGCCGACGAACTGGTGCCCGAAAGCTCCGTCCGCAAACTGGTGGACAAGCTCAACCTGCAAAAAGGTGTCGCCATCGACTACCGCGTCTTCGAAGGCGCCGACCACGTGTTCGCCAACCACGCCGACAAAGTGACCGAGGCGGTGGAAAGCTACGTCAGCCAAAGCATGGCCCGCAAACAAATGGCCCTCGCCGCCGACTGAACGGCGCGAGCCCGTCACGAATCCAACGGCCCGCCAAACGATGGCGGGCCGTTTCTTTTTGCCCGGGGCGCGCCACCGGCGACCGGCGTCTGATAGCCTGGCGAAGTCTTACCATTCAGATGGCGCGCCGGGCCGTCTGAATTTTAGACGCCATTTTCCTATTTACAGAATAGGGTTTGTATGGCCAATGCCCGTTAGCTCAATAACAGGGATACTCACGATGGACTCCAAAAAAACCCTCTCCCGCCGCCACGCGCTCGCCATTTCCGCGGCCGCCCTCCCCGTCGCCGGCCTCGCCACCCAAGCCAGCGCCGCCGCCGCCTTCAACTCGCTCCTCAACGTCTCCTACGACCCCACGGCCGCCTTCTACAAAGCCTACGACGCCCAGTTCGCCGCCTGGTACGCCAAAACCGCCGGCACCACACCCGCCATCAGCTATTCCCACGGCGGCTCCGGCGCGCAAGCCCGCGCCGTGATCGAGGGTTTGCAGGCCGACGTCGTCACCCTCGCTCTCGCCTACGACATCGACGCCATCGCCAAAGCCGGCCTTATCGCCAAAAACTGGCAATCCCGCCTGCCCGACAACTCCACCCCCTACACCAGCACCATCGTATTCCTGGTCCGCCCCGGCAACCCCAAGGGCATCAAAGACTGGTCGGACCTCGTCAAACCCGGCATCCAGGTTATTACACCCAACCCCAAAACCTCCGGCGGCGCCCGCTGGAACGTCATGGCCGCGTGGAACTACGCCCTGAAAGCCAACGGCGGCAGTACCGACGCGGCCAAAGCCTACCTAAAGGCGTTCTTCGCCAACGTCCCCGTCATGGACACCGGCGCCCACGGCTCCACCCTTACCTTCACCAAGCGCGGCATCGGCGACGTCCTGGTCGGCTGGGAAAGCGACGCCTTCCTCTCCATCAAACAAGCCGGCCCCGGCTCGTTCGACGTCATCGCCCCCCCCACCAGTATTTTGGCCGAGCCCCCGGTCGCCGTGGTGGACAAGAACGTCGAAAAACACGGCAACCGCCCCTTGGCCGAAGCCTACCTGAAATACCTGTATTCCCCCGCCGCGCAGGACACCATCGGCGCCTATTTCTACCGCCCCCGCGACCCCGCGGCCGCGGCCAAATACGCCGCGCAATTTCCAAAGATCCAGATGTGCAACATCGCCCAGTTCGGCGGCTGGGAAAAAGTCCAGCCCGAATTTTTTGGCACCGGCGGCATTTTCGACCAGGTTTACGCCGGCGGCGCGTAGAGCAAAGAAGTTCTTTTTTGAAAAAAAGAACCAAAAAACTTTTGCTCCAGGGGGCATTTGGGCGGGG
>PLFB01000218.1:0-5729 GCA_003137135.1 Acetobacteraceae bacterium
GTCTATTGTAGGAGCTTGCAAATGGCCAAGATTTTGATCGTGACGACGTCGCATGGGCAGATGGGGGAGACGGGGCACAAGACGGGGTCTTGGGTGGAGGAGGTGGCGGCGCCTTATTATATTTTGTCGGATGGCGGGGTGGAGGTGGCGATTGCGTCGGTGTTGGGGGGGGTGGTGCCGTTTGATCCGAATTCGTTGAAGGAGGATGCCGTGAAGGGGGAGAAGGCGAAACGGTTTTTGCGGGATGAGGCGGCGCAGCGCGCGGTTAGGGAGAGTCATAGATTGGCGAATGTCGACCGGGCGGTGTATGATGGCGTGTTTCTGCCGGGCGGGCATGGGGTGATGTGGGATTTGCCGGACAATGAGGAGTTGGGGGCGCTGCTGCGGGAATATGATTTCGAGGGGAAGATTATCGCGGCGGTTTGCCATGGGCCGGCGGGGTTTGTGGGGGCGCTGCAGAGCGATGGGCGGGCGCTGGTGGCGGGGCGGAAGGTGACCGGGTTTTCCGACGCGGAGGAGAAGGCGGTGGGGCTGGACCATATGGTGCCGTTTTTGCTGGAGACGCGGTTGCGGGAACTGGGTGGGCTTTATGAGTGCGCGGCGACGTTTGAGCCGCATGCGGTGCGGGATGGGATGCTGATTACGGGGCAGAATCCAATGTCTTCCGAACTGGTGGGGGAGATGATTCTGGCGGCGCTGGATGAGCGGTGATAATGCCGGCGGCGCATGGAGCGGACAAAGATAGGGTTTGTGGTGGGCCTGCGGGCGGAGGCGGCGCTGTTGCGCGGGTTTTTGGTGGGCGTGGGCGGCGGGACGCCGGAGGGTGCTGCGGCGGCGGCCGGACGACTGGTGGATGAAGGGGCGAATGGCCTGGTGAGTTTTGGACTCTCCGGTGGGCTGCGGCCGGGGGTAGTGGCGGGGGCGGTGCTGGTGGCGGATGCGGTTATTGAAGATTCTCGGCGGTATGTTTGTGATTCGGGGCTGGTGGAATGGCTGGGCGGGCGGACATGTGGCTTGATAGCCGCCATGCGCGGGGTGGTGGTGACGGCGGCGGATAAGGCGGCGCTGTATGAAAGGACGCAGGCGGAGGCTGTGGATTTGGAGTCAGGCGCGGTCGGGCGTGTGGCGGCGGCGCGGGGCGTGGGGTTTGCGGTGCTGCGGGCGGTTTGTGATACAGCGGAGACAAATTTGCCGGAGGCGGCGCTGGTGGCGTTGGATGCTGGTGGGGGGATTGGGATTTTTAGAGTTTTGGGCTCGGTGATTCGAAAACCTTCGCAACTGCCGGGGTTGCTGGGGCTGGCGCGGGATGCCGGGTTGGCGCGGCGAGCGCTGGCGGAGAGGGTTCGGGGTCTGACATAACAGAGAGAGTCTATCCGCAGATGACGCAGATGGCCGGGGAAAAAATTCATTACGACTTGTCGCGGCAGGTTTGGAATTGGTTTCGCAGGATGAGGAGGTAGGTGAGGATTTCGGCGAGCGCCAGGAAGATGGTCGAGTCGATGTTGGCGAAATTTGAGAAATTGAAACCGTCGCCAAACCCGTAAAAAAACAGGATGTTGAGCAGGGCGATGGCGGCGCAGGCGGCGAAGGTGAAATCGTCCAGGGCCTTGGCTTGCCAGGCGGCGAAGGCGGCGATGAGGGTCACGAAGAAATGATTCTCGTGGACGCCGGTGTTGAAGGTGAACTGGGCGGCGGCGCAGGCGGTGGCGGAGATCAAGAAAGCCGCCTTGGATTTTTTGCCGAGAGCGTAGATGACGAGGTGGGCGAGGAAGACGGCGTAGAAGACGTAGCGCAATGTGGTCATGGCGATGTTGACGGCCGCCGCGGGCGAGGGGGTTGTCAGCAGGGTAATGGCGCCGTTGGGCTGCAAGGTCAGGCCGCCCAGGTGGAAACATTCTAAGAGCGCGCTGAGAAGCCAGGCCAGGTTGACGCCTTGGGCCGAAAATTCGTTGTCGGAGGTGGCGGTGAAGAGGACGTGGATGACGGTCGCGGGGTTGTAGAGCAGCAGGACGGCGATGACAAAAATGGTGGTGGGAGCTGCGAGTTTGAAAAACTCTTTGGGTGCGGGGGCGTGACGCCAGGCGGCGATGAGGAAGATGGGCGCGAAGATGATGGGCTGCCATTTGATGAAGGCGCAGAGCGCGAGGAACAGGCCGGCGGCCCAAAATATTTGGCGCTCCGCCAGGTAGAAGGCGGCGAGGAGGAAGGGGAGGTAGGTGACGTCGGTATAGCCGAGGATGAGGCCGAAGGGGATGATGAGCAGGAGGAGGATCAGCGCGTGTTCAGCCGCGCGGGTGCGGGTGTGGGCGACCAGCGGCGAGGCGAGGGTCATCATGACCAAAGGAAGTTTGAAACTTTGCAGCTCCGGCCAGGCGAAATAATGGCCGAGTTTGATGGTGGCCCACATGATGGTGATGCCGATGGGAGGGTAGTCGAGGTCCGTGACGCGGCTGAGCTGGGCGTAGCCGGCAAACGGGCCAGGGGGGAGCAGAAATTTGGCCCAGGCGATGAAAGCGTAGTCGTCGAACGTGCCGGGGGCGTTGGTGAAGGCGATAATGAGGGCGGCGGCGATGAGGGCGACGATGAGAGGGCGCAGGACGGTCATGCGGCGATGTGGCTGTGGATGGTGGCGATGCAGAGGGCGCATTGCACGGCGGAGAGGGTGATGGTGAGGGTGGCGCCATAATAACCGCCGGTTAGGTTGGCGGCGGGGAAGCCGTAGAACAGCAGGATGTTGGAGAGCGCCAGGAAGGCGATGAGGGCGAAGCGAAGCTTTGAGATGTGGTCTTGAAACAACGCGACGAAGCCGAGGACGAGGATGAGGAAAGCGTGGTTTTCGTGCACGCCGGTGTTGAGCGTGAACTGGATGGATTGGGCCGCGAGCAAAGCGAGGATGAGACGTTTTGGGGTTTTGGCGCGCAGGGCGAAGAGGGCGAGGTTGGCGAGATAGATGGCCCAGAACGCGGTTCGGGACGCGGCGTACCAGGGCGGCGGCAGCGCGATGATGGGGGTAATGGTGCCGTCCGGCGTAAAATGCTGGCCGGCGATGTGGAAGAGTTTCATCAGGCCGGTGGTGAGCCAGTCGAGGTTAAAGGCCTGGCCGCTGAAAAACGGGTCCGAGGTGGCGCCTGAGAACGCCCACCAGACGGAGGCGGGCGCGAAGGCGAGGATGACCGCGGCGGCGAAGGCGGCGGCGGGGAGGGGAAAAAGAAATTTTTGCGGGCCTTGGGCGATGGCGAAGCCCTGCAAAAGAATGATCGGGCAGAGGATGGCGGGTTGCCATTTGATCAAGGTGGCGGCGGTGAAAAGCAGCAGCGCGACGGCGGGGCGCTGGTGGCTGAGGGCGAGTAGGCCGAGCAGGATGATGGGCAGGTAGAAGCAGTCGATATAGCCGAGCAGGGAGCCGTAGGCGGCGATGAGGCAGAACAGAAGTGTCGCGGCGTGAGGGGAGAAGACTCGCCAGGCGATGAAGGCGGCGGCGTATTGGAAGACGGCGATGGCCAGCTTGAGCGTGGCGAGTGGCGGAATGTGCACCGCGTGGCCGAGCCACGCGGCGGCCCACAGGATGAAGGGGCCGAGCGGGGGGTAGTCCGCGATCAAGGCGTAGCCGGCAAATGGGTTTTTTTGCAGCAGGGTGGCCGACCAGGAGAGAAAGTCGGAGACGTCGGAGGTGCCGGGGTTTGTGAAGGTGAGGGCGGTGACCGCCAAGGTGACGAGGGCGAAGAGGGCGGGTTGCCAAGGGATGGTTTTGGTCATTTGGGGAAAATCTGCTGGACCGAAAAACCGGATGCGGTGAAGGCGGCGTTGGGCGGCGGTTTGGTGGGCGGGAAGGTGACGCGCCAGCCGATGCTTTGGCTGGTGTTTTGCGCGGCGGCGCGGGCGGCTTGCCCGGCGGGGGAGAGGCCGGATTGGAGGTAGAGGAAGAGCGTGCCTGGGAAAAATTCGGGGCGTTCCGATAGCGCGATGAGGGGCTCGTCGAGCGGGCTCGCCGGAGCGGCGATGACGGCGTGCCGCGCGGCGTGGGCGCGCAGATAGGCGGCTGTGGCGATGAGGCCGGGGGGAATCTTTGGGCCGTAGAAGAGCGCGGCGGCGTCAAGATTGGATTTTTGGGCGGTGGATTGCAGCGCGAGGGGCGTGGCGAGGAGCAGGAAGCTGGCGGCGAGGGCCAGGGTGGTATGGTGGCGCGCGGGCAATTTTGTGGCGATGAAGGCGGCGGTCCAGATCGCGAGGAGGCCGTAAACGAACACGAAGGGGCGGTGGGCGAATTCCAGGGGTTCGAGGGGATTGTTGGGGACAATGATGACGATGGTGTAATAGGCGGTGAGCGCGGCGAGCGGGATGAAGGCTTCGAACGTGACGCGGCGGCGGAACAGGGTGATGAGATAGAGCGGGAGCAAAAGACCGAAGGCGGCGGCGGCGAGCAGCGTAAGGCCGGTTGCCAGGGCGAAACCTGGATAGGCGGCGGCGAGGTGCTGGAAGAGTTTCGCGGATGGACTCGGCGTCATGCCGAGCATGGTGAGCAATGCCGCCGCCGGATGATGCGGGCCGGTGAAAAGATGCGGCGCGCGCGGCAGGAGCTCCGCCGCCGACGCCGCCGCGATGGCGGCGGCGAGGCACGCGGCCAGGCCGGCCGGCCACGCCCAGCGCCGCGCCGGGCGCCAGGCCGCGAAAAACAGGACGGCGTTGGTGAGCACCAGCGGTGCGAAAATATGGACGCGGAACAGCGCGGTGAGGAAGGTTAGGGCGGCCATCCAGGCGAGGTGGGACGGATTTTTGTTACGCAGCCAGAAGATGATCGCAGCAAGCGACAGCGCGGCGCAGGCAAAGGCATACCCGGCGCTGGTGGAAATTTCGATCAGCCAATGAAAATCAAAGAACGGATTTTTCAGACCATAATGCGCCGCGCTGGGGATCAGGAAAACGGCGATGAGAGCAAAAATGCCGGCGCGCTCACCGGCCAGGACGCCACCAAGGACGCTGGCGGCAAAGGCCATGAGCAGCACGCCGAAGGGGGTCCAGAATGCGGTGATGGCGGTGAGGGAGAGCACGTTGGTGAGACCGGCAAGCGCGGCGGGGAGCATGTAGCTGGCGTAGTGATAGGGCGGCAAAGGCGCGCCGGCGGCAAAAATGCTGGTGCCGTGCAGGGCTTGGAAGTCCGCGAATTGCGAGAGTTCGCCGGCGTGGATGAAATAGTCGGTCCAGGCGGCAAAGACGTGGTTTTGGAGGAGATGCGGGACGGCGATGATGGCTTGCCAGGACCAGATGAAGGTGGCGAGGCAGGCGAGGAGAGTGGCCCAGATTTCTGCCGGCGTTGCGGGGGCCGGTTTGGGTTTGGCGCGCCAGGCGATGGCGAGGCCGATGGCTGAGCCGATGAGCGCGGCCGGACCGGCTGAGAGCGTGAAGATGAGACATAAAAGGAATATGAAAAGGCTGAGCAGCAAGGCGCCAAGAATGTAGGCGGCGGTGGTGTGGAAGGCGGTAATGGGCAGGCGCAGGCAGGCGCGGCCGGTGGCGAGGCAGATGGCGTTCATCGCAGCGAAGAAAACGAGGACAGGCCAGAGGAAGGCGCCGGCGGCGATGCAGGTGGCGGTGGTGAGTGTGGCGGTGATGAGGGTTAGGAAGAGCAGATCGCACAGGCGGGCGTTGTCGCCGGGAAGATGTGAGGCGCCGGCGAAAAGCGGACGGCTTGTCCTGGGCGGTAAGGCGTGGATGGCCGGGTCAAGCCCGGC
>PLFB01000218.1:5763-5912 GCA_003137135.1 Acetobacteraceae bacterium
ACGTATTCGGCCTTGCGGGCTTTATCCAGCGGGATTTCAGGTGCCATCGGGCCGGTGGTTTTGATGCCGCGGAACGCCATCGCCGCCACCTTCCAGGGTTTTTTGACGGAATCCATCACCGCGGTCGCTTCGAAGCCGGAATGGACCAT
>PLFB01000101.1 GCA_003137135.1 Acetobacteraceae bacterium
CCGGAGGCGTCGGCGGTGATGAAGGGCAGGTTGATTTCGGTCTCTTTCGAGGACGAAAGCTCGATTTTCGCCTTTTCGGCGGCTTCCTTCAGGCGCTGCAGCGCGAGTTTGTCTTTGCGCAGGTCGATGCCCTGGTCGCGTTTGAACTCGTCGGCCAGGTAGTCGATGATGCGGGCGTCAAAATCTTCGCCGCCCAGAAAGGTGTCGCCGTTGGTGGATTTGACTTCGAACACGCCGTCGCCGAGTTCCAGGACGGAGATGTCGAACGTGCCGCCGCCGAGGTCGTACACNNTGGCGCTGGGCGTCGTTAAAATAGGCCGGGACGGTGATGACGGCCTGGCTGACGGTTTCGCCGAGATAGGCTTCGGCGGTTTCCTTCATCTTGGTCAGGACGTAGCTGCTGATCTGGCTGGGAGAATATTTTTCGCCCTTGGCCTGCACCCAGGCGTCCCCGTTGTCGCCCTTGACGATGCCGTAGGGGACCATGCCGATGTCTTTGGCGACGGTCGGGTCCTCGAACCGGCGGCCGATGAGGCGCTTGACGGCGTAGAGGGTGTTGGTGGGGTTGGTGACGGCCTGGCGCTTGGCGGACTGGCCGACGAGGCGCTCACCTGAGTCGGAGAAGGCGACCATGGAGGGGGTGGTGCGGGCGCCCTCAGAATTTTCGATGACGCGGACGTCTTTGCCTTCCATGACGGCAACGCAGGAATTGGTGGTACCGAGGTCGATACCGATGACTTTACTCATATTAAGCTCCTTTGCAGCGGGTTCCGCCGGCCCGATGGCACCGGAAAAACCCCTTGGATGATGGAACAGTATCTATTCAAGGTGGTGGCGGGGCACAAGGGGATTCTTTGGGGACGGTTAGGGAAATTGTGACACGGTGGGGCGGTTAATGGGTACGAGCGGAGGATTTGGATGAGGATTTGGGAGGAGCATGAGGCCGGGGAGCAGCTTGAGAGGGTTTTGGAGCTTTGTGAGGGTGAGGGGCCGCAGATGGTGGCGCAGGACGGGAAGGTGGTGGCGGTGTTCATGACGGTGGCGGAGTGGGAGCGGCTGAAGGCGAAGGTGGCTGGCGATGGAGGGTCGGTCCCAGAACCTTAACCTGGGTTTCGGCCCCCAAAACATACGGAGGGAAAGGGAAGGGTCCTGGTCCCCTTTGCAAGCGGGGCGCAGTGTCCACTCTTAGAATAATGTACGGAACCGTCTTTTGCATTTCCTCTCGCCATGGCCAAAGGCTTGCTTAAACCATTATGAATTCCTAATATTCAGATATGGCGATGGCACCCGAAATACCTCTCGACATTCGAGACGCGATGCGGGATTGTATTCTATCCGTTTTTTGGCCAAAGAAAAAAATAATTGAATTCTTCGAGAGTGTTGGCTGCCCTAACGAGATAGTTTCGGCGGTAAACCTCGAGACATCGCGTCTGTCGATAATCGTTGAAACATTCTCGCTCCTAACAGCTAGACAAGATCGCGGCTATGACACGTTTCAGGTCATGCTGGATCGCTTGTCAAATTGGAGTTATTTTGATCCGTACTATTTTGAAACAATAGAGAAATTGGACAAGGCTAAGGCTGAGCAAGCAATAAATCAAACCGTGGCCCCTCAAAAGCCGGGGGAAATAGAAGTTTTTTTGGTTACTTTTTTTTCAAAAAAAGTAACTGCTTCCTTCCGCTTTAAAAACTCGGCGGCGAATTGGCGCTGATCAGCGTGCAGGGCATTTGGCCAGGGTTGCGGAAGCGGTGCGGAATGTCCGAGCGGAAATAGTATGCATCGCCAGGTTGCAATAATTTCTCCTGCGGGCCTACCGTGACGAGCAGCGCGCCGGTGATGATGATGCCGCATTCTTCGCCCTGGTGGCGCAGCATTTCCTCGCCGGTATCAGCGCCTGGCTGGTAGGTTTCCGAGAGCATTTGCAGCGCGCGATCCTGGATTTTGCGGCCGACCATGCGGAACGAAATTTTGTCGCCGAAGGCGATTTCGGTGAGGTCGGCGGCGGTGAAAAACACGCTGTCCGAAGGGGAGAAGTTGAGGGTGAAAAAATCCGCCAGCGAGAGCGGTATGCCGTCGAGAATCTTCTTTAACGAGCTGATGGAAGGGCTGACGCGGTTCTGCTCGATGAGCGAGATCGCGCCGTTGGTGACGCCGGCGCGGCGGGCGAGTTCGCGCTGGGTAAAGCCGTAAATCTGGCGGACGATGCGCAGGCGGGTGCCGATGTCCTCCGGCGAGTCCTCGATCGGCTGTTCGAGCGCGGCCATCAGGCGAAATGACGCGGCGCGCCGGACAAACGGCGGCACCTCCGGCGTGGCGCCTGGCGGCATGGGGCGATCGGCATGGCGGTTCCTCGGACAGACAGAGTGTTTAAGATTATTGACGGAGTGAAGCGGGGCGATTTGATACGCCAGCCGCGCGGCTTTGGCCAGATGGAATTTACGGCCAAAGAATCCGCCATCCCCGGTTGGGGGCTAAGCGAACATGTCGGTGGCCGAAGGTGCTGCACGTGGGGCAAGGCGTTGAAACTCTTATGAATCGCGNNAACGGGGAATTGCGTGCCATTCAAACGGTCTTATGCGCCACCATACCGTAACGTGATTTTTTGGGCGGCAGAAGATGCTTGACGCGACGATGCCGGCCTCCCCCGCCCCCAAACCAGGCGCCCCCCCAGGCGGCGCCGGCCGCGGGGCCATTACCCTCTCCGGCATCTCCCGTATTTTCGCCGGCACCGTGCCGGCGGTGGATGGGGTGGACCTGCAGATCGAGGCCGGCGAGTTTTTTACGCTGCTGGGGCCCTCAGGCTGCGGCAAGACGACGCTGCTGCGCATGATCGCGGGGTTCGAGACGCCGGATAAGGGACGGATTTTGATCTCTGGGCGGGAAATGCAGAACATTCCGGCGCATCAGCGCGCGGTGAATACGGTGTTTCAGTCCTACGCGCTGTTTCCGCATCTGACGGTGGCGGACAATATCGGCTTCGGCTTGCGCATGCGCGGCATCAAGGGCGAGGAAAAGACCAGGCGGGTGAACGGGATTATGGACCTGCTGCAGATCGGGCAGTTTGCCAAGCGCAACCCGTCGCAGCTTTCCGGCGGGCAACGGCAGCGCGTGGCGCTGGCGCGCGCGCTGGTGAACGAACCGGAGGTGGTGTTATTGGACGAGCCGCTCTCCGCACTGGATGCGAAATTGCGCAACGAGTTGCAGATCGAACTGCTGCGGATGCAGAAGCGGCTGGGGATGACGTTTATTTTCGTCACGCACGACCAGCACGAGGCGCTGGTGATGAGCGATCGAATCGCGGTGATGAGCAAAGGCCGGCTGCAGCAGGTGGGGCCGGTGCTGGATGTTTATGAAAAGCCCAGAAACGTTTTTGTCGCGGAATTTCTGGGGCTTTCGAATATCTGGCCGATTACGCCCTCCGGCCCAGGTGCCGCGGACACGCCGCTGGGGCGGCTGGAGATTACCACGCCGATGGCGGGCGCCGGCATGGCGATGATCCGGCCGGAAAAAATCTGGATCTATAACGATAACGCGGTGCCGGAAGGCCCGCCCAATATTTTCCGCGGCGTGGTGAAGGAGGCGATCTACATGGGCGCCTCCACGCAATACCGCATCGAGGTCGCCGGCGCGCAGACCGTGCTGGCGCTGGATACCAACAACGCCGCCGCCGAACGCAGCTGGCGTGCCGGCGAGGCCGTGGCGGTCGAAATCAAGCCCGGCAACATCATGCTGATCGAGGCCTGAGCGTGAGCGCGGTCGCCGAAACGGTGCTGGCCGGCAAAACGGCGGTGCAGGAGGAAAGCCGGGCGAAGGCGTTCCGGCTCTGGATCACGGCGGGGCCCGGCCTGGGCTGGATCATTTTCTTTCTCCTGATCCCTAGCATCATTCTGCTCGGCATCGGGTTTTTTTCATCGAACGATTATGGCTCGCCCACCATGCCGCTGACGGTGGAGCCGTTTCAGCAGGTGGCTGGGTATTCGCTGCTGGGTTGGGACGACGGCAATATACTGATTTTTTTGCGCTCGCTGGAGCAGGCGGGCATCGCCACCGTGGTGACGGCGCTGCTGGCCTATCCGATCGTGTTCTTCATCATGACGCGCCCGGAATCGCTGCGGCCGCTGCTGATGCTGTTCATTATGCTGCCGTCATGGACCAACCAGGTGGTGCGGACCTATGCGTGGTCGATCATGCTGGGGCCGACCGCGCCGCTGACCTGGGTGGCGCATAGCTTTGGGCTGGTGCCGCCGGATCTCGGCATCGTGCCGGGACAATTCGCGGTGACGACGGGGCTCGCCTACAACTATCTGCCCTACATGGTCGTGCCGCTCTACGCCTCGGCCGAGCGGCTGGACTGGACGCTGGTGGAAGCCGGCCGGGATCTGTACTCCAAGGGCTTCTCGCTGTTCTGGAACACGGTGTTTCCGCAGACCCTGCCGGGACTTTTATCCGGCCTGATCTTCGTGGCGATCCCGGCGTTCGGCGACTACGTGGTGCCGTCGCTGCTGGGCGGAGACCGGGCGCTGATGATCGGCTCGCTGATCGCCAATCAGTTCACCGAAACGCCGGACTGGCCATACGGCGCGGCGCTGACGATGATCATGCTGGTGTTTACGTGCGGCGGGCTGGTGGCGTTCCGCGTGCTGACGCGCAGGTTTGGCGGCAGCGTGGAGGCGACGATATGATCGGAAGGCAAGTAAGAACTACTTTTTTTGAAAAAAAAGTAGCAAAAAAACTTTTGCGGGCGGGCGTGGGCAGCTCCGGTGTCGCTAATCGCCATCGATGGTGGCGATTAGCGACACCGCAGCTGCCCACGCCCGCCCGCAAA
>PLFB01000133.1 GCA_003137135.1 Acetobacteraceae bacterium
CGGGTCGGCCGAGACGGACGGGCAAGCGATCCAATCGGAGAGTTCGTCGAGGTAGCGCTCGCGGTTGGTGCGCACGAAATCGATGAGAGGGTCGGCGGCGATCATGGTGTAGCCTTCGGCATATGCCCACAGAGACCACCCGCCGCGGCCGCGCGAGCCTTACGAGCCTCGCGTTTGCGGCCATCGGACTCGCCGCCGCCGGACCCGCCGGCGCGCCCGCCACGGCCGCGGCACCGGTGGCGGCGGGCGAGAGCCCCCATGCGGCCGGCCGGCCGGCGTCCTGCACCACCCAGCCGCCCGGCCCCGCCAAGCCATTTCCCGGCGCGGCGGCCCTGACGGCGGCCGCCGGCGCGGCCGCCGGCGCGGCCGCCGCCAACTTTACCGCCACGTCCCGCGCCGCCCCGCGCACCGCCCGCGCGCCCGCCACCGGCGCCCTTGCCGCCGCCGGCGCATTGCCTGGNNCCGCGCACCGGCGCGGCGGTGGACCCTGCCGCCACCGGCACCGACGCCGCCGGCGCGGCCGCAGGCGCCCCCGCGGTGGCCGGCACCGCCGCCGCCGTCTCGCTCGCCGCTGCCAGTTTCCCGCCAGACGCGGTCGCCACAATCGCCGCCGCGTTTTCCCGTGCCGCCCGCCGCGGCCCCGCATCCTCCGTCACCCGCGCCGCCGCCGCGTGCACCACCACCGCCGCCGCTGGCGCTACCGGCAAGCCCACCGTCAGCGCGACGGCTGGCGCCGGCGCCGTCTCCGCCGCGTCCGCCGCCGGCGCTTCCTTACGCTTTTGCAGCCATTTCGGAATCTCATCCTCATGCGGCGACGGCGCCGTCCGGGGCGCGGATAATTTCGCGACGCCGCCGNNACCACGTCCTTGGCGGCGCCCGTCCCGCCGCCAGGCGCGGCCCGCTCCGCCCGCGCCACCGCCGCTGAAAAATCCGCCGCCGCCGGCGCCGCACGCCGCGCCGCCTTCGCCTCCCCGCCCGCCGCTTCGTGCGACAGACTCACATGCGCTACCACCATCACACCATTTCCTCCGACGAGTTGATATTGATCTTGCCTTCCGACGACAGCCGCAGCGCGATGCTGACAATCTCGTTCTGCGCCCCCATCGCGTCCGCCCGCCGCATCGGCGGGCCCGACTTCAGCTCCTCCTTCAGCACCTCGACCATCCGCGTTGACATGTTCTGAAAGAACTTTTGCCGGATCGTCTCATCCACCAGCTTCAGCGCCGGCATCAGCCGGTCGCCCGGCACCTCGCGCAGCAGAATCTGCAAGGCCCGGTCGGGCAGCTTGCCCAGATCGACAAACGTGAACAGATTCTCGCGGATCTTGTCCGCGGTCTCCTGGTCGCGCTCGGAAATCGCCCCCAGCACGCGATCGGACAAGCCCGTCTGCAAATGATTCAAAATATCCGCCGTCTGCCTGGCACCGCCCAGATTCGTCAGACGCCGCCCGCCGCCGCCGGTTTTCGCCATCAGCTCGGTCAACATCTCGCGCAGTTCCAGAATCGCGCCGGGCGAAACCGCATCCAGCATGGTGAAGCGGTACAGCGCGTCGCTCGCCAAAGTCTCCGGCAGAAACGACAGCATCGAGGCGCCCATTTCGTGCGACACATGCGCCAGCAGCAACGCGATCGTCTGCGGCCGCTCATTCGCCATCTGCATCGCCAGCGTCCGCGGGTCGGTATTCGCCGGCAGATTGAATCCGGAATTGCGCTCGCTGCGGTTGATGCTTTCCAGAATCGCGTTGGCGTGCGCCTTGCCCAGAGCCGCCGAGAGCACGTTGCTCATGAACTGCATCGCATCGCCATGGCCGCCGCCGATGCCAAGCTCGTTCGCAAACCCCTCCATCACCTTGTGCACGGTCTCAGGCTTGGCCGGCGGCAGCGACGCCATGGCGGTGGAAATCCGCGCAATGGTCGCTTCATCCAGATGCCGCATCGCCTGGCTCGCCACGTCCTCGCCGAGCGTGCGCAGCACCAGCGCCGCGCGCTCGGCGCCCTTCAGCTCCGCCTCGCCCTCCGGCGCCGCCAGTTTCGCTGGTTCAGCCATAAGGAGTTACTTCTTTTGAAAAAAATGGTACCCCGCCCGGGGTAACCAAAAAAACTTTTGCGCGTTGGCGTCGCAACGCCGGTGTCCCTTTATCGCCCCTGACAGGGGCGATAAAGGGACACCGCAGTTGCGACGCCCACGCGCAAAAGTTTTTGCGCGCTTTTTTCAAAAAGCGCCTCTTGCTTCCTTCACCCATCATCTTCCACCCAGCCTTGCAAAAGCCGCGCCACCGCCGTGATGTTTTCGCTCGCGCGCTCCCGCACCACGCGGAAATCCGGCGGCGGCAGCACGTGGATGGGCGGCAGCGGCGCCGGCAATTTGCTCCCCGTCACGGCCGCCGCCTCCAGCGAGAGCTGCCCGGTCGCCAGCCGCCGTCCCAGCGGCATCGCCAGGCCAAACAGCAGCGCCGCCGCCGCCAGCACCTGCAGCACCGCCCGCGTCAGCGCGCCGACATCCAGCGCCATCGCGGCGCCCGCGAACCCGCCATTGCCGCTCAACGGCTGGAACGAGGCCACCAGCACATTCACGCTCACCTGCGGATACGCGAACGCCCCCGCGATCGCCGCCTTCACCTGATCCGGCGTCACATTGCCCAGCGCCTTCTTGTTCAACACCACCGAAACCGCAACGGATTTGACAATCCAATCCGGCTTCGTAATGTCGCTCTCGCTCTGGTCGGTCACGTAGGTCTGGTCGGAATTCTTGCTCAGCCGCGTCGGCGGCGGCGGCGGCGCCGGGGCACCGGGCGCCGGATTGGCGGCATTCGGCGAATTGGCGATCGTCGCCGGCGGCGGCGTGTTCGACAGCGCCCCCGGCACGCCGCCGATGCTTTGCCCGCCGCCATTCTGCTGGTCCATCGCGCTGGTCTGGTGCTCCACCAATTGCGATGGCCCATAGGCGATCTGATGGATCTGCTCCTGCGTGAAGTCCAGATTGGCGGACACGTCGGTGCGGAAATTCCCAGGCCCCACCAGCGGCCCCAGCAGCAGCGCGATGCGCGCCGCGGCGCTGTTTTCGACCTGCGCCACCGTGCTCAACTGCGACTGCGTGCCGGCCTTGTCCCCGGCCGGAAACACCGTCACGCCGGAGGTCGTCTCCACCGTCACCTGCGCCGCCGCCAGCCCCGGCACCGCACCCGCCACCAGTGCCGCGATCGCCGCACCCTGCGGCTGCGCCGTCGCCGGGTCCGCCGCGATCACCACGGACGCCGTCGGCTTGGGCTGATCCGCCAGAAACGGCGTATCCGGCGGCAGCGCCAAAAACACCTGCGCAGAGGCGATGCCATTCATCGTTTCAATCGACTGCGCCAGCGACGCCTCCAGCGCCTGCTCGGCCATCGTGTCCTGCGCGAGTTCCGAGGCCGTCATCGGCGCCTGTTCCACGCGATCCCAGTTCGACGCAGCCCCGGTCTGCGGAATTTCCTCGGCGCCCAGTTCCAGCCGGGCTTCCGCCAGCTGCGGCGCCGGCACCAGAATCAAGTTGCCGGCACCCTGCAGTTGATACGGAATGCCCAGCTTCTGCAGCGCCGCGATGACCTTGCCGCCATCCGCCGGCGAGAGCCCCTCATACAGCGCCGCGTAGGGCGGCCCGCTGAGTTCCATATAGAACACCACGGCGAGCGAGACGCCGAGCAGCCCCGCCACCACCCAGGCGATCATCGGCACCCGGCCGAGCAGCACCCTGGCCTTTTCGAAATATTCCCGCCAGTTTTGCATCAGAACTGCATGTTCATGATCGCCTGGTAGGCGGAGACGACTTCATCGCGCACCGCCACCGTCGCCGTCCACGCCACTTCCGCGCGGTCGCTGTTCACCAGCGCCTGGCCAAGGCTCACACCCGGCACGCCCGCCGCCACCGCGGCCTCCGACTGCGCCGCGGCCGCCTGCGCGCCGCTAACATTTTTTAATGCATTATTAACAACGTCCAAAAACCCACCGGCCTGCCCTAGATTTTGCGTTGAGTCCGACGTAGAACCACTCAGGGTAGCAAGCGTGGGTAGCGATGTCGTAATCTGTGTCATGGTATGATCCCACATAA
>PLFB01000168.1 GCA_003137135.1 Acetobacteraceae bacterium
CCAGCGCCCGCAGTTCGTAAAAGTTTTTGCGCGCCCGGGCGGGCAGCCTTTTTTTAAAAAGCGCTGCTTTCTTCCGCTTTACTGCGCGTCAGCCATCGCCGGCGCGCCTTGCAGCTGTGGAAAGCTGCCCTGCGCCAAATCGTCCAGGCTTTCCGGCCGCAGGCCGATTTCTTCGGCGTAGATCCAGCTATCGGTCAGCACGTCGTGTACGAAGTGCCGGGTTTGGTCGTTCGGGATGGTTTCGATGAACAGCAGCGGGTCGCTGTCGCTTTGCAGGGCGCTGTACCAGGCCTCGGCGGCGCCGGGGCCGGCGTTGTAGCTGGCCAGGATGGCCAGCAGGTTGTTGTCGATGCCGGGCTGTTGCCCGAGGTAGCGGATATAGGCCTGGCCCAGCGCCAGGCTGGTTTCTGGGTCGGAGATGGCGCCTTCGATGCCCTGGTCGCGGGCGATGAAGCGCGCGGTTTCCGGCATCAATTGCATGATGCCGCGGGCGCCGCAGTACGACACGGCACCGGCTTCGAAGCCGGATTCGGTGCGTGCCAGCGCGAACAGCAGCGCTGGGTCGATGGTGAACCCGCCGACCGGGTGCAGAGGCGGCAGCGGCAGCCTCGCGCCGGCGAATTCGTTGCCGGTGCTGCCAAAACCCTGGCCGGCGATGCCGATGGCGATATCCATCAGCCCGGCGCGCGCCGCGACGGCCATGACGGAGCTGGCGAGTGCCGGGTCGGCCTGCATATCCGGCCACAGCGCGCGCAGCGCCAGGCTGGCCTGCGCGGTCTCGCCGATCTGCAGCAGCGCGAAGGCCAGGTGGCCGGCCGGTGTGGCGTCCACCGCGGTGATATCGGCTTCGGAGAGCTGCGCCGCGGCGCCGCTCGGCCCAAACCCCTGGCCCAGCAGGCGCCCGGCGATCATGCCGTAAAACGTATCCGGATTGCCGGCCGCGGTGTGCAGCCAGGAGAGGTAGTCTTCCGGCTGCTGCAGGCGAAGTGCCGCGCGCGCCGCCCAGAATGCGCCGGCCGCCTGGTCGTCGTCGGAGGCGCCGTCCATGTTCGCGGCGCGGATGAACAGGGGTTCGGCGCCGGCGATGTCGCCGCGCCGCCAGTCCGTCAGCCCCTCCACAAACGTGCCGCGCCAGGCGTCGCTGTCGGAGCTGACGGTGGGGTGGAAGGAGCGGAAGCCGGCATCGACGCCTTCCGGCAACAGCGACAGCTGCGGCGCCGGGGGCAATTCCGCCGCCGGGATTTTGCGCTGCATGAGCGTGTAGATGGCGGGGGCGGCCGGCTGGTCACTGTATTGTTCGTACCAGGCCAGGAGTTCCGCGCGGGAGGAGTGGTAATCCGTGTTCAGATAGCGATCCGCCAAAATCGGCCCGACCAGCGTTGTGTCATCCAGCCGCGCCAGCAGCCGGTCGGCCTCGGAGAACTCGTCCTCCGCCTGCAATTCGAGGATGCGCTGATACTGCGCCACCGCGGAGGGCGGCAGCGGCTGCGGCAGCACGACTTCCATATCCGGCGAGGGTGCATTCCGCGGAATCGCGAAGGCTACACTTGTCCCATCCTGTGAGGAGGTTCCCGGCCCTGACCCCATGGCGGAGGGGCTTGCCGTTGCCGATGCCGGGAAGGCAGTCTGCAAGGCAAGTACCGCGGCCGCGGCGAAAAAGACCGGGGCGGCGTTCAGGCGGGAGAGCGTTTGAAGGGCTCTGCGCATGGCAAAGTCCCGCTACACACTCCGCCCATGAGAAGC
Source organism: Acetobacteraceae bacterium (assembly GCA_003137135.1). Taxonomy (GTDB): domain Bacteria; phylum Pseudomonadota; class Alphaproteobacteria; order Acetobacterales; family Acetobacteraceae; genus Acidocella. Next base: position 1,744 of record PLFB01000168.1, read on the forward strand.
AAGACCTTTGTGTGAGACAAAATTCACTTCCTGAGACGTTTTTAAGCTTTTCCAAGGCTTGCCGGACGAAGCTCTGCTCACTTTTTCGTGAGGTTAGTTAAATTTCGCCATCGTTAAGCCATTGCCGCAATGCAATAAGGTCATGCCAGGAGTCGCGCTTGGCGGCCGGCGTGCGCAGCAGATAGGCCGGGTGGTAGGTCGGCAGGCAGGCGATGGGCGCGGCCAGGCCGGACCATTCCAGCGTTTTCCATTGGCCGCGCAGGCGGCGGATGCCCGCGGCCCCGGCGCCCGGCAGCAGCGCCTTCGCCGCCACCGCGCCGAGCAGCACGGCGCATTTCGGCGCCACCAGTTCGACGTGACGGCGCAAAAACGGCAGGCAGACGGCGATTTCGCTATCCGTCGGCGCGCGGTTTCCGGGCGGCCGCCACGGCACCACGTTGACGATGCGCAGTTTGGTCCGGTCCAGCCCGATCGAGGCCAGCATTTTGTCGAGCAATTGGCCGGCCAGGCCGACGAAGGGGCGGCCGATGCGGTCCTCGTCACCGCCCGGCGCCTCGCCGATCAAAATCAGGTTTGTCGCCGCCGCGCCGTCGGCAAACACCAGTTGCGTCGCGGTGTCTTTTAACGCGCAGCCGGTGAAATCTTCCAGGGCCGCTCTCAGCTCTTCCAAACTTTTGCATCCGGCGGCGATCCTTTCCGCCGCCGCCGGCCCGGGCGGCAGGGCCGCCGCCAAGCTCCGCGCCGGCGCCCGCACCAGTTTTTCGGCAACCACCGCCGGCGGCGTGGGCGCCGGCCGCGCCAAAAACCGGTTCTGCGGCGCCTCCAGCAGCGCCTCGTCCGCGCCCCATTCCAGTTGCAGTCGCAATGCTTCCAAATAGTTCATATACCGATTTTGACCGGTGGTGGGGTTTACGCAAGCCGCCCCATTTACCTATACGGCAACGAGAATGTGGAGGACAAAATGTCGGCAGAATTGGAACCGCGCGAGGCGATGGAGTTCGACGTCCTGGTGGTCGGCGCCGGCCCCGGCGGCCTCTCCGCCGCCATCAGGCTCAAGCAGCTCAACCCGGAGCTTTCGGTCTGCGTCATCGAAAAAGGCGGCGAAGTCGGCGCCCACATTCTCTCAGGCTGCGTCCTGGAGCCGCGGGCGTTGAAAGAATTGTTTCCGGAATGCGACCCCGGCCTGATCCCGCTCTCGGTACCGGTCACGGAAGACCGATTTTCGTTCCTCACCGAGAAGAAAGCCTACAAGCTTCCCACGCCGCCGCAGATGCACAACCACGGCAACTACGTCGTCTCGCTCGGCAACGTGGTGCGCTGGCTCGGCCAGCAGGCGGAGGAAGCGGGTGTGGAAATTTATCCGGGCTTCGCCGCCGCCGAAATCCTCATCGAGGACGGCGTCGTGAAGGGTGTGGCCACCGGCGACATGGGCGTCGGCAAGGACGGCCAGCCCACCGGCAACTTTACCCGCGGCATCGAGCTGCGCGCGCAATACACAGTTTTCGGCGAAGGCTGCCGCGGCTCACTCAGCAAACAACTGATGAAAATTTTCGACCTCAACGCGAACAACGACCCGCAAACCTACGCCATCGGCATCAAGGAATTGTGGGAAGTCAAACCAGAACATTTTCAGGCCGGCCTGACGCTGCACTCGATCGGCTGGCCGCTGAAACCCGACACCTATGGCGGCTCCGCCATCTACTTCCTCGGCGAAAATTTTATGGCCTACAGTTTTGTCATCGGCCTGGACTACAAAAACCCGTTTCTGTCGCCCTTCGGCGAAATGCAGCGCTACAAAACCCACCCTTCCATCGCGCCCTATTTCGAAGGCGCCAAGCGCATTTCCTACGGCGCCCGCGCGCTCAACGAAGGCGGCTTCCAATCTCTCCCCAAACTGACATTTCCCGGCGGCATGCTCATCGGCTGCGCCGCCGGGACCCTCAACGTCCCCAAAATCAAGGGCACCCATACCGCGATGAAATCCGGCATGGTCGCCGCTGAGGCGATCGCCGCGTCCTGGTCCGAAAAACCCGCCGAAGTCACCGCCTACCCCGAAATGCTGAAAAATTCCTGGCTCTGGCCGGAACTGCATCAGGTGCGCAACATCCGCCCCGGCTTCGCCAAATTCGGGCTGTATGGCGGCCTCATCAACGCCGGCCTGGAAGCCTACATCACCAAGGGCAAATCCCCCTGGACACTGAAAAACCACGCCGACTACAAACAACTAACGCCCGCCGCCAGCGCCGAAAAAATCGACTACCCCAAACCCGACGGCAAACTCACTTTTGACCGCCTCTCCTCCGTCTTCATCAGCAACACCAACCACGAGGAAAACCAGCCCGCCCACCTGACCCTGCTGGACCCCTCGAAGGCGATCTCGGTGAACTGGAATGAATACCGCAGCCCCGAAACCCGCTACTGCCCCGCCGGCGTGTACGAAATCGTCGGCGAAGACACCGGCAGTCCAAAGCTTCAAATCAACGCGCAGAACTGCGTGCATTGCAAAACCTGCGACATCAAGGACCCGACCCAGAACATCAACTGGGTCGTCCCCGAAGGCGCCGGCGGGCCAAATTATCCGGGCGGGATGTAAAAAAATAAGCAAGCAGCGCTTTTTATAAAGAGCGCCGATCAAGCGGCATGCCCTTTGACCGATCCACGTCATTGCGAGCTCTTGCGAAGCCATCCATCTTTCTCGCAACCGGCACGAAAAGATGGATGGCTTCGCAAGAGCGTGATGGCAATCTCGGGCGCCGGCACATTGGGTGAGCGCCCATCATCCAGCTCCTCGAGATAGAGCGTGTAGCTGATGATCGCCTCTTCCTCGAAATACCCCACCACACGATGCGCGGTGCGCGGGCTGAGCGCGTAGAGCAGAAAAAACACCACGTAAAACAACCATTGCACCACAATAATGACGAACCGTTCGAACAACGTCGGCTTCGCGACATGGATGAACGTCATCAGATGCATGCGTTCGTTTTCCGCCTCCTCCATCAAGGCGCGAATCCAGCCCTTGTCGGTCTCCATCCGGCGCAGACATTTCAGATGCGTGAAGGTCGCCCCCACCATGCCCGGCACGGCCGCCACCGTTTCCAGCACAACCGCGCGGTGGCCGTATCGCTTGGCAAAAAACGTATCGGCGCAGAAGCGCAGCATTTTGGTGATGCCAAGCGCGATGCGGTCCGACAAGCCATGTGGCTTGTGATGGACGCGTAGATCAACAACCGGTGTCTCGGCCATGCGCCGCCCTCCGCCATCAGGGATATGAGGCTCCCTACAAATGCGGGCGCCGCCGCGCGCCACCAAGGGCCGGAAACTACTCAGGGACCGAACAAAAGCCTGTGCTACCCCAGCGTCTCATACATGATCCCCAAAAACGCGCACCGTAACCGGTCGCAGAGACCTAGTCTCCCTTGGCGCCGAACAGCCGGCGCGTGGTACCCGTCGCCGCGGCCTCATCCACCCCGCGATAGGTTTTCGCAAAGAAGTCAAAGCTGGGATTGGTCACGCCAAACCACAGCGTTTCGTTCTTGAAATGGTGCCACAGATGGTATTTCTTGATCCACCGTCCCCACGGCGTGCGCGGCTTGTAGGGAATATGCGCGACGTAGTGCACCCACTCGTAATAAAGTATCGCCGCCGAGCTTCCGGCCAGGAGAAAAAAGATTTTTTCCCATGCGGGCCAGATCAGCCAGGCCACCGCGCCGGTGAGGATGTAGTTGGGGATGATGAACCAGAGCGGCAGGAACAGCAGGTCGAGGCGGGCGGGTTCGACGTGGTGGTCGTAGTGCAGCCGGTGCTGCAGAAACAGGACCCATTTTTGCTTGGCCGGCGGCGCGTGGAAGGCGTAGCGGTGATAGCCGTATTCGCTGCCAAAAAACAGCAGCGCGCCTAGTGCAAAGAGTCCGGCGTGAAAGTGCCAAACACCGCACGCCGCCAGCGCCAGCGTGCCGGCGATCAATGCCGCCAGGGCGGCATTGCTGCCGTGCCTGAAAAATTCCCGAATCATTTGCGCTTCCTCATTTTATCGCCCGTGGCGCGCGAGCGGCCAACCAACAGCCTCTCGACGCAGCGGAAAACCAAAAGTTTTTTGCGCCGCACCCCCGGAGGGGTTTCTTATAAAAAAGCGCTACGTTCTTGTTGTTCTTTTTACCGCATCAACAAATCATAAGCCGCGGCATTTTTCGCCTGCTGCGCCGCGTCGGACGCCGTAACGGGCGGCATGCTCTGGCTTGCCGGCGCGGCCAGAGAGGCGGCGGGCACATCGGCCGGCGGCATGGCGGCGGGTGGAGCGGTATCCGGCGGAGGCGCGGCCAGCGCCACGCCGGCTGGCGCCGCGCTGGCTGGCGCAGCCGCCGTGCTGACCACGACCGGCGGCGCGGTCGTCGCGGCGGGCGCCGGCGCGGCGGCCGGCGACCCGGCATCGGCCTGCGCCGCCGGCGGGGGTACGGCTTGCAAAGGCGCGGCGGGTGACGGCGCGGCCGGCGAAGGCGCGGCCGGCCCAGGCGCGGCCGGCACAGGCGCGGCGGACGCCACCGGCGGCGGCGCCACAACCTGCGTGGCAAGCGGCTGCGCCTCGATGGGCGCGGGCGCGGCCGGCGCGCTCACCGCGGGCGCCCCCGTCGGCGACGCCGCTGGCGGCGGCGTGGAAATCGCCAGCGCAAAATCCGCCATCAGTTGCTGCACGCCGTCCGCGGGCAGATCAATCGCCAGCACCGCGCGCGCCTCGTCCGGCCGCCCCGCCGCCACCAGCGCCGCGGCATAATCCTCGCGGATTTTCGGCGTCGCCTCCTGGCTGGTCGCCAGCGGCCCCAGATATTGCAGCGCGTCCGGCCCGTCGCCGGACAGCGCCAGGGACATGCCCAGATTCACCTCGGTCGAAACCGAACCAGGCTGCAGCAGCAGCGCCTGCTGGTAGGCCTGTTGCGCCCCGGCGTGATTGGCCTGCAGATCGCGGGCAATTCCCAGATCGTTCAGCGCCGAGGCGTTATCCGGGTCGTTCGCCACCGCCGCCTCGAACATCTGTTCCGCGGTCACCGCGTCGCGCCGCAGCAGGCAGCGGCCGATGCCGACATCCGCCTCGGAGGATTTTTGGTCCACCGTCAGCGCCACCTTGTACACCGCGATCGCGTCCATGCAGCGATTCATCGCGTAATACGCCGCCCCTTCGTGGTACAGCGCGTCCAGATTATGCGGATCGCTCGCCAGCACGGTCTGGCTGACCTTTAGCGCCATCGAGGGGTCGCCGCCCGCGATGGCGGCATCGACCACGTTCATCACGCCCGAGGATTCGTTCGCGCTGGTGGCGGGTGCCGGCGTCTGCGTCTGCGTCTGCGTCTGCGCGCAGCCGGCCAAAGTCAGGGCGAGGATCAAAAATCCGGCGGGCGGTCGGTGACAAAATTTCAGCACACTCTCCCTGCCCATTCTGTGTTACCTCACGGGTTGGCCGCGAGCATGAGCCAGTAGGCCGCGGTCTGCGGGTTGGCCGGCACGCCTTGGCCGGTGGAATACGCGTTGCCCAGGCTGTAGGCGGCCGGCACACTACCGGAATCGGCCGCCAGGCGCCACCAGTAAACCGCCTTCGTATCGTCCTTATCGACGCCTTGTCCTAGATCATAGGCGTTGCCCAGATTGTCCTCCGCCTCCACATTGCCCTGCTCGGCCGCCTTGGTCCACCAGTACACCGCCTGGCCGTAATCCTGCTGCACGCCGAGACCGCGGTCGTAATAGTTGCCCAGATTATGTTCCGCCTTCGGGTCGCCCTGTTCGGCGGCCTGCTGGAACAACTGCGCGGCCTGGGAATAGCTCTGCGTCACGCCCTTGCCGGCGTCGTAGTCAAACCCAAGACTGTTTTCCGCCTGCGCGTTGCCCTGCGCGGCCGCCTTGGCGTACCAGACCGCGGCGTTGGCGTCGCTCTGGTCCACGCCGCGGCCAAAGGTGTAGGCGTCGCCCAGGTCATTCTGCGCGTCGGCATTGCCGCCGGCGGCGGCCTTTTGCAGCCAGTAGAACGCCGAGGTATCGCTCTGCCCCACGCCCTTGCCGGACATATACATGGTGGCGAGCATATATTCGGCATTCACGTCGCCCTGCTGGGCCGCCGACTGAAAATAGCTCGCCGCCTTCAGATAATTCTGCGGCACGCCGTTACCCTCGTAAAACGCCATGCCCAGCCCGTTCTGCGCGCTGGCGTTGCCGGAGCCGGCGGGGGCGGGCACGACGGGCATCGGGGTGGCGTCGGCAGGCGGGGTAGCGGTATCCGAAGCGGGGTGCATCATCGCGCATCCTCCGAGCGGCAGCAGTAGCGACAGCAAGGCGAATCTGCTCGATTTCAACACGGCGTGCCCCACTGAATTCTCCATAGAAATCCCAGACTTTTTAACTTTTGGTAACCACCAATCACAAGACTTGGCCGTTTTGTCAAATGCTTATCCGCTCTTTTCCCATGAAACTTTCTCAAAAAGGCGAATTTTTTGGACGCTGGGCGGCGCCCTGAAACAGAGTATAACGATATCATGACGATACGCATGGGCATAGCCGGACTCTCAGGTCGGATGGGCCGTCTGGTGGAAGCAGAGGTTGTAGAGTCGGCGCAAGCAGGTTTTTGCACCTATGCCGGCGGCCTCAGCCGCGCCCCAGACGCCGCCTTCGCGCGCATCGAAGAGCTCGCCGCCGTCTCGGACGTCATCATCGATTTCACCGCCGCCGCCACCGTGCAACCCCACGCTGCCGCGCTGGCGCAAGCCGGCTGCGCCTGGGTGCTCGGCACCACCGGTCTCTCGGCACATGACCAGGCAGCCGTGGACGCGGCGGCTAAAAAAATTGCCATCCTGCAGGCCGCCAACTTCTCGCCCGGCGTCAACCTCATCCTGGCACTCGCCGAACAACTCGCCGCCGCCCTGCCCGCCGACTCCTACGACGCCGAAATCCTCGAAATGCACCACCGCCAGAAAATCGACGCACCCTCCGGCACCGCCCTCGCCCTCGGCCGCGCCGTCGCCGCCGGCCGCGGCCAAAACCCCGAAACCAGCTTCGTCACCAGCCGCGCCGGCCACACCGGCCCGCGCCAGTCCGGCCAAATCGGCTTCGCCACCCTGCGCGGCGGCCAAATTACCGGCAGCCACACCCTCCTCCTCACCGCCGCTACCGAACAAATAACTCTAACCCACCACGCGTTCGACCGCGCCATCTTCGCCAAAGGTGCCCTCCAAGCCGCCCTCTGGCTGCACGGCAGGCCGGCTGGGCTTTACGGCATGAAGGAAGTGCTGGGGATTAAGT
>PLFB01000228.1:0-5422 GCA_003137135.1 Acetobacteraceae bacterium
GCGACGGTGGAGCGTTTCTGGCCGATGGCGACGTAGATGCAGTAGAGCTTTTTGCTCTCGTCGTCGGCTTCGTTGGCGGCTTTCTGGTTGATAAAAGTGTCGATGATGAGGGCGGTTTTGCCGGTCTGGCGGTCGCCNNATGAGTTCGCGCTGGCCGCGGCCGATCGGGACCAGGACGTCGATGGCCTTGATGCCGGATTGCATCGGTTCGTGCACGGATTTGCGGGGGATGATGCCGGGGGCTTTGGTTTCGACCAGGCGGCGTTCCTCGAAGATGACCGGGCCCTTGCCGTCGAGCGGGTTGCCCAGCGCGTCCACGACGCGGCCGAGCAGGGATTTGCCGACGGGGACGTCCACAATCGCGCCGGTGCGGTTGACGGTGTCGCCTTCGCGGATCTGGCGGTCATCGCCGAAGATGACGGCGCCGACATTGTCTTGTTCCAGGTTCAGCGCCATGCCTTTGATGCCGGCGGTGGGGAATTCCAAAAGTTCGCCGGACATGACGTTGGTGAGGCCGAAAATGCGGGCGATGCCGTCGCCGACGGAAAGTACCTGGCCGGTTTCGGCGACGTTCGATTCGGTATCGAAATGCGCGATCTGGCTTTTCAGGATTTCGGAGATTTCGGCTGGACGGATCTCCATTTAGGCGGCTCCCTTTAGAGAATAATTCAGGCGGCTGAGCCGCGATTTGAGGCTGGTGTCAAAAAGTTTGGCGCCGATTTTGAGCGTCATGCCGCCGAGCAAAGCGGGGTCGAGATGCTCGATGAGGCGGACGCTGCCGTAGCCGGATTCGGTGAGGCGGGCGCGGAGTTGGGTGCGCTGCAGGTCGGTGAGGGCGTGCGCCGTGGTGACGGTGGCGACGATCTCGCCGCGCTTTTCCGCGACGTAGGCGGCGAAACCGGTGATCAGGGCCGGCAGGTCGCGCAGGCGGCGGTTGGCGACGGCGACGTTGACGAAATTCAGGACCAGGGTGGAAAAACCCTGCGCCCGCAGGGCTTCGTTCAGGATGCCGCGCGTGTGGGAATCGCTGAAGGGGGTGCGGATGAGGCGGGAGAATTCGGGGCTTTCGGTGATGAGTTTGCCGAGGGAGGCCATTTCATCGATGGTGCGATCAAGAACGCCTTGCTCGAAGGCCAAAGCGTATAACGCGGACGCGTAGCGCGCCGCGAAACCTGCCTCAGCCATTGTCGAAATTTCCACCAAATCCGCTGCTCCAGACGCCTCTTAACCGGGCGGGGCAGTAACATAGGGACTCCGGGAGCGCAACGCGAGCCGGGCGTGTGGCGTTTTGAAGCAAGCAGAGCCAGGGCGCTTTGCCCCTGGACTTGCTTACTTTAATCCGCCGCACCCTCCGCCGCGTGTTGCACCGCGAGGGGGCCGGTTTCGCTGTAAGTGTGGCAGGTGTTGAGGAGCATGGCGGGGATGCGGCGGGGTTTGGCGGGGTCGCTTGGGTCTTCCGGTTTTCTGTGGCCGCGGATGCTGAACATGGTTTGGTACGCGACGGTGCCCATTTGCGCGAGGAGTTCGCGCAGGTGGGTGCAGCCGTCGATGCCGCCGAGTTGTTGGGCGGCAGCTTTCAGGAAGCCCTTGGCGATGGAGATGCCGACCAGGCGCTGGAAGTTGGGGATGATGGCGGGGCAGACGGAGTGCGGGGTGGAGTCCATGGCGGCCTGCACCGCCTGGATCGTGAGGGATTGGTCGATGGTGAGGCGGAGCCACATTTCGTGCAGCGGGTCGCCGGCGGGAATGGTGCCGCGCTCGATGTTGGAGAAGGTGTAGGGTTTGGTGTCGGTCATGTGGGCTTCGATGTCGATGAGGCCGTCTTCGCGTTCGTAGCCGCGGAGCTGGATGACGCGGGTGTGAAGGAGCTTGCGGGGGGTGGATTTGGGCAGCGGCATGATGGGGGCCTTCTGGTGGCCTGCATGGCAGGCTTCGGTGGCGCGGCGTTGCGTTGGGCCGCTTGGGATGGTGAGAGAAATTCAATAGGACAGGTGTTATAGGTTGGCATGAGGCATCGCAACACAAGCGTTGAGGCGGCGGGGGCGCAGCAACGCGGGGTCAGCCATTCCGAGAAGTCGCATGCGGAAAAGCTGCGGGTGATTTTTGGGGTGATCGTCTGCATTTTGCTGGCGGCGCTGGACCAGACGGTGGTGCTGCCGGCGATCCCGCAGATGGCGGCGAATTTGGGCGGCGGGGCGGCCAGCCTTGGCGTTGCCGGACGGGCGGGGGCACATCTTTCGTGGGTGGTGTCGGCGTATTTGCTGACGACGACGGCGACGACGCCGATTTATGGGAAATTGTCGGACCAGTTGGGGCGGCGGGCGGTGCTGGTGCCGGCGATTCTGGTGTTTTTGGCGGCCTGCGTGGTGTGCGGGGCCGCTTGGAGCGTGCCGGTGCTGATCGCGGGGCGCGCGTTGCAGGGCGCGGGCGGCGGGGCGCTGATGTCGGTGGCGCAGGCGGCGGTGGGCGATGTGGTGAGCCCGCGGGAGCGCGGGAAGTATCAGGCCTGGTTTGCGGCGACGTGGGCATTTGCCTCGGTGGCGGGGCCGGTGGCGGGCGGGTTTGTGGTGCAGCATTTTTCCTGGCGGTGGATTTTCTGGGCGAATTTGCCGGTGGGGTTTTTGGCGATCTGGCTGTGCTGGCGAGGGCTGGCGGGGCTGCGGCCGACGGGGCGGCGGGGGAAGATCGATTTTTTTGGCGCGGGTGCGCTGCTGGTGGGAGTTGCGGCGGTGCTGGCGGCGCTGAGCCTGGGGGGCGTGGATTTGGCGTGGGGGTCGGCGCAGGAAATCGGGCTGGTGGCGGTGGGGGGGCTGGTTTTGGGCGTGCTGTGGTGGCAGCAAAAACGCGCGGAGGAGCCGTTGTTTCCTGGCAGTCTGATGGCCCAGGCGGGGTATCGCAGCGTGCTGCTGGTGGCGTTTTTGAACTCGGCGGCGATGTTTGCGGCGATTTTCATGCTGCCGCTGCTGCTGCAATGGGTTTTTAAGGCGCGGGCCGCGGAGTCCGGGTTGGAGGTGATGCCGTTCTTGTTCACCACCACGCTGGGCGCGTTCGCGGCGGGACAGTTGGCGCGGGTGACGGGGCGGCCCAGAAATATTCTGGCGGTGGGGATGATGGTGTCGGCCGCGGGATTTTGGGCGATGGCGGCTTTGCCGGCGGGCGTGGGCGTCACGTGGGCGGTGGCGGTGGCGGCGGTGATGGGGGTGGGGATCGGGGCGGTGATGCCGACGTCGCTGGTGGCGGCGCAGAGCCAGGCGGCGGGGCGGGATTTGGGCGCGGCGACCGGGATTTTGCTGTTGATGAGGTCGTTGGGCGGAGCGTTTGGGGCGACGCTGGCGGGGGCGGTGCTGGCGGAGTTTGCGGGGGATGTTTGGACAGGTTTCCGGGTGGGGTTTTTGGCGGGGGGCGTGATGCTGGCGGCGGCGGCGGCGGTGGCGTGGCGGATGGAGAATTTTGTGCTGCGGGGCGCGGCGCCGGCGGCGCAGCCTGGCGAGTGAGGGAAGCAAGCCGTTACTTTTTTGAAAAAAAGTAACCAAAAACTTTTGCTCCCCCGGCTTTTGAGTGGCCACAGTATGGCCGCTCAAAAGCCGGGGGAGCAAAAGTTTTTTGCGCGCTTTTTTTCAAAAAAGCGCTACTGTCTTAGGCCCTTGGTGGCGCTCAGTCGTTTTGTGGGTAGGTCGCCATGAGGCGCTTTTGGTGGCGCCAGAGGGCGGCGAGGCGGAACAGTCCGGTGGGTTTCAGGCCACGCATGCCCCGGATGGCGGCGCCAATCCGAAAACTCTCGCCGTAGTGGAAGAATTGGGTTTTGTAGGCGGCGCGGATGGTCATCGCGGGGTCCCAGATGTGGGTCGCCTCGGAGCCGGAGCCGTTGAATTCGATGATCTTGAAATTCTGGCCGGCGCGGAGCTGGTCCAGGCAGGCATAGCGCAGGTCGATGCGGGAGAAATAGAGGTCGGGAATGTCCTGCAAAATCTCGTCGATTCGGGCGGACAAGGCTTGGGTGACGATGTCGATGCCGTTCTTGAAGGTGGAGCCGCGGCAGTGGTTGCCGACGAAAACCAGGCGGATTTCGGCGCCGGGGGCGGGAACCTCTTGCGTCCGGCAGCCAAGCTTGGGCAGGAGCAGGTGAGAGACGGCTGCTAGGCGGGAATCGGCGGCGATCAGCTGGCGGATCGTGCGCGTGCCGTCGCCAATGACGGTCGGCGGGAATTTGAGGGTGACAGAGGTGATGCGGCCGGTTTGTTCGTCCGGGTGGCGGATGTAGAAAATGCCGGCCTCGCCGGGCAGATCGACCAGCGCCTGGAGTTGCAAACGGGTGGCGCGGGGGAAGGCGCGCAGATAGGCGGCGAGCTGGGCGGCGTCGCGCACGACACGCACGCCGACGCCGTTGCAGCTCATGTCCGGCTTGGCGACCAGAGGATAGCTAAGGCCGGCGCGCGCCATTGCGGCTTCGGCGAGCGCCAGGTCGTTGCCGTCATTGTGGCCGGAAGTGGTCATCGGCGCGTAGGTCGCGATCCATTGCCGCGCCAGGGGGCCGGCCAGGTCGAGGATGTCGTTCTTGGACTCGGCGCAGATGCCGCCGGCATGGATCCTCGGATTCGCCAGGGCCGGCAGCGTGACGCTGCCGTAGCGGATGGACTTGGCGATCCAGAACAGCGCCACTGGCGCGTAAAACAGCCAGCCGGGCCAGAATTCGAAGAACGAAACCGGCTTCTTGGCGGGGCTGGGCGAAACCGCCGCCGCCAGGCGCGAGGATGTGGCTATGGCCGCGGCGAGCGGAACGTCGCTCATGGACTTGTCCTCTTATGATTGGCGTTCATGTAAAGCCGCGTGGCGAGCCGCCCGACCAGAACGATTAAAAGGCAGAATACCGCAAGTCCAGCCCAGCGCCAAATGCCTAGATAATGCATCATAACCAGGCCGAGCCTGAGGCTGAGAAAAAACAGCCCGGTCGTCCAGAGCAGCGTCGCCACGATCGCCGCCGCGGCGAAACGCCCAAGCGGCGCGCGAAGATAACCTAAAGTGGTGTAGGTTGGCAAGCGCAACCCAGGGACGAAGCGCGTGACCAGAACCAGCGGCAACATGCGCTGCGTGGCCCATTCGCGCCCGAGCTCCTGCCGGTGAGCCGGCACCAGCCGGCGGGCCCACGCATTCTCCAGCGACAGCCGGCCCAGGCCATACAAACCGCAATCCCCAATCACGATGCCAGCATAGAGCGCCGCCAACGCCACCACCAAAGACACCCCACCCGTCGCCACCTGCATCGCCGCCAGCAGAGTCGCCGCATCCTCCAGCACAAACGTGCCCAGCACGATCACCACCGCCTGGACCTCCCAGCTCCCGCCCGCCCTGGTCAGGAGATGGGTGAATTCGGCTGTTAGCATGGCGGGTGGGATGGAAAATAAGTAAGGCCAGGGGGCGCTGC
>PLFB01000228.1:5462-5844 GCA_003137135.1 Acetobacteraceae bacterium
CCAGGGGGGCAAAGCCCCCCTGGTCTTGCTTACTTTCCAGCTCATCCCCCACACTAACCGCCGAATGAATCCAACTCGGCCAGGTGTGGCGGGATGATGGTGCACGCCGTACGGCGGGCGGCCATGGCCCAGCAGGTTTCGTGCGCGGCGGATTGGGTGAGGCCGGCGAGTAGGGCGGTGTAGAGGATGTGGCCGTGGCGTTCCAGGCGGGCGACGCGGGGAATGCCGGCGCCGTTGATGTGGGCGGCTTCGATGGCCAGGTGGCGGGCTTTTTCAAGTTTGGCGTAGCTGCCGAACTGGGCGGTCCAGTCGGCGAGGTAGGGGGTGGGGTTGGCGGGGGCGTGATGCGGGGCGGGGGGCGGCGCGACCTGGTCGGAGCCTT
>PLFB01000060.1 GCA_003137135.1 Acetobacteraceae bacterium
TCGCCACTTTCAGTGGCGATTAACGGCACTCCCGGTCCACACGCCCCCAGGAGCAAAAGTTTTTTTGGTTACTTTTTTTTCAAAAAAAGAAATTGCTTACCTGCCTTAAGCTGCGCCGCTCAGTCTGAGTCCGAAACAGGCCAGCGCCAGCGCGGGGCCGAACGGCATTTGGGCTGTGGATTGCGTTTTCGTGATGAGGGCCATGGCGATGCCGATGAGGCCGGCGGCCAGGATTTCGTTGGGCATTTGCGTAGCACCGAGCCAGGCGCCGGCGGCGGCCAGGAGTTTGGCGTCGCCCTCGCCCAGGCCGTCGCGGTGCCGGAGCGCGCGGTAGGCGGCGTTGAGGAGAATGAAGCCGAGATAGCCGAGTGCGGCGGCGGCGGCGTGGTTGAACAGGGCAGGGGGGTATTGCCACCAGGTGGCGGCGAGGCCGGCGAGGATGAGGGGCAGGGTGATTTCGTCGGGCAGGATGAGGTTTTCGAAATCGATCCAGGCGGCGGCGAGCAGGGCCCAGCCGAGGGCGGCGTCAATCCAGGCGGCGGCGGTGGGGCCGTCCACGGCCAGGGCGGCGGCGGCGATGGCGAGGGCGGAAAATTCCACCGCCGGGTGGAACCAGCCGATGGGCGCGCCGCAATGCCGGCATTTGCCGCGCAGAAGCCAGAAACTGGCGAGCGGGATGAGGTCTGCGGGGGTGAGCGGGGCGGCGCAGGTCTCGCAAGCGGAACGGCCCCATAAAATGGTGCGTCCGGTGCCATAACGGCGTATGACGACGCCTAAAAAACTGCCCACGCAGAGGCTGAATGGTAGTATCAACCAGGCGGACATGGATGTGGACATGGACGTGAACATGGACATGAACGTGTCACTTGCATTACGCGTCCGGTTAACATGAGATGAATGGTTATGGACATCCTGCCGAATTCGCTGGGTTTTTCGCTCGGCGCGCCGACTGAACAGGCTGACGACGCGGTGCTGGCGATGCTGGCCGGCGGCGCGTGCGACGCGGTGGCGCTGGAGCGCGCGGCGGCGGTGGCGGCGGAGACGGGGCTTTCGCGCCCGAACGCGCTGGTGCGGCTGGGCCTGGTTTCCGAGCGCACGCTGGCGGAGGTTTTTCGCGCGGTATTTGGCTTACCGCTAGCCGGGCCGGAGCGCTATCCGGCCGAGCCGGTGCTTTCGGAGCGGCTGAAGCCGCGGTTTTTGCGGGCGGCGCGGGCGATTCCGGTGCTGGTGGAGAGCGGGCAGTTGACGCTGGTGATGGCGGACCCGGGCGACAGTTTTACGCCGCAGGCGGTGCGGCTGGCGACCGGGCTGGCGGTGCGCGTGGAGATCGGGCTGCCGGTGGAACTGGAAGCGGCACTCGACCGGCTGTACCCGGAGGCCGGACCGGCGCCGGAGGCGCATGAGGCGAACGAGGACGATACCGAGCGGCTGAAGGATCTGGCCAGCGAGGCGCCGGTGATCCGGCTGGTGAACCAGATTATCGCCAAGGCGGTGGAGACCAATGCCTCGGATATTCATATCGAGCCGTTCGAGGATAGGCTGCGCATCCGCTACCGGCATGACGGCGAATTGCAGGATGCGGATACGCATCCGGCGCGGCTGACGCCGGCGATCATTTCGCGCATCAAGATTCTGGCGAAGCTGGACATCGCCGAACGCAGGCTGCCGCAGGATGGGCGCATCCGGATGGCGGTGCGCGGCGAGGATGTGGTTTTCCGGGTGGCCACCGCGCCCTGCCTGCACGGCGAGATTATGGTGCTGCGCATTCTGGACCGCAGCGCGGTGGTGTTTGATTTTAAGACGCAGGGGCACACCGATCAGGTGATCTCGCGGCTGCGCACGGCGCTGGATGCGCCGAATGGCATTTTGCTGGTGACCGGGCCGACCGGGTCCGGCAAGACCACGACGTTGTACACGGCGCTGCTCTCGCTCAATACCGTGGAGCGTAAGATCATTACGGTGGAGGACCCGATCGAGTACCAGTTGCCGGGGATCAACCAGATCCAGGTAAAACCGCAGATCGATCTGGGTTTTGCGTCGCTGTTGCGCACGATCGTGCGGCTGGATCCCAACATCATCATGGTGGGCGAGATCCGCGATGTGGAGACCGCGGAGATTTCGGCGCGCGCGGCGCTGACGGGGCATCTGGTGCTCTCCACGCTGCACACGAATTCGGCGGCGGCGGCGATTACGCGGCTGCGTGATATGGGGCTGGAGGATTATCTGCTGGCGGCGGTGCTGCGGGGCGTGCTGGCGCAGCGGCTGGTACGCCGGCTTTGCGAGGTCTGCAAGCATGAAGCCGAGGCGCCGCCGGAGTTGGCGGTGCGTTTCGGACTCAAAACAGTGTGGCGCGCGGGCGGCTGCGCGGCCTGCCGGAATACCGGGTACAAGGGGCGCCAGGCGATCGCGGAGTTTTTGACGCCGGATGCGCAGATCGAGCGGCTGATTTTTGCGCGCGCGGGGCAGGCGGAGATCGAGCAGGCGGCGGTGGCGGCGGGGATGCAGACGATGCTGGCCGCCGGCATGGCGGCGGTGGCAAGGGGCGAGACGACGGTGGAGGAGATTCTGCGGGCCGTGAAGGCGGAGGAGTGATGCAGGGCGTCGTGACGTTTTTTTGGGCGGGGGCGCGGGAAGATGGATGGCTTCGCTGCGCTCGCCATGACGGGTGGGGCGCTCGCCATGACGCGAAACGTGCGCCGGCGATTGAGTGGCCAAACTTTGGCGGCGCAACCGCCGGGGAAAACCAGAAGTTTTTTGCTTCTTTTTTTCAAAAAAGAAGTGCTTTCTTGCTTTTCTTCTAATGCCCGTCTTCCACTACCGCGCCATTGGGCCAACAGGCGAGATTCAACAGGGCGACCTGGATGCGCCCACGCTGACGGACGTCGCGGCGCAGTTGCAGCGGGGCGGGCTGATCGTGCTGCGCATCGACCCGGCCGGGGCGGGGTTTTGGCGGCTGAGCTTTGAGCTTGGCGGCGGGCAGGCGCTCCGGCGCGGGGAATTGGTGGATGTGACGCGGGAACTTTCGGCGATGCTGGGCGCGGGACAAGATCTGGACCGGGCGCTGAGGTCGATGGTGGAGACGGCGGTGAATAAACGGGTGGGCGCGGTGCTGACGCGGCTGCGCGACCAGGTGCGGGACGGCGCGGCGCTGTCGGCCGCGCTGGCCAAGGAGCCGAAAAGTTTTCCGAAATTGTATGTGGGCCTGGTGCGGGCGGGGGAGGCGGGCGGCGATCTGGCCGGTACGCTCGAACGGCTGGCGGGTCTGCTGGAGCGGCAGCGCAGCCTGACCGCGGCGATTCAGTCGGCGATGATCTATCCGTGCATACTGGTGGTGGCGGCGACGGGTTCGATTTTTCTGCTGCTGACCCGGGTGCTGCCACAGTTCGTGCCGCTGTTCGCGGAGAACGGCGTCGCGCTGCCGCCTTCCACCGCGTTTCTGCTGGGGCTGGGCAATGTCATTTCGAATTACGGCGTTTTGGGACTGGTGCTGACGGTCGCGGGCGTGGTTGGCGCCAGAATGCTGCTGGACAGACCTGGGCCGCGGCTGGCGGCGGATGCGTTGCTGCTGCGCCTGCCGGTGGTGGGCGGGCTGTTGCGGGACGTGCTGGCGGCGCGGTTTTCGCGCACGCTCGGGACGCTGCTGCTGAACGGCGTGCCGCTGATGGCGGCGATGACAACCGTGAAGGACATTATCTCCAACCGCGTCGCCAGCGAGGCGGTGGGCAGGGCGGTGGAGAGTGCGAAGAACGGTCAGGGTATTTCGCGCGCGCTGGCCGCCGCGGCGGTGTTTCCGGTGCGGATGACGCAACTGCTGCGGCTGGGGGAGGAAACCGCGCAACTGGGCCCGATGGCGCTGCGGGCGGCGGACATGCATGAGGAGCGCACGCGGATCGGGCTCAACCGGCTGGTGGCGCTGCTGGTGCCGGCGATTACGATTCTGATGGGCGCGGCGGTGGCGGGGATCGTGTCCTCGCTGCTGCTGGCGATGCTGAGCCTGAATGACATCGCGCAGTAACGGTTTCACGCTGCTGGAAATGCTGATCGTGATTTTGGTCATGGGGCTGATCATGGCGATGCTGGCCGGCTACGGGCCGCCGAGGAGCAAGTGGCTGGAAACCAAGGCGGCGGCGCGCGGCATAGCGGCGGCTATGCTTTTCGCGCGGGGCCAAGCCATTACGACTGGTCAGCCTGTGCAAGTGGTTTTGCCAAAGGTGCCCGATTGGCTGGCGGAGACGGCGAGCGGGCCGATTACGTTTGAGCCGGATGGCAGTTCCTCGGGCGGGAGCGTCGTGCTGAGCGATAATGGGCGAGAACTAACAGTGACGGCTGATTGGTTAACGGGTCAGGCTCGGTTCAGTGAAGCGCAGTAAGGAAGAAGTTACTTTTTTTGAAAAAAAAGTAACCAAAAAAACTTTTGCTCCGCTTCGCGCGAGGTGGGACCGTACCGGTCCCGCCCCGCGCGAAGCGGAGCAAAAGTTTTTTGCGCGCTTTTTTTCAAAAAAGCGCTCTTCTTCTGGCTTTACTTTGCTTGAGGTCATGGCCGCGCTGGTGATCGCCGCGCTTGCGACCGTTGTGCTGCTACAGGCAGGTTTTGCGGGCGCGGCCGAAAACCGTGCGGCGGCGGATTATGGCGACGCACTGTCGCGCGCGGAATCACGGCTGGCTTCGTTCGGGCCGCTGACGCCGATTCAGCCGGAACAGCTTGCGGGCGACGATGGCGGCGGGTTCTTTTGGTCGGTGAACATCACCAAACTGCAAACCGAGGGGCCGCTTTCGCTGTATGACATCGCGCTGACCGAGAGCTTTGGCGGCAGGCGGCTGACGCTGGACACCAGCCGTCTGGCGCCGACCCGATGAGGCGGCAAAGCGGGTTTACGCTGCTGGAGATGATGGTGGCGCTGGTGGTGTTCGGGCTGCTGATGGCCGGGGTGGCGCAGACCATGCGCTACGGGCTGACCGCCTGGACCGCGGAGACCCGCGCCGCGGATGGCGCCGAGACCTTTGCGGCGGTGGATGGCGCCTTGCGCCGTCTGATCGAGCAGGCCGTGCCGCAAAAATTTACCGGCCAGCCAGACGGTTTTGCGTTTACCACCATGCTGCCGGCGGGGGCGGGGCTGGCCGATCCGCTGGCTGATGCGGCATTGCAGGTGACGCCGGCGGGGCTGGTGCTGCGGTGGCGGCCGCATCCGGCCGGTTTGCCGCTGGGCCCGCCGGAGGCGCCGCGGACGGAGATTTTGCTGGACGGCGTGACCGGGCTGGACGCGTCGTACCTCGCCGGGCGGGCGGATGGCTCGGTGGCGTGGTCGCCGGTTTTTTCGGGCGCGGGGTTGCCGCTGCTGATCCGGCTGCACCTGACGCTGGCGGGCCGGAAAACCTGGCCGGATATCGTGGCGGCGCCGCCGAGCCCTGCGAGATGACTTTAAACTTTCATTTTTCTTACAGTTGGCACACGATTAACCGCATGCGCATGACTGGCCTTTCCACTTTGTCCCAAAATTCAAGATGCTGAACGAGATTTGGGTTTGGTGGGTTCGACAGATAAAGAGCCTGATCCCGGCCGCCTGGCGCGGCACCGGCGGGGAGGACGCGGTGATCGTGCGGATCGACCGGCTGGATGAGGTGCCGGAGCGTTCCGAGGGCGCGATTCTCCTGCGCCGGCGCGGCGCCGAAACATTCGCGGCGCCGCTGCGTTTTTCCGGCGCCGATTTTGCCGGCGCGGCGAATCTGGCGACCGCGTTGCGGCTGCCGCCGGGTACGGTGCTGCGGCGGGAGGTGCGGTTGCCGGCGGCGGCGGAGCGCGACCTGGTGCGGGTTCTGGGCTTTGAGATGGACCGGCTGACGCCGTTCACGCCCGACGAGATTTTCTGGGGGGTGGGCGGCGTGCGGCGGGAGGCGCCGGGCGCGATCAAGCTCAATCTGCTGATCACGCTGCGCGCGCCGCTGGAAAATCTTTTGGCGGCATTGGCGCGCGGCAAACTGCGGCCGGGCTATGTCGAGGATGCGGGCGGGCGAATCGCGCTCTCCCCGGGCCTGGCGCCGCGGAAAAAGGGTTTTTACGCGGCATTGTATGGGCTGTGCGCGGTGCTGGCGGTGGCGTGCCTTGCGGTGCCCGTGATCCGGCAACAGGCGGCGCTGGATGCGGCGCAGGCGCGGATCGACGCGCTAACCCCGGCCGCGCATGAGGCGATGCGGCTGCGCCAGCGCCTGGCCATCGCCGCCTCCGGCCAGGAAGCGGTGGCCGCAGCGCAGGCGAGCGGCGATGCGTTGCAAATTCTGGCCGCGCTGACCGCCGCGCTGCCGGACGACACCTACATTACGGATTTTACGCTGAAATCCGGCGAACTGACGTTTGACGGCGAGTCGGCCAACGCGGCGCGGCTGATCGCGCTGCTGGCGGCGGTGCCGAAATTCCAGAACCCTGGTTTTGCCGCGCCGGTGACCCGCGCGATCAACGGCAGCGCGGATCTGTTCTCGATTCATCTGACGGTTTCGCCATGATCGCCGGGCGATATGCGCTGCCCGAGGGCAGGCCGGGCCAAATACTGGCGGTGGGCGGGGCGCTGGTCCTGTTGGCGGTGGTTTGGCTGGGCCTGGTCTCGCCCGGTTTGGACTGGTATTTTAACCGTGAAACAATGCTGCAAGATACGCTGTCGCAGGCCGCGCATATGCAGGCGCAAGTGCAGGCGCTGCCGGCCTTGCGCGCGGCCGCCGCGGCGAGCGCCAGCGGCGATGCCGGGCAGGTTCTGGTGCCGGGGGATTCGGATGCGATCAGCGGCGCCAATCTGCAGGCGGACCTGACGAACCTGGCGCAGAGCGCGGGCACCAGCCTGGATAGCGTGGAAAACGTGTCCGCCACGCCGGTCGGGTCGCTGCGGCGGATCGGGGTCGCCGTCAGCATGAGCACGACCTGGCCGACGCTGGTCGCGTTTCTGACGGCGATCGAGAGCGCGCAGCCGCGCATGATGGTGGATGACCTGTCCGTGTCGTCCGATGCCACGCCCGATGCCGGCCAGGACGTGGCGCTGCAGGCCAATTTCACGGTGTCCGCGTTTCGCAGCGGCGCGCCGTGATGGAGCGCGCGGCACTCTGGCCGGTTTGCCTGGCGGCGCTGCTGAGCGTCGCCGTGCTCGCGGAAATTCTGGCCCCGGCGGAGGTTTCTCAGCCGCTGCCGGCGCCGCGGGAAAATGCCGCCGCCACGGCGGCTCAGGGCGAGGGCGCCAGCCTGGCCGCGTCGTGGGCGGCGGCGATTCTGGCGCGCCCGCTTTTTCGGCCGGACCGCCGGCCGCTGGAGGCGGCGCCGGTGGCGCAGGCGGCGATGCCGCGGCTGACCGCCATCGTTATCACCGCGGCCGGGGCGTCGGCGATTTTCGTGGGCGATGACGGCACGGCGGTGGCGGTGAAGGCCGGCGGGCAGGTGGACGGGCAGACGGTGAAATCCATTGCCGCCAGCGGGGTCACGCTCGGCGGCACGGGTGGCGTGACCATTTTGCGGCCGCAATTCGGCGCCGCGGTGGGTGCGCCGGCGGCCGGCGCGCCGGCGGCCGAAGATCCGGGTCCCGTCATCCCGGCCACGGGCTTTCCGCCGAGCCCGGCGGTTCCGCTCGCGGGCATTCCCAACAATGTGGATCGATAATAAAAATATGCGTTTGGACCGCCGTCTTTGGCTGCTCGCGTTGCTGGTCATGCCGGGCTGCCAGCCGACCCCGTCGCCGGCCGGCGCGGGCGCGTCAACCGCGGGCGCGCCCGCCGCGGTGGTGGTGGAACAGCAGCCGGCGGCGCTGCCCTATACCGGCCGGGTGGACGGGCAGATCAGCCCCGGCGCCGGCTTGGCCCGCCCAAGCGCCGCCTATAGCGCGGCGCCCGCGCTCAACGTCGGCTCGTCCGCCGCGCCGTCCACCACCGGGGACATCTCGCTCGACTTCGCCGGCACCGATATCCACACGGTGGTGGACCAGATTCTGGGCGGCATTCTGCACGTCAATTACACCATCGACCCGTCGGTGAGCGGCACGGCGACGCTGCATACGGTCAACCCGCTGTTGCGCGAGGAATTGCTGCCGACCTTGCAGACGCTGCTGGCGCAGAACCACGCGGTGCTGGTGCAGCAGGACGGGCTGTACCGGGTGATGCCGGCCGACCAGGCCGCCGTCTCCCCCGGACTGGCCGCCGGCGAGGGGCTCGGCGGCGGCGCGCTCATTGCGCTGCGCTACGCGGATGCCTCGCAGCTCGCCACGGTGCTGCAGCCTTATGTCGCGACCGGCGGGAAGATCGTCGCGGCGCCGGATGAGAATGCCATCATCGTCAGCGGCGACCCCGCCACCCGCGCCGCGCTGACCGGGCTGATCGAGGCGTTTGACGTCGATGAACTGGCCGGACAGTCCTACGAATTGTTTCCGGTCACCTCGGGTGACGCGAAGGATTTTGCGACGGCGTTTTCCACCGCGCTGGGGATTGGCAGCGGCGATCAAAGCCAGGCCGGCGCGGCGCCCGGACCGATCAGCGTGGTGCCGCTGGAGCGCATCAACGCCGTGCTGGTGATCGCCAAAACCCAGAGTTTTCTGTTCGACGCGCAGCGCGTCTATGCCGTGATCAACCAGGTGGAGCGCGAAACCGTGCGCGGCTGGCACGTGTACTATCTGCAGAACGGCCGCGCCAACGACGCCGCCTATGTGTTGCAACAGGCGTTTACGCCGGATGACGTGACCGCGCAGCCGACGCCGGTCGCCACCGGCCAGGCGGTTTCCGGCCTGGAGGACCAGAACAACAGCAGCAGTGGTAGTAGCGGCGGGTCAGTCGGCGGCATCACCGGGCTCGGCGGCTCCAGCGGTATCGGCGGCGTGATCGGCAGCAGCGTCACCAACGCGCCGTCCGGCACCAGCACTGGATCAACCGCCACCACCGCCGCCAGCTCCAGCGACAGTTCCGGCGGCGCCTCGGCGCTGCTGGGTCCGCTCAGCCAGACCGCCGGCGGCCAGACCGCGGATGAAATCCGCATCATCCCGGACCTGCAGAACAACTCCCTGCTGATCTACGGCACCGCCGAGGAGGACGATAAAATCAACGCCATGCTCAGCAAGATCGACATCTCGCCGGTGGAGGTGCGGATCGACGCCACCATCGCGGAAGTCGATCTCGACAACGCGCTGCAATACGGCACGCAGTTCTTTTTCAAATCCGGCGACATCAACGCCGTGCTCTCAACTGGCACCTCAGCGGCGCTCAACACCACCTTCCCCGGTTTCGTGCTGTCCGGCGCCGGGTCGGACGCAGCACCGCTCGCCATCTCCGCGCTGCAATCCGTGACCAAGGTCAACATCCTGTCCTCGCCGGAACTCATGGTGCTCGACGGCCAGGCGGCGTCGCTGCAGGTCGGCGATCTGGTGCCTTACCTCAGCCAAACCTCGCAATCCACCATCACCTCCACCTCGGAGGTCGTGAACTCCATCGACTATCGCGAAACAGGCGTGATTTTGCAGGTGACTCCGCATGTCGGCGCGAATGGACTGGTCACGCTGGACGTGGCGCAGGAAGTTTCCGGCGTGGCGTCAGGCGTCACCACCGCGGGTATAAATTCCCCCACCTTCACGGAACGCGCCGTCACCAGCCGCGTCGCGATCGCCGACGGCCAGACGATCGGCCTGGCCGGCCTGATCTCCGACAACGATAGCCACGCCAATTCCGGCATCCCGTTTTTAAAAAACATCCCGCTGCTGGGCGACCTGGTGAGCAACCAGAATAATTCCCGCACGCGCGAGGAATTGCTGGTCCTCATCACCCCTCACGTGATCCGCACGCAGAACGACGCCGACGCGCTGACCGCCGATCTGCGCGAGGAACTGCCGGACGCGGCGAACGTGGAACCCACGCTGCAATTCAACCCGCCAGGCGGCTCGCCGGACCCGGATGCGAATTTGCGCGCGAGAATACCCCCAGCTTATGGAAATTGAAGAAAGCGGCGCTTTTTTAAAAAGGGCGACCCGCCCGGGGACTCCTGCGAGCGTTGGCTCCGGGAGTGCCTTTAATCGCCGCCATCGGAGGCGATTAAAGGCACTCCCGGAAACAACGCCCGCAGTCGCAAAAGTTTTTGCGCGCTTTTTTCAAAAAGCGCCGCTTTCTTCTTCTCCTGGCTTCGCTCTGCTCATCGTCCTTTGGGCCGCCGTGTTTCTGGCGTTTTTGATGACGCAGATTCTGGCGACCAGCCGCACCGCGCTCAACCTGGCGGAGAACCTGCGGGCGGCGGCGCAGGCGCGGGCGGCGGATGACGGGGCGATCAATCAGGCGATTTTTCATGCCCTGGCGGCTGGTTCCGCGCAGTGGCTGGCGGACGGGCAGCCGCATGCGCTGGTGGTGGGCGGCATTGGCGTGACCGTGACGGTGCGGAGCCTGAACGGCATGGTGAACCCGAACACCGCGCCGGCGCCGTTGTTGTCGGGGCTGCTGCGGGCGGTTGGCGCGGGTTCGGACCAGGCGGACGAGATTGCGCAGAACATGACGGGCTGGCGCAGCCCGGCGGCTTCGCCGTCCGCGGCGGCGGTATTGAACCAGGAATACCGGGCGGCCGGTCTGGCCTATGGGCCGCCGGGGGCGCCGTTCACGGAGCTGGGGCAACTGAGCGACCTGCTGGGCATGACGCCGGCGCTGCTGGCGGCGTTAAGGCCGCATTTGAGCCTGTACCAGCAGAGTGATCCGGCGATGGCCGCGGCGGACCCGGTGGTGCGGCAGGCGATTGTGTATGCCAGCGCGTTTGGTCCCGCCGCCGGCGGGTCCGAGGGTGCGCCGGCGGTGACCGTTACCGCCTGCGCCGCGGGGCCGGCGCCGCTTTGCCGGCAAGCGGTGGTGAGCCTGGCGGGCCTTGGGGCGATAAAGCCGTTCGTGATCGAGCAGCTTGCGGATGGTTCGTGACGCTAGTGGTTGCAGATCAGGCCGGGGTCGCCGGGCGCGCCGGGCTGATCGGCGCTGCCGAGCGAGCAGAGGTCGTAGTCCAGACCGGGGCGGGAAGAGGGCTCCTGGTACAAATAGGGGTGGCCCCAGGGGTCGAGCGGGGGGGATGCGCTTTTGACGTAGGGGCCGTTCCAGCTCGCGACGTCGGCGGGCTGCGTGACCAGCGCGGCCAGGCCCTGGTCGGTGGTGGGGTAGCTGCCGACGTCGAGTTTGTAGAGATCGAGCGTCGAGCCGATGCGCTGGATCGACTGCGCGGCGATGGAATTTTTGGCGTGCCCGAGCTGCTTGAGCACCGCCGGCGCGACCAGGCCAATGAGCAGGCCGAGGATGACGATCACGACCAGCAGTTCCAGCAGCGTGAAGCCCTGTTCGCCTTTCGAAGGTTTCAGCCTTTTACATGACATTTCTGTTTCACCCAGATCCGCTCTCATGCGCCAAGTAGCCTATTGCCGGCGCCAAGGCAAAACGTCTTGCGCGCCGGACGCGGCGCGTCTTGCAAAAAAGCCGGCTTGCTTGCGTTTTGCGCGGTTTCTTGCATATCCAGGGCATGATCCCGTATCTGGCCTGCATGATGACCGTCGCCTCGGTGGCGCATTTGCCGCCGCGCGTTTTGCCGGTGATCCAGCATATCGAAGGCGGGGCGCCCGGCATGGTGCGGCCGGATCGCAATGGCTCCGCCGATCTCGGCGTGATGCAGGTGAACACGATCTGGGTGAACGCGATCGCGGCGCGGGCGCATTTGCCGCCGCGGGTGGCCGAGGCCAAGCTGATCGGCGATCCGTGTTTCAACATCGCCGCGGCGGGGCTGATTTTGCGGTTGTATCTCAACCAGAATGGCGGGGCGCTGCTGCCGTCGATCGGCGATTATCATTCGCATACGCTGGTGTTGAACCGCGCCTACACGCTGCGCGCGGAGGCGGAGGCGAGGACGTTGTTTGGGCCATAAGCGTGCAATTGGTTTTCTGAAGGATTTGACCGCAGATTGACGGGATTTGGAGCGGGACGTCATCCGCGCAAATCTGCGAGACATGCGGTCAAATCTGGCTTCTGGTCATCCGGTCCGTGTGCGCTTCGCCCTTGTTTCTTCGCAAGGTCATCGTACCGACACGCAACCTTCATCATATCGGCGCCGCGCGATGCTAGGACAATTCGCGTTTTGCCAAGGCAAAAATCAGGGGGCTGCTGGTGTGATGCGTGCAAGGTTCAAGTTATGGCTGCTGGGCGGCGTGGCGCTGATGCTGCCGGCGGCGGCGCGGGCGCAGAGCGCGGTCGATCTCGACCTCGGCAGCGTCACCGCGCAGGGCAGCGCCGGGCTGGCGCAGATGCCCGGCACGGCGCCGTACGAGGCGCCGAGCCTGGCGCCGCTGAACGCGACACAGCCGACTTCGGTGGTCAGCCAGCAGTCGATTGAGAACAATTTTTCTTCGACCGCCAGCTATAGCGACATCGCGAAACTGACGCCTTCGGTGTCCGGCACCGACCCGAACGGGCCGGGGCTGATGGAGAACCAGGTGCTCGCCATCCGCGGCTTTCAGGATGGTCAGTACAACGTGACGTTTGACGGCATTCCGCTAGTGGAAATGGCGCCCGGCGGCGACCCGAACGATTTCGCGCATCATACGACGGCGTATTTCATGGATAACGACGTCGGCGGCGTGGATGTGGACCGCGGCCCCGGCACCGCCTCGACCATCGGCCAGGCGACGTTCGGCGGCACCATAGCGGTGCAGACGAAAGATCCACTGGGGCAGGTTACCGTCACGCCCACGCTCTCCTACGGCAGTTTCAATACCGGCCTGGAAGGTGCCGAGGTCGATACCGGCCCGATCGCCGGGACCGGCGCCTCGGGTGTGCTGGATTTCGAGCACCTGGAATCCAGCGGCTACCTGACCAATGCCGGGCAGGAGCGCGGGAATTTCTTCTCGAAATTCATCGTGCCGGTGAACGCGACGACCGTGCTGACTTTTTTGGCGATGGTCAACCGCACGTTTCAGCACACCACGTTAGGGCAGACGGCGCAAGAGATCGATACGCTCGGCGACGATTACGGCCTGTCGAGCGATCCCACGAGCCAGGCCTATGCCGGCTATAATACTGACCGCATCAATTCCGACATCGAATACGCCGGCATCACCTCGAATTTCGCCGATAACTGGATGTTTGACGGGAAACTCTATTCCTACGCCTACGACTATCGCGGTTTTAATGGCGAGGACCCGAACGGCGACAATCCCGACGGCACCATCCTGCTCGACAGCCAAGGCAATTACGACAGCTACCCCAATGACGTGCCGGGCCAGGTGCTGCGGAACTCCTACCGCTCCTACGGCGCGATCGCGCGGTTTAGCCGCGCGTTCGATTACGGCGACGTGAAATTCGGCATGTGGGCCGATCTGCAGCACCAGAGCCGCTACCAGACCGAGGTCGATTTCACCCAGGGTCTGGCTTACAATTACGCCGTCAACGGCGTCGGCAATTTGCCGCTGGACCAGTTGATCCACACCCAGACCACCACGCTGCAACCCTATTTGCAGTTTGATATAAAACCGCTGCCGGGGCTGACGCTGACCCCCGGCGTGAAATACGCCTATTACCTGCGCAATTTTAACGAGCCGGTGAATACCGATTTGGTGGACGCCAACGGCAATTTGATCCCGGTCGGCTATATCAAGGCCTATCACGCGATCCTGCCTAGTTTCGAGGCGCGCTATCAGTGCAACCCGGCGTTTTCGGTCTATGCGCAGGTGGCGCAAGGCTATCTCGGCCCCAACCGCTATACGCTGGAGACGACAAGCGGTTACGACCCCGATCTGATCCCGGAGACCACCTGGAACTACCAGACGGGGTTTGCGTACCAGACCGATAAACTGGCGCTCGACGCCGATCTCTATCTGGTGCATTTCGACAACCTGACGGTTTCGCACGGCGTCGGCGCAGTGACGATCGCCACCGACGCCGGCGACGCCGTGTTCAAGGGCGTGGAGGGCGAGGCGACCTACAATCTGCCAGCGGGGTTCAGCGTTTTTGGCAATGGCAGCATCAATGGCGCGGAGACCACGGCGACGCACGAACCGATCGGCGAGGCCGCGCAGTTCACCGCCAATAGCGGCATGATCTACAACAAGAACAATATTTATGCCGCGGTCATCAACCAGTGGACCGGCGGGCATTACGACAATAACGGCCTGTCACCGGGCAACGTTCCCGGCCAGTGGTACGACCCCTACAACGTCACCAATGTTTCGGCGGCGTACGATTTTGCCGGGCCGAATCCGCGCCTGGCGCATCTGCGGTTAAAACTCGACGTCGAAAACCTGTTCGACGCAAGGCAGATTATCGACAGCATCGGCACCGCGCTGGATGGCGTGACGCCGCTCTATTTCACGCTGCCAGGGCGGTCGATTTTCGTCACGGCGTCGGTGCCTATCAGTTAAGGCAAGTAAGAAGTTCTTTTTTGAAAAAAAGAACCAAAAAACTTTTGCGAGCTGGGGNNGCCCCAGGCGGGGAGCCTTTTTTCAAAAAGCGCTGCTTGCTTGCCTTGCCCTTGGAGGTCCGGGCCGGAATCGAACCGGCATACACGGATTTGCAGTCCGCTGCATCACCACTCTGCCACCGGACCTTGACCGGTCAGTGCCCGGTATATCCTCCGCCGGGGCCGGCGCGGTCAAGGGCTGCCCAAGAGGTTGAGTTTGTTTACCTCTCCCCGCTATAACGCCGGCGCGGTTGCTTCAAACAAAAGGTTTTTCATGACCGACATGCGTCCCGACCCGGCGATTGCCCGCGCCCATATGGTGGACAGCCAGGTTCGACCGAACCAGGTCAGTGACCCGCGGGTGATCGCGGCGATGCGCGCGCTGCCGCGGGAGGAGTTTGCGCCGCCGGGCAGCCGGCCTTACGCCGATGCCGATATCGCGCTGGGAAATGGGCGTTACATGCTGGCGCCGCTGGCCATCGCCAGGCTGGTGCAACTGGTGTTGGCGGGCGCGCCGAAAACGGTTCTGGTGGTCGGCGGCGGGGCCGGGTACGGCGCGGCGCTGCTGGCGATGGCGGGCGTGGCGGTGACGGCGCTGGAGAGCGATGCCGGCCTGGACACCGGCGCCCTGGCGCGGCATGCGCCGGCGGTTACGCGCATGACCGGCACGCTGACGGATGGGGATGCGCGCGCCGCACCCTATGACGCGATTTTCATCGAGGGCGCGGTGAGCCGGCTGCCGGAGAATTTTTTGGCGCAGTTGGCGCCGGGCGGAAGACTGGTCACCGTGCTGGCCAGCGGCCAGGGGCGCGGCGGGCTGGGCACCGCGGTGGTGGCGGAAGCGAGCGGCCAGAACTTTGCGATCGCCAAGAAATTCGACGTTTCGGCCCGCATCATTCCCGATTTTCTGTCTGCCCCCGCCTTCGTGTTTTAATGCGCCGGCCCAAAAACATGGCGTTGACCGCCCGCTTTGTGCTGCCGCTTGGCATGTGGCTGGCTGTCGCCGGCCTGGCGGAAGCCGCAGCCCCGCCCGCGCCGGACGCGCCGCCCGACACGCTGGTGCAGGCGCTGGCGGAAGCCTACGCCAACAACGCCACGCTGGCGGAGCAGCGCGCGGCGCTACGCGAGGCGGATGAAAACGTGCCGACCGCGATTTCCGGCTGGCGCCCGACCATCTCGCTGCAGGGCACGCTCGGCCGCTCCTCCGAAGTCGTGACCGAGCTGCAGCCGCCGAGCATTTTTGACCCGCTGCCCAGCAAAACCCGGCTGCCGGAATCCGGCAACCCGGAGACCGCGCAGGTGACGCTGACGCAGCCGATCTATAGCGGCGGCAAGGTGATCGACCAGACGCGGGAGGCGGAAAACACCGTCTACGCCGCCCGCGCGCAGCTTTTGGCGACCGAGCAGACGGTGTTTCTCAACGTCGTCAACGCCTATGTCACGGTGATCACGGACCAGCACGTGCTGGATCTGGACAAGAATAACCAGACGGTGCTGGAGCAGCAGCTCGCCGCCACGCGGGCGCAGTTCAACGTCGGGGAGATCACGCTGACCTCGGTCGCGCAGGCGCAGGCCTCGCTGGCGCAGGCGATCGAGCAGGTGGCGGTGGCGGAAGGCAATCTGCAGATCGCGGACGAGAATTTCCGGCAACTGGTCGGCGACTATCCCGGCGACCTGACGGCGCCGCAGCCGCTGGATTTGCCGGTGGATTCCAAGGAGCAGGCCGGCGCGCTGGCGGTGGCCAACAATCCCAACGTGCTGGCCGCGAAATACACCGACGCCGCCAACAAGGACGCCGTGGACGTGGCGTTTTCCCAATTGCTGCCGCAGATCACGCTGCAGGTTTCCGGCTTTACCGAATCCAACCCGTCCGGCCAGAGCACCAGCGTGCGCGGCGGCTCCGTGCTCGGCCAGCTCACCGTCCCGCTGTACCAGGGCGGGGCGGAGTATGCCGCGATCCGCGCCGCGCGTGCCCGCGAACAGCAGAGCTTTGCCACCATCATCGACCAGCAGCGCACCGCGTATGCGCAGGCGACGCAGGCCTGGGAGGCCTTTGTCGCCTCGCGCGACGCGATTGTTTCCACCAATTCCGAAATCAAGGCGAACGCGATCGCGCTGGACGGCACCGAGCGCGAAGAGATCGTCGGCACGCGCACGACGCTGGACGTGCTGAACGCGCAGCAGGCGCTGCTGACCGCCCAGGTGCAGCAGGTGGAGAATATCGCGCAACTGGTGGAGAATTCCTACACCGTGGCGCAGGCCATCGGCCGGCTTTCGGTCACCGACCTCGGCCTGCCGGTGACGCCGTATGACGACGTGAACTACTACCGGCTGGTTAAATTCGCCGGCATCGGCACCGGCGAACAGGCGGATCAGTACGCCGGAGTCGCGGCGAATGGCGAGCTGCTGGGTAGCGCGCCGCCGGTGATTGTACCCCCCACGCTGACCGCGCCGCCGGCACCCGAAGTCGCCGCGCCGGTACAAGTTGTGCAAGAACCGCTACCTGCTCAGGCGGCGCCGGCAGGCGCCGTCCCGATCAGCAATCCGCCGGCCGACTCGGCGCCGGCGGCGGCTTACGCCGCGCCGGAAGTCGCGGCGCCGGTGCAATCTTCGGTCGCGTCGCCACCGCCGATCACGCCCGCCAACGAGGACTTGCCGTCGCCGTTGGAACGCTAGTGCGGCGCTCATCCATTTTTGAGTTGCATTTCTGGCCGCAACACATGAAAGAACGTGTATGAGCTATGCCAGTAATGACATCCAGGGCGGCGGGTCTGGCGGCAACGCGGAACCTTCGATGGAAGAGATTCTTGCCTCGATCCGCCGCATACTGAAGGAAGACGAGCCGGGCAAGCCCGCCGCGGCGTCGCCGGTGGCCGCGATGCCGGAGGCCGTGCCAGCGCCGCCGCTGCGCCCGGCGCCGATGGCGGCCGCCTACCCGCCGCCGCCGCCGCCGCCACCGATGGACATGGACGACGATGTGCTGCTGCTGGACGCCAGCATGATCGCCCGGCCGGCGGATTTTTCGTCCGCCACCGCCCTGCCGGCCGCCAGCGTGCCGCCGCCGGACCCGCCGCAGGCGCCGCAAGCCGGGCCGGAGCCGCTGCATTTTTCGTCCGAACCGGCGCCGTTCAGCCGGGATTTTGATCCGAGCCCGCGCGCCATGCCCGAACCGGTGGTGGAGTTGCCGCCCACCGTAGAGCCGGATGCGGAGCCGATGCCGCTGCCGTTTGGCGCGGCGGTGCTGCCCGCTACGGCATACACCGCCCCGCCGGAACCGGCGCCGCTGCCCGACATTCTGGCCGAACCCGAACCCGCGGCCTACCGCCCGCTGCAACCGCCCACCATGGCGCCGCTGCCGGACCCCGGCGATGCGCCGGCGTTTGCCCAGCCAGCCGCCGCGGCGCCCGCTGCGTTCTGGGCGCCGCCGGAACCCGAAGCCATCCTTGACCCGCCAATCGCCCGCCACATGGACCCGCCGGCGCCGGCACCCGTGCTGGAACCAAAACCCTTCCGTCCCGAACCCACCCCGGCCGCCGCATTCACCCCGGACCAAATGCCCACGGAGCCCGAAATGAACGACGCCCCCCTTCCCGACAGCTTGGTGCCGCCGGAAAGCCTGATCAGCGATAAAACCACCGACGCCGCCGCCAGCTCCATCGGCGCGCTGGTGCGCAGCATGACCACCGAAAAGTCCGTCGCGATCAGCAAATCCAGCTCGATCACGATTGAAGACATCGTGCGCGAGGAAATCCGGCCGCTGCTGAAGGCCTGGCTCGATAGCCACCTGCCCACCCTGGTCGAACGCGTGGTGCGCGCGGAAATCGAGCGCGTGATTAATCGGAGCGTTGTGTAAAGCAAGTAAGGCCAGGGGGCTCTGCCCCGCAGACGCGGCGTCCCTGGACCCCCGCTAAGGCCGACGGCCTTAGAACCCCCTAATTTGGTCTCGTGTGTGGGTGNNCACCCACACACGAGACCAAATTAAACGGGTCCTAGGGCCCTTCGGCCCTAGTGGGGGTCCAGGGGGGCAAAGCCCCCTGGCCTTGCTTCCTTCACACGGCCTCATCCGGTACGCCGTAGGTTGACGAGCGTTGGATGAATTCGTCGAGCACGCGGTTGAAGGCTTCGGGGTGTTCCCAGAACATCATGTGGCCGCCGAAGACGACGTATTTGGTTTCCGGCAGGAGGTATTTCAGGTGGGCGACGGCTTTGGCGGCCCAGTGCTGGGCGACGAAGTACAAGGTGGGCCGGGCTTTGGCGACCGCCACGGCGGCGGCGTTGTTGTCCTGGAACATGCAGCTGGCGAAGAGCTGCGCCGCCACCAGCGGTTTGGTTTTGGTGGCGAGGCTGACGATCCAGTTGAGTTCCTCCGGCAGCAGGTTGCGCTGCACCATCACCGTTTCGGCGTAGAGTTTGATATAATCCGCGTGGCCCTTGCCGTCGCGCAGGTAGAGCGTGTGGACGGCGGAGATTTCCTCCAGCGTGCCTTCGATCCAGGCTTCGGTTTCGTAGGACATGCATTTGGGCGGCATGTCGATGACGACGTGCGCGGCGACGGCTTCCGGGCCTCTGAGCTTGATGAAACCCAAGGTTGCATGGGCGCCGGCGGACCAGCCGACTAGGACAGGGTTGCGGACCTGTAATCCGTCTAATAAAGCGGCAAGGTCCTGCGCGTGGGTGAGGTAATCGTTGCCCTCCGCGGTGGTGGCGGAGGCGCCCTGGCTGCGCGGATCATACGAAATGACCCGGTATTTCCGGGAAAATTCGCTGATCTGTTTTTCGAACACCTCTTTCGTAAAAGTCCAGCCAGGTACGAAAACGATGGGCGCGCCGCGGCCGCGGTCCACGTAGGAAAGCTTGACTCCGGGCGCCACGGTGATGCGCCCGTCATTCATTTCGGGCGAAAGATGCGGAAATTTCGTGACCGGCATAACATAAAATCCTGGCAATGTTTCCTTAATGTTTAGAACATTATTGAGAAAACTTCCACTGTTTTGTTGTTATCTAAGTTGGCCGGCGGTTAAAGTTGCGCTTGTGCTATCTATGATTGTAGAACGCCCTCCGGCGGGGCGGGTTTCGGGGTGGATATGGGTCTGGAGATATTTCGTTACAGGCCCTAATGAGGGGCATGGGCGCGATTTTCGTGGGGTCCGACATCTACCGGTTGCCGGCCTTCGCGCCACCGCATCCGCTGGCGATTCCACGCGCCATGCTGGTGGCCGACCTTTGCGTGGCGCTCAAATGGTTAGATGAATCTTATTATGTAGAGTCTCCGATGGCCGCGTCCGAGGCGCTCTGCCGGTTTCACAGCCCGGATTACATCGCCGCGCTGCGAAGGGCCGAGGCGGAGCAGGACCTGCCGCGGGAGGTGCGGGAGGCGACCCGCATCGGCGCGGATAGCAACCCGATCCACCAGGCGGTGTTTCGGCGCCCGGCCATTTCGGCGGGCGGCGCGCTGCTGGCGGCGAGCCGGACGGCGGGCGGCGGGACCGTGTTCGCGCCGGGGGTGGGCAATCATCACGGCCGGCGGGACCGTGCCAGCGGCTTTTGCTTCGTCAACGACATCGCGCTGGGCATCCTGCGTTGGCAAGATCTGGGGCTGCGGCGGATCGCGTATCTCGACCTGGACGCGCATCACGGCGACGGGGTTGAGGAGGCCTTCGCAGGCGATCCGGACGTTCTGACCGTCTCCGTGCATGCGGCGGGCGCCTGGCCGCATAGCGGTGGCGCCAGCCGGCCGGCGCAGGGGGTGTGGAATTTTCCGCTGCCAAACAAGACCAATGACAGCGAGTATGCGCGGCTGATCGAGGAGCGCGTGCTGCCGCTGATCGCGTCGCACCAGCCGGAGGCGATTTTTTTGCTGCCGGGCGCCGACGCGCTGGCGGATGATCCGCTGGGAAAACTTGGCCTTTCCAACAACGCCATCTGGCACGCCGTGCGCGCCGTCCGGCCGCTGGCGCCGCGCCTGGTGGTGGGCGGCGGCGGCGGCTACAACCCGTTCGCGCTGGCGCGCTGCTGGGCCGGCATCTGGGCGATACTGACCGGCCGGCCGATCCCGGAGATTCTGCCGGACGCCGCGCAGGAGGTGCTGCGCGGGGTAAACTATTTTCGCGCCGCCGGGCGCAACCCGCCGCCGCACTGGCTGACCACGTTGCGCGATGCGCCCAATTCTGGTCCCATCAGAGAGGAATTTTTGAGGATGACCGCATGACGCGTCTTTGGCTCGGCAGCCTGTTTCTGTGCGTCTCTGTCGCGCTGGCGCATGCCGACCCCGGCGACCCTACCGGGCCACAGCCGAAACTCCCGACCGAGCCGCTGACCATCATCGGCGACGACGGCAAGAGCCATCACTTTACGGTTGAGCTCCCGGTCACCGTGCAGCAGCAGGACACGGGAGAAATGTTCCGCACCTCCATTCCGCCCGACGCCGGCATGCTGTTCGTCTGGCCGCAGCCGGAGGTTTCTGAGATGTGGATGAAGAACTGCCCGGTGCCGGAGGACATGGTGTTCATCAACCCGGACGGCACCATCGCGGCGATCGCGGAGATGACCGTGCCATATAGCACGGCGACGATTTCCTCCGGCGTGCCGGTGGCCGCGACGCTGGAATTGCAGGGCGGGATTACCGCGGCGGACGACATCAGCGTCGGCGACCGGGTGATTGCCAAGCCGTTTGGCGGGGGCTAAGCCCAGCCCGTTCGGGGCGTGGCGCAGCCTGGTAGCGCGCTTGTTTTGGGTACAAGAGGCCCCCGGTTCGAATCCGGGCGCCCCGACCAGAGGATGGGGAGTTTTGTTGCCATGCACGCCCGTATTTTTTTGCCGCCGCGTTCCGCCATGCAGTCCGGCACCGCCAAGACGCACCGCTGGGTGCTGGAATTTGAGCCGGCGAGCGCGAAACTGCGCGACCCGCTGATGGGCTGGACCGGCAGCGATGACATGCAGAGCCAGGTGCGGCTGAGCTTTGATACCAAGGAAGCGGCGATTGCGTATGCCGAGCAATACGGGATCCCGTTCGACCTGGAACTGCCGCCGGCGCATTTTAAAAAGCCGAAGTCTTATGCTGATAATTTCAGGTTCGACCGGAAGGCGAATTGGACGCATTGAGAAGGGAAGGAAGAAGTTACTTTTTTTGAAAAAAAAGTAACCAAAAAAATTTTTGCTCCTGGGGGCGTTTGGTCCGGGAGTGCCTTTAAACGGCTCCTATCGAGCCGTTTAAAGGCACTCCCGGTCCAAACGCCCCCAGCTCGCAAAAGTTTTTTGCGCGCTTTTTTTCAAAAAAGCGCTTCTTACTTTACTTCTGGATACAAGCGTTTGCCGACCCTGGTCCAGGATACGCCGTGCACTGCACGACATTCCCATCCGGTTCCACAATCGGGCGCGACACCGCCGGCGGTATGGTTGGCGTGCCGTTTTCCGCCATGTTCATGTGCGCCATCGCCTGAGGCGTTGGCGCATCCTGGCAGCCGGCCAGCGCCAGTATAGTTGCGACCAGGAAGATTCGTCCCATGATGCAGTCTCCTCGGTGCGAGATCGCTTTAGACATAGGCAACCCTGCGCTGATTTGCAGGGTCCCGCCGGGGCCGGACCCGGTGAAAACCTTGGCAATGCCTCGCGCAACCGCTACCAACCGCTGGCCGCGCCCTTAGCTCAGCTGGATAGAGCACGAGACTTCTAATCTTGAGGCCGGTGGTTCGACTCCACCAGGGCGCGCCAAATGACCGGTATTATGTAGCACCCGCCACCAGAGGGAAACTGCCAGAACCAGACCTATTCGGCATCGTGCCGCGCTGCTTGTTTGAATAGAGAGGTAGCGGTGCGCTCAGGTGCGGCAATAGCCGTTTTTATTTTTGTTTTACTGAAAATAGTTAAGCCTCAGCCCTTGCTGAGCCAAGACTATTTGATACGCCATTCCGGGAATGGGCACGAAACCGTCTTGGTAACCACCATTTGCCAAAGAATATATTTCGTACGTAAATCCAGTTTGGCCGTGGACCGCCAAATCATCCCCGAATGTGTAATCAATACAGCCGGTTATGTTAAGGAAAAAGTGATTTGGTATGGCGCCGTAGATTTCATAATTTTTCCCATGCGGCAAAATAGCGCCAACCGCGATACCTCCGGCTTCAATTTTGTCGTTTGGAAAAATAGTTTGAGCGGCAAATGCTTTTTGACTGGCGATGTTTTGAGCAAGATCGCACAGCCTTTTTTGATCGGAAACGCTGTTTGTCATGCTATCAAATCGAACAACGTCTATTACGTACCGCAGCACAGCATTTACTGCTGGCGAGTGACCGACGTTTTGAATCGTGTAGTTGATACGAATGGACATTTCGCCGTTTGGACCGAAAACCAATGGCCCGGCAGCGGTAAAATTGGGAAGTGGAATCCACGGCCTATTGTCAGCCAGTGCTTCCAAAAGTTGCCCCTCCATTACAGCCTGTTGGCCTCGCATGGCGCAGTATTGGAGTACGGAGGATATGACGAGCAAAGCAGTGAAGATTCCAACGGCACGGGTCCAAAAGACCATATCGCGGTCAAGTTTGCTGTCGGTTTTCTGGGAATTATCGCCGCTTGTGTGTTCAGTGCTTTCGGCGTTTGGTGGTTTATCTTCTGGTTTGACAGGCCTTTCTGGTGGCTTTGGTGTTTCGCTTGTTTCGCGGCCGCCATCTTCTTGACTTGGCAAAGTTATCCCTTCCTGCCTTCCTAAAGACTCTCCAGTCGAATCCCCTCCATCTCCAGAGCCGCCAGCGTTGCCAGCAGAAACGTGGCCGCTATCGTCCCCCGGCTTAGCTTGTTCGCTATTGATGCCTCAGTCTCCCGCAACCCATGAGCCTCAAGACGCTTTGCCAATTCGGCATAGGTCACGCCGGCCCGCTTCATTTCGGCTTTGATAAAGCGGCTAGTCTTGTCTGCCAACTCCTTTTCCGTCGCGGCTAGGCCCATAATATCCGCCTTTAACTGACAAAAAGATACCATAAATGATATTTTCTTGTTGACAAGAGTATCCTCTTATCATATTAAATATGACAAGTTATTCTCATATTTAATAGGTTTCCATGTCTCAACACTTCCTCTTGTCAGCAAAGGCCCGGACGCTCTCCCTAGCGTCCGTCCTGCGTATGACGGACGCGGAAGCCGAGACGACGTTTCGCAACCTGCGCTGGGCCGCCGGCAAAGCTGTTTGTCCCCATTGCGAGTGCCCCACGGTCTATGAATGCCGCCGTCCGAACGGTGTTCTGCGGTTCCGCTGCAAGGCGTGCCGGAAGGATTTTAGTATCACCAGCGGCACCCTGTTTGCTCACCACAAGATGCCCTTGCAGACGTACCTGGCGGCCATCGCAATCTTCTGCAACGAGGTCAAAGGCAAATCCGCCTTGGCCCTCTCCCGTGACTTGGATTGCCAGTATAAGACGGCTTTCGTGCTGGCCCATAAGCTGCGGGAGGCGATGGCCACCGAATTGAAAGGCCGGACGTTAGGCGGTGTTGGCCGGATTGCCGAGATCGACGGCGGCTATTTCGGCGGCTATGTGAAGCCCGCGAACCACAAAGAAAACCGCCGGGACCGCCGCCTGGTCAAGAACCAGAACGGCAAGCGCCAATGCGTCGTCATCATCCGGGAGCGGGACGGTAAGACGCTGCCTGCCGTGTTCCGCTCGGAAGGCGAGGCTATGGGCTTCATTCGTAACCGCGTCCTGCCCGGCACCGAATTGATGGCGGATGAGAGCGGCGCATGGAATGACCTGCACGGCCGGTACGCCGTCCGCCGGATCAACCACCAGGAAGCCTATTCGCTGGCCGGAGCCTGCACCAACGGGGCGGAAGAGTTTTTCTCCCGGATGCGCCGCGCCGAGATCGGGCATCACCACCATATCGCCGGGGCTTACCTGATCCGGTACGCTCAGGAAGCCTCATGGCGCGAGGATCACCGCCGGGTGGATAATGGGGCGCAAGTACGGGCGGTGGCTTCCCTGGCGCTGGCAGCGCGGCCTTCGGTGGATTTTTGCGGGTATTGGCAGCGGGCGAATTAACAGTTTTACAAAGTTTACGGCATAAAACAACATATTAAAACTTTGTAATTGCCAAGTTGACACCGACTCTATGTCTATGTGCATATGCGAGCACCAAACAAAAAAGCGGCCACCCGAAAGTGGCCGCAAGTTGGGAAGTCAGCCCCTTGTTACCGCTGGGGGTAGCTACGGAAGTGGGAGATCACCCTCTCCCATTTCCCGTATCTGAAACGGTCATATTGCCGTACAAACACAGTTTTTTCGCCTGTTGTTCTGTTAGAACCCATCTTTAATCACCTCCTTCCCGGAGCCGAGTTGCTCCGGCGCGGTACGAAGTGTCTCGGTCCAGAAGAGACGAATCGAAGGCGTATTCTAACCACTCTGCGATGAACTATTTTTTCGAGTCCCGTCAATGGGTTGGCAATGTTTTTATGACAATTTCAATTAATCTTTGAACTTACTGCGCAAGGGCGCCCTCACCCCTCCGCCAAAGGGACCAACCGCCATTTAACTCGTGTTTTAGTGCCGATCTGGTCCACCTTTCCGGCCTTCCTGAGATCGTGCAGCGAAACCAGTATGCGCCGGGTGAAATCCGCCCGCTGCTTCCGGTTGGTGTCCGGGTCCAGTCCCTTATCCACCATCGCGCTCACCGCCACGTCATCCGCCGAGATCAGCCCGCGTTCGCGCATTAACTCATGGCAGCGGCGGCTAATCTCACCCCGCGCGAAATAAGCCGAACGCTTGGGCATCCGGCCCTTAACCGGGATTTCGTCGGGTTCCAGCCCGTAGAGCTTCAACACCGCGTCGATGTGGTAGAGATCGGCTTGGAGGCGGTCTATCTCCCGCCGTAGGTCAATGATGCGACCCGCCACGGCGGAGCGCTTTTCTTTGAGGCCGGATATAATGAAGGTGTCGCCCATGCTCTAAATGTGGGCAAATCAAGGAGCGGGCGGTAGATTGGGCGTGGTGGCGGGTGCTACATAATACCGCAAATGACGGACGCCTGACAACGCCCGGGATTTCGGTTAAATGGGATCATGCTTGAGGGAAACCCATGAAGTCTGACTTGAGCGGCAAAATCCTGCCAGGCAGCCTGGCGTTTCATTTCGCCACCCACGCCCGGCTGAATGCCGCCTATACGGAAATCGCGCTGATTTTTCACCGGGCCGGGCTGGATATTTGGCACCGGCCGGACGGCTCGGCGCACCCCGCGCGCTTCAGCTTCGGCCGCCGCGCTGTCGTCCCCGCCCACCCCGATGACGCGCCGCACGCCGCCGCCTGGATCAACGTCCGCGAACATCGCCTGGTGATCAATGGCGGCATGCCGGCGGAAACCGGGATGATCGCCATCCGCGGGCATTTCCCGCCGGAGGAATTTCCGCGCCAGCCGGACAGCCAAAACATCAAGATCGCCATTGAACCTGGAATTCCTCCCGAAATCGTTGAGGCACTGAACCAGCGTCTTGCCCGGGCGCTCGCGGCGATACCGCCGGACAGCTATTTTGCGCCGCGGCCCGGCCAAAGCGGCTACTGGCCCGAAGCGTACGTGCAGAAAGCATGACGCCGCCAAAAGCTTTTTGGGGGGGGCCAAAATGAGGAACGCTGCCTGCGCCTTGCTGTTTCTGTTGGCGGGCACCGCCGCCGCCCGCGCGGATGACGCCGCACAGTGCCAGGCCAATGACGGCACCTATCTGACCGGGACGGTCACCCAGGCGCCGTATTTCAAGCCGGGGCATCCGTTCAACGGCGTGGAGCTTTCCCACACGCACCTCACTTTGCAGGCGGACCAGGACGGCCAGGCCTATGACGTGGCCATCGATAACGTGTTTGCCGCCGGCTATGACGCGGCCGGCGAGAGCGTTCCGGCGCCGCTTACCGCCATCGCCGCCGGCGCCAGGCTGGAATTGTGTGGCAAGCTGTACGCGACCGGCGGGCCCGGCATCGACTGGGTCCACACCAATTGCGGTGATACGCCGACGCCGGAAAAGCCCGATGGGTGGGTGAAAATCATTGGCGCCGACGGCATCGCGGGGCCGAATTTGGAGGATGCGCGGGAATATTGTTCGCTGTGGCCGTAGAGGTTGTCAGCCCGCGCTCAACAGGGCGACCGGCAGCGTCGCAAATAAGTCCGCCGCGGCGATTTTGGTGCCGGCCACGGGCTTGTCATTCAACACGTCTTGCCAGCTATCGCTGGGCATAGTGAGCGCCGTATCCGCCCAATGCCCGGGGCGCGCGAGCGGCAATCCGTCCGTTAGATTGGCTGCCAGCCGCGTTACCGCCGTGACCAGCGTCTTGCCCCTGTGGTGCCGCGCGAACGCCAGAATATGCGCCGCCGCCGGGCCCTCGGCTTCCAGCTTGGTGTACCCGCCCTTGGCGAATAATTCCGGATTGCTGGCACGCAAATGCAGCGCCCGCGCGATGATCGCCTGCTTCACCCGGCCGTCTTGCCAATCCGCCAGCAGCGCGGCGGGTTTTTCGCCTGCCGCCAGCGCCGCCCGCCGCGCGGCAAAATCCACCGGGCGGCGATTATCCGGGTCCACTAACGAAAAATCCCAGAATTCCGTGCCCTGATAGAGGTCCGGCACGCCGGGGCTGGTCAGCCGCAGCAAAGTCTGCGCCAGGCCGTTCACCGCGCCAGGTGCGGCGAGCCGTTCCGAGAACGCTATGATTTCCGCCAGCACCGGCCGTTCAGGGTCCAGCACGGCGGCCAGAAACGCCGCCGCCGCGGTTTCGTAAGCCTCATCGGGCGCCGCCCATTCGGAGGCCAATTTCGCCTCCCGCATCGCCTTCACCTGCCAGGCGCCGATGCGTTCACGCAACGTTTGCAGCCCGGCCCGGTCATCCGGCTGCAGGCCGAACGGCCAGGCCGCCACCAGCATTTGGTACAGCATG
This sequence comes from Acetobacteraceae bacterium, assembly GCA_003137135.1. Classification (GTDB taxonomy): domain Bacteria; phylum Pseudomonadota; class Alphaproteobacteria; order Acetobacterales; family Acetobacteraceae; genus Acidocella. Next base: position 27,310 of record PLFB01000060.1, read on the forward strand.
ACCTCGTCCGCCATGCTCGGCCCATCCGAGGGCCGCACGATGGCGTTCAGCCGGGTCCATCGCGTGACCGCGGTCTCCCACTCGCCCGGAATTTCCGAGAGCACGGCCAATCGCGCGCGCGTATCCTCGCCGCGCTTGTGGTCGTGCGTCGCCGTCGCCAGCAGCGCGCCGGGCAGGTTTTTGCAACGCTCCTGCGCGGCGGCATGAAACGCCGCCGGCGTGATGGCGAAGGTGCCGGGATTGGAGCCGACTTCGTTGCGTGAAAGCAACCGTCCAAACCGGTAGAACGCGGTATCTTCGACCGACTTCGCGGCGGTCGGCGCCGAAAGCTGCTGAAACCGCACCTGGGCGCGGATTTTCTCCAGCCGGCGCGGCCCGGCTTTTTCCTCGCGCGGCGGCTCCTCGGCCAGCCAGTTGCGCACCACGTCCAAAAGCCGCCTGTCGGCGGCACGGAAATTCTTTCTCGCCCCGGCCAGTGCCCGGTCCATCACCTGGCCATCGGTTTCCGAGCGCCCGGCCGGGCCGGCATAGATGCGGTACACCGGAAAATGCACCAGAATCGCCGCCAGCGCGCGCCTGATGCCGGTGAGCGTATAATCGCGCGTCACCAGATCGCGCTGCGCGATCCGGTAGAGTGTGGCCGCCGCCGCATTCAGTTCGCTGGCGAGATTATCGGCCAGAATTTGCCGCCGCGCCGCCGCCTCTTCTTCCTCAAAGCTCCCGGGCCGTCCCGTCAGGCTGGTCCACGCCCAGGTCAGCGGCGCCTCGCCCTCCGGATCGTGCAGCACGCCGCCGACCTGATCCATAAAGTCGTAGCCGGTGGTGCCATCCGTGCGCCATGCGGCCGGCAATTTCTCGCGGCCCGCGAGAATTTTCTCCACTACGATGTAGGGCGCGCCTTTCGCCGCCTCCGGCGGCCGCGCCGCACCCGCCACCTCCATCACCCGCCGCAATTTCCGCGCATAGCCGCGCGGGTCCGCCAGGCCGTCGATATGGTCGATGCGTACGCCGTCGATCAGGCCCTGAGCATAGAGATTTAGGACAAACTCATGCGTGGCATCGAAGACTTTCGGCAGTTCCACCCGCATGCCGGCCAGGGTGTTGATGTCAAAAAATCGGCGCCAGTTGATTTCATCCGCCGCGGCGCGCCACCAGGCGAGGCGGTAGTTCTGCCTATGCAACAATGCGTGCAGCCGCCGTCGCCCCTCAGCCTCGCTTGCATCAAATTTTTGCAGGGCCGCGGCCAATGCTTGCTCACCCTCCGGCGTTTTCATCGCCGCCGCCAGCATCGCCTTGGCTTTTTCGGCCGCCGCCCACGCCGCTTGCCGCCCGGTTTGTTTCGCCACATCGCCGAAGGCGTGCGAGACGTCGTTCAGCGCCGCCTCGCCATGCAGTACCACCGCCGCGCCGCGCGGCGAGATCGGGAAATGGTGTTCGTGGTACTCGATATACAGGGCGCCGCTTGCCTTGCATTTCAGCTTGAAATCGCCGCTCGCCAGCACCTCGCCATAGGCCGCGCCCAGAAATGGGGCGAGCAGTTTTTTATGCAGGGCGGCATCCGGCGGGTTCCAGTCGATATCGAAGAACGTTGCGTATTTGCTGGCTTCGCCCCATTCCAGCACATCCAGCCACCACGCATTATCGGCACCGCCCACCCCCATGTGGTTGGGCACGATGTCCAGCAGCAGCCCCATATCGTTCGCCCGCAGCGCCGCCATCAGCCGTTGCAACGCCGCCATGCCGCCCAGTTCCGGATTGATCTCGTTATGATCCACGATGTCATACCCGTGCGTGGAACCGGGCCGCGCCTTCAATAAGGGTGAGGCATACAAATGCGAAATCCCAAGTGCTGCAAAATACGGCACGAGCGCGACCGCGTCGTCGATGGTGAAGCCGGCGTGAAATTGCAGCCGCGCGGTCGCGCGCGGCGTGGTGGCAAGCGCCCTCACGATTGGCGCGCCCGGTGCAGCGCGTCCAGCCGCGCCAGAAAATCCTCGCGCGCGAACAGGGTCGCGACATCATCCTTCAGCCGCCGCCGCCAGTTCGGATGTTCGTCAACCGTGCCTGGCAGATTCGGCTGCTCTTCGAGCGAGAGCGCGTCCTCCACCGGCAGCAGCGCCAGCGCGCAGCCGGCTTTGCCGAGATGCGCACAGGCCGGATACGTCGCCGCCGCGCCGTCATGCGCCGCCGGCTGTGCGCGGTCGGTGGCGCCGGATTCCACAAATGCCTGCCACAGCGCGCCGCGATCGCGCTCGCGGGCGGCAAAATCCTCGCCGGTAAAGCCAAGTTTTTGGCGCCACATGATATCGCTCCCCTGCCACCACCCCGCCACCGTCGGCAGATCATGCGTCGTGGTCATCGCCACCGCGGTCTTCGTCCAGCCGGCCGGCGGCAAAAATCTTTCGCGGTCGCGCTCGAACCACAAGACCCGCAGCCCCGCGATGCCGGCGCGATTGAGTTTTTGCTGAAAGCCATCCGGCAGGGTGCCCAAATCCTCGCCCAGGATCACCGCCTTATTACGAGTCGATTCCAAAACGACGAGCCGGAGCAAATCGGTCTCCGGCATGGTGAGGTAGGCCCCGTCCGCGGAGGACCGCCCCTGCGGCACGACCCAAAGCCGCGCCAGCCCCATCACGTGGTCGATCCGCACGCCGCCGGCGTGGCGCAGCGCGTGCCGAAGCATCTCGATGAACGCAGAGAACCCGGAATTACGCAGGCCGCGCGGCGAAAACGCCGTGATTCCCCAACTTTGCCCTTCCCGGTTGAAAGAATCCGGCGGCGCGCCGATCTGCAGCCCTTGCAGGATTTCTTGCGGCCGGCTCCATCCGTGGCTGCCTGAAGGATCCGTGCCCACCGCCAGATCGGCGATCAACCCAATCCGCTGCCCGGAATCGCGCGCCGCCCGCTGCGCCGCCGCCAGCCCGGCATCCGCCCGGTATTGCAGCCACAAATGGAATGCGATGTCTTTTTCGTGCTCGCGCGCAAACGCCGCCACGGCGTCACTGCTTGGATCGCGGAATTGCGCGGGCCAGGCGGAAAAATCCTTCAGGTCGAAATTCTGCTGCGCCAAAAATGCCGCCAGGGCTTCGAAAACCGCGTGGTTTTCCAGCCCTTCGCCCGACTCACGCCGAAATTCTTGCAGCGCTTCCGCATCCTGCGCCGTCTCGAAAACCGCGCGCAGCCGCTGCAACTTTGCCGCGGCGGACTCTTGCCAGTTCACGAATTCCTCACCGACATCGTCAAATTCGCCGGCGATATGCAGCGCGTTCAGCGCTGCCCGGTTGGACGGCGCATACGGGCTGAAGCGCGTCACGTCGTTGGAAAATTGCGCATGCACCGGGCTGATCGCCACCGCATCCGCGCCGTGCGCGCCGGCGTGGCGCGCGAAATCCGCCAGTGCCGCGAAATCGCCAATGCCGCCGTCGCGCGGCCGGCGCAAGCCATAAAGCTGCACGGCCAGGCCATACATTTTCGAACCGGCGCCGGCATCTTCAAGCGTCCAGCCGCACGGCGGCGCGGCCGCGATCGTCATCGCGCGCTTGCCGATTTCCAGCCGATGATATCCCGGCTCCGTCAGCGCCGGCAGCAAAATTTTGTCGCCATGCGCCGCCGCCTTGCCGCGAATCACGGCGCCCGATTCCAGCGTGATCTTGAAATTTCCCGGCTTGCCGGGCAGCACGATGGGCTGCAAGAGTTCTGCCGTCATGAGCGGCAGCATCGCGTCCTTCTCGGTTGCCGCCACCGCCAGGCTGTCGCGGATATCGCTTTCTGTGTCCGCAGGCAGGCCGATCGCGCCCAGGATGGCCCGCACATTCTCATCCGTCACGGTTTTGAAAATTCCGTTGACGTCGCGCCAGTGAATCAAAACGCCGGCGGTCTCCGCGAGGAGGTGAAGTGCACTCATTTTTCCTGCCAAACCACGGCTGTTCGCCCTTTTAGAATTCCGCCGTCAGCCAAATTTTCGCCCACCAGAATTTCGCCCGGCCCCGCTTCGCACGCCACCGCCGCCGCGCCAAAATTCGCCGCGATGGTTAAAATGCCGCCGCCGTTCATCCGCCAGGCGGCCCGCACGGCAGATTTGCCGAGAGTTTTAGCACCCATGGATTGGCAGCCCAAAATTCCCGGCACCACGTGTTCGCGCCGCAGCATCAGCAGCCGCGTATAAAATGTCTCCCAGTCATCCGCATCCGCCGGGCGCACGGGAACTGAGGCCGCGAACGTCGCTGGATCATTTGGATCAGGAATCTTTTCTCGCGTCGCCGGATCGGTGAACGCGGCGAATTTGGCGAATTCCTTGCGCCGGCCCTGCGTCACCAGCTTTCCAAGTTCCGCGTTATGGTCAGTGAAAAATAGGAACGGCGTGGCCGTGCCAAACTCCTCGCCGAAAAATATCAGCGGAATCTGCGGCGTCATCAGCAGCAGCACCACGGCCGCACGTAGCGCGTCCTTGTCCGCCAGTACCGTCAGCCGTTCGCCCATCGCCCGGTTGCCCACCTGGTCATGATTTTGCAGGCAGATTACAAACGCCGTGCTCGGCAAGCCGGCGCTCGGGGTACCGCGCGCTTGGCCCCCGGCATGCGCGGAAGGCTCGCCCTGATACGCGAATCCCTCCGCCAGACAGCGCGCCAGCAATCCTGCGGCGTCGTGAAAATCCTCGTAATAGCCTTCGGACTCGCCCGTTAGCAGCACATGCACGCCATGGTGCCAGTCATCCGCCCATTGCGCGTCATATTTTGGCTCCGCCGGCCCCGTCCGCAGCGGGCGCGAATCGTTATGCTCGTTCTCCAGCACCAGATGCACCGCCCGCTCCGGCCCGCCGTCGCGGATCGCCGCGGCCATCTGCAACAGGAAATCTTCGTCTTCAATGGCGTGCACGGCGTCTAAGCGCAGACCGTCGAACCGGTACTCGTTCAGCCAATACAGCGCGTTGCCGATGAAAAAATCCTGAACATGGGGTTGCGAGAAATCAATCGCATTGCCCCAGGGTGTATGCCTGTCCTGGTGGAAAAACGCCTTGGCGTAGGCGTTCAAATAATTGCCATCAGGCCCGAAATGATTATACACGACGTCCAGAAAGACCTGGATGCCAAAGCCATGCGCCGAATCGATCATCCGGCGCAATTCGGTCGGCGTGCCGTAGGCCCCGGCCGGCGCATAAATCAGCACGCCGTCATAGCCCCAGTTATGCCGGCCCGGAAACTCGCCGATCGGCATCAGTTCTATCGCGGTCACGCCAAGACTTGCCAACCTCTCAAGCTGGGCCTCAATCCCCGCGAAGCCGCCCAGCGCACCGGGGTGCAGTTCATAGACCACCGTTTCCTGCCATGGCCGCCCGCGCCAGGATGAATGGCGCCAGTCATAGGCAGGATCGACCACCACGCTCCACCCATGTACGCCGCCATCCTGCGCGCGGGAGGCAGGGTCCGGCACGGCCAGATCCTCCGAGATCCGGTACTTGTACTTGGCACCGGCCCAGATCTCGACGGTGGCCTCAAACACGCCGTCAGCGCGTCGCTGCATGGCATAGCGCCGGCCTTCCTCCGTCTCTACGCTCACCGCCGTCGCGTCCGGCGCCCAGAACGTAAACTTCGTTTTGCCATCAGACTGCATGACCGCGCCAAATTTTTCGCTCACGGCCGCATCTCCGCGGCCAGCAACACCAGCCCATGCGCTCCAGCCATCACCTTGCCCTCCGTCAGAATGGAAACCTGGTCGGGCCTGGCGCTATCGAGCGCCAGCCGCCAGGGTAGCGCCGGTTCCGGCGCGAAAAATTCACGGTCGCCGTCGGTCGCGTTCAGCAGCAGCAGCGTCACGTCCACATAGCCATCGGCCTGCGCCGCGCGACGCAGCGCCAGCAAATGCGCCGCCCCATCGGCCCAAGCGTCTGGTGACAGCACCGCCCCGCGCTCGTCAAACCACGCCACGTCCGAAATGCCGGGCAATATTTCCACATTGCCATGCAGGAAATTTTCTGACCGCAGGGAAGGATGCCGCTGGCGCAGAGCAATGACCCGCGCCAGGAAATCCCGCAATACCGTCTCCGGCGTCGGCTCCTTCGCCAGAACCCCCGTCCAATCGCACCACGAAATCTCGCTGTCATGGCAGTACGCGTTGTTGTTGCCCGCTTGCGTCCGCCCCATCTCATCTCCCGCCAGCAGCATCGGCGTGCCGTGCGAAAACATCAGCGTCGCCAGCATCGCGCGCTTCACCCGTTCGCGCGTCGCCGCAATCGTCTCATCCGCCGAGGGACCCTCGACTCCCCAGTTGCTGGAGAAATTCTCGGCATGTCCGTCCTTGCCGTCTTCCTTATTCGTTTCGTTGTGACGCTCACGATAACATACGGCGTCGTGCAGCGTGAATCCATCATGCGACGTCACATAATTCACGCTCGCCCATGTCTTGCGGCGCAGCTTCTCAAAAATATCGCTGGAGCCCATTAGCCTCCCGGCCAATTCCCGCCGCTGGTCATTATCCCCGCGCCAATATTTGCGCACCGAATCCCGGAACCGGTCATTCCACTCCGCAAAACCCGGCGGATGGTTGCCCAGTTGATAGCCGCCCGGCCCAATATCCCAGGGCTCTGAAATCAGTTTCAGCCTCGAAAGCACCGGGTCCTGCCGGATCGCGTCAAAAAACCCGGAGCACGGGTCGAAACCATGCGCCTCGCGTCCTAAAGTAGTTCCAAGATCGAACCGAAAACCATCGACATGGTAGGCTTGCGCCCAATGCCGCAGGCTATCCATCACCATCTGCAACACGCGCGGATGCGCCACGTTCAGCGTATTGCCGCAGCCGGTATCATTTACGAAACACCGTGGGTTGTCCTTCAGCAACTGATAATACGACGCATTATCAAAGCCCCGCCAGGACAGCGTCGGCCCCATTTCGGAACCTTCGCAGGTATGATTGTAAACCACGTCCAAAATCACCTCGATTCCCGCCGCGTGCAGCCGCCGCACCGCCATGCGCACCTCGTTCAGCGAGCCCTCCGCCAGATACGCCGGTTCCGGCGCGAAAAAGGACAATGTGGAATAGCCCCAATAGTTCCGCAGACTTTTCGCGACCAGAAACCGGTCCTGCAGGAACCCATGAATTGGCAACAATTCAATCGCCGTCACGCCAAGCTTCGCCAGATGCTCCACCACATGTGGATCACCCAACCCGGCAAACGTTCCGCGCTCATGCTCGGCGACCAGGGGATGCTTGAACGTCAAACCCTTGACATGCGCTTCATAAATGACCGTTTCGCCCCAGCCATGTCCCGGCGCCGTGTCGTCGCCCCAGTTGAAAGTGCCATCCACCACCACGGCCTTTGGCATCGCCGCGGCCGAATCTCGCCGGTCATAGGAGAGGTCCTCGCGCGGCGAACCTACCCGGTAGCCGTACAAGGCATCCGACCAATGCAGCGTCCCAATTGTCTTTTTGGCATACGGGTCCAGCAACAATTTGTTGGGGTTGAACCGGTGCCCGGCTTCCGGTTGATACGGCCCATGCACGCGATACCCATAGACCTGCCCCGGCCGCGCGCCTGGCAAATAGCCGTGAAACACTTCGTCCGTGCAATCGGGCAGTTCCAGCCTGGCCACTTCCCGCCGGCCCGCGGCGTCAAACAGACAAAGTTCCATCCGCTCCGCATGTGCTGAAAATACACAAAAATTCACGCCTAGCCCGTCCCAATGCGCGCCCATGGGATACGGCTTGCCGGTGGAAAGCCGGGTCGGTAGAACGCGCGCCATTTAAGAAAGGAAGAACTGCTTTTTTTTGCAAAAAAAAGCAGCAAAAAAAACTCTTGATTCCCTCGGACTTTGAGCGGCCGGTGTCTGGCCGCTCGAAGGACGGGGGCGATCAAAAAGGCTTTTCTCAGAAAGCGACATTCTGGCTTAGTCTTGCCTCAACAAAATCACGCCCAGCGGCGGCAATGTCAGCCGCACGGAATGTTCCAGGCCATGTGCCCATTCATCCGTCGCCTGCATCACGCCCGCATTTCCCACATCGGAACCACCATAGCCGGCAAGATCCGAATTGAAAATCTCCCGCCAGGCCCCGCCCGGCACACCCACGCGGTAATCATAGCGCGGCATCGGTGTGAAATTGCAAACGACCAGCACCGGCTTGGTGCCTTTATGGCCCCAGCGTAGAAACGCCAGCACGCTCTGCGCGCGGTCATCACCCACCACCCACTGAAATCCGTCCGGGTCAAAATCCCGCTCATACAGCGCCGGCTCGTTTCTCAGTACATGGTTCAGCGCCCGCACCGTGCCCTGCACGCCACGATGCTTGGCATCCTGCAGCAAATCCCAAGATAGCTCGGCGTCATGGTTCCATTCCTTGGGCTGCCCAAACTCGCACCCCATGAACAGCAGCTTTTTGCCCGGATGCACCCACATGAACGCCAGATATGCCCGCAGATTGGCGAACTTTTGCCATTCGTCTCCCGGCATTTTGCCGATCAGCGAACCCTTGCCGTGCACCACCTCGTCATGCGAAATCGGCAGCACGAATTTTTCGGAAAACGCATAGACCAGCCCGAACGTCATCTTGTCGTGATGATACCGCCGATTGACCGGCTCCTCGGCGAAATAATTCAGCGTGTCGTGCATCCAGCCCATATTCCATTTATGCGAAAATCCCAGGCCGCCCTCATCGGCTGGCTTCGTCACCCCCGGCCATGCCGTCGATTCTTCGGCGATCAGCAGCGCGCCGGGGCAGCGCTCCGCGATGGCCCGTGAAAGCTCCTGCAGAAACGCGATTGATTCGAGATTCTCGCGCCCGCCATAAATATTAGGCACCCACTCGCCAGCCTTGCGCGAATAGTCCCGGTACAGCATGGACGCCACCGCATCCACCCGCAGCCCATCCACGCCAAAATGCTCCAGCCAGAACAGCGCGCTGGCGATCAGGAATCCGCGCACCTCAAAGCGCCCGAGATTGAAGATCAGCGTGTTCCAGTCGTTGTGAAAACCCTCGCGCGGATCGGCGTGTTCGTAAAGTGCCGTGCCGTCGAAGCGGGCCAGCCCATGCGCATCGGTGGGGAAATGCGCCGGCACCCAATCCAGAATAATGCCCAGCCCCTGCGCGTGGCATTCATCCACGAACCGCGCGAAATCCTGCGGCGTGCCCATCTCCGGCATCGGCGCGAACAGGGAGAGCGGCTGATAGCCCCACGACCCGCCGAAAGGATGCGCCATCACGGGCAGCAATTCGATGTGGGTAAAACCCAGATCCTTGGCATAGGGGATCAGCCGCGTAGCCAATTCATCCCATGTATAGGGCCTTCCATCCAGGTGCCGCATCCAGGACGCCGCGTGCACCTCGTAGATCGATAGCGGCTTGTCCAATCCCGCCGCTTGCGTTCGGCGCAGCGGCGGATTTTTTGGCTCCGGCATCACCGGGTTCGCGACCACCGAGGATGTCGCCGGCGGAATTTCCGCGCAGGACGCCATCGGGTCCGCCTTCAGCGGCACCACCCCGTGCGGCCCCAGAATTTCGTACTTGTAGGCCTCGCCGGCGGCGAGGCGGGGTATGAAAACTTCCCATATGCCGCCTAGCCTTTTGCGCATCGGGTGGCGCCGGCCGTCGCCCAGGTTGAAGGCGCCCACCACCGAGACGCGGCGCGCGCTTGGCGCCCAGACCGCAAATCGCACGCCCGGCGTGCCGTCGATCTCCATCACATGCGCGCCCAGCGCCGTGCCCATATCCTTGTGGCGGCCTTCCGCCAGCAGATAGATATCAAATTCCGATAGCAGGTTGCCGAAGGAATACGTATCCTCCGTCACCTGCACGGTGCCGCCCCAGTCGATTCGCAACAGATATTGTCTTGGCGCGGCGCCTGGCAGCGCGCCTTCGAACAAAATGCCGTCATGGACGTCGCGCATTTCAGAAATCACGGTTTTGCCGTCCGGCTCCAGCAGCGCCACCGCGCGCGCGCCCGGCAGCAGCGCGCGCACCACGCCGTCGTGCGGGCCCAGCACCGCGAACGGGTCGCCGTGCTCGCCGGCCACCAGGGCCGCAAACCCTAAATCGACAAAACCCTGATCAGCCATCGGCTTGTTCTACCTCAACATGCAGCACCCGCTTGGCGATTTCGGTGAAGCCGCCGAGCGGAATGTCGATCCAGTGCGGCCGGTTTGCCGCTTCGTAGCAGATTTCGTAGGCCGATTTCTCCAGCAGGAACAAATCCAGCAGCCCCTGTTCCGCCCGCTCGTCCGGCACCCAGCGTGGTGCGGCTTTCAGCTCCACCGCGCGGTATGCGTTGAGAAACTGCGCGCTCATTTCCTCGACAAAGCGCGCCAGCGGCGCCGCCACGTCGGTGCCCGCCATGCCCGGCGCGCTCTCATAGGCCAGTTTCGCCGCCGCGGCCGCGTAGTGGAACGACCGCAACAGCCCCGCGACGTCGCGCATCGGCGAGCTTTTGCCGCGCCGCACTTCCAGCGGTTTTGCCGGTTCGCCCTCGAAATCGATCAGATAGGCATCCTCCCGGCTCACCAGCACCTGGCCCAAATGGAAATCGCCGTGAACCCGCGTGCGCAAACTGCCAATGCCAGCCTCGGCGAGGTCCTGCAGGCTCAACAAAATCCTGTCGCGCGCGCCGAGCACGAAATCCGCCGCGCCGTCCCTTAGACCGCTCATCGTCCGCAGCGTGTCAAACGCCTTTTCCAGTTGCGCCGCGGCGCCGCGCGCCCATTCCGCTACTTCCGCTTCACCGGCGGTCAGCGGGTCAAACGCCTCATCCGTGCTCGGCTGCGCCAACAGCGCGTGCAACTCACCCAGCCGCGTTCCCATCGCGCGCGAAAACACCGCGTAGGGCGCCATGTGCGACGCCTCACCTTGCGCATCCTCGGGGCCGGCGAGGTCCTGCAGGAAACGCGACAGAAAGTTCAAGGTATATTGCCACGCATCGCCCTGGTTGTGCATAAAAGCCTGCGCCACGATCATGCCGTAGAACGTGCCATCCGCGTCATGCCGCACCACTTCGCCCAGCAGCGGCGGCGTGTTCCGGAAACCTTTTTCGGTGAGGTAGCGCACCATCTCCACTTCCGGATTGACGCCGGCCATGACGCGGCGGATGATTTTCATGATGATCTTGTTGCCGACGATCAGCGAGGAATTGGATTGTTCCGCCGACAGCCGCAGGATTTCCGGGGTCTCCGGCAGTTCCACCGCTTCCAGTTGGCGCGTCGGCAGGCAGCGGATCTCGCCGCCATGCACCGGCACCACCAGGCTGGTCCGCAGCGCCCGGATCAGGCCGAGCGGAAAGGCGTCGATGGCGAAGGCGTCGGTCAAAAAACCCATGCGGCGGCCCTGGCGCACGCGCGCCAGCGCCAGTTGCTGCGGCAGCGCCGAATTCGTTTCGCCGTCCCAGGAAATGCCCAGCGGCAGGTTGTAGCGCAGCGTGTCCTCACCGGCGTGCACTTCCACTTCCGCCAGCAAAATATCCAGCGTGCGGCCCGGTATTTTGTCGGCCTGCCGCAGCCGCGCCGCCTTCACGCCCTTGTCCTTGGCCGCGAACCAGCGCCGCCGCATCAGATAGGCCGGCAGCGCCTCGGCCTCGATGAGTTTCTTGGCGGGCGTGGTCAGCACGTCAGACAGGCCGTTGCGCGCCACCAGGGTCGTGAGTTCCGGCAGCGGTTCGGAGGGGCGCACATGCCAGGGCGGCAGCGCCGCTTCGGTGGCCAGAATGAACCACATGAAGCCGTAAGGTGCCAGCGTGAGCAGATAGGAAAGCTGCCCGATCGGCGGAAACGCGGCGCCGCCCACCAGGTCCACCGGCACGCGGCCGGCATGGGCGGAGAGTTCCAGTTCCACCGCCTGCGCGGTACGCGAGAGGTTGAACACGCAAAGGATGAGTTCGTTCTCGCCATCCGCGCGGGTAAAACAGCGCAGATAGGCCAGGATTTTCCGGTTGCCCGGATACAGAAACTGCAGCGCGCCGCGGCCGAAAGCCTTGTGGCGCTTGCGCACCTTCAGCATTCTGCGCATCCAGCTCAGCAGCGAATGCTGGTCGGATTCTTGCGCCTCCACATTGACGGCGTTAAAACCGTAGAGCGGGTCCATGACCGGCGGCAGCACCAGATCCGCCGGGTTGGCGCGGGAAAAACCGCCATTGCGGTCGGGCGACCACTGCATCGGCGTGCGCACGCCGTCGCGGTCGCCGAGGTGGATGTTATCGCCCATGCCGATTTCGTCGCCGTAATAAATAACCGGCGTGCCGGGCATGGAGAGCAGCAGCCCGTTCATCAGTTCGATGCGCCGCCGGTCCCGTTCCATCAGCGGCGCCAGGCGCCGGCGAATGCCGAGATTGATTCTGGCGCGCTTGTCGGCGGCGTAGGTGTTCCACAGGTAATCGCGCTCGGAATCCGTCACCATTTCCAGCGTCAGCTCATCGTGATTCCGCAGGAAAATGGCCCACTGGCAGTTATCGGGAATTTCCGGCGTCTGGCGCATGATGTCGGTGACCGGAAACCGGTCTTCCTGCGCGATCGCCATATACATCCGCGGCATCAGCGGAAAATGAAAGCTCATATGGCATTCATCACCCTGGCCGAAATATTGCTGGGCATCCTCCGGCCATTGATTCGCTTCCGCCAGCAGCATTTTGCCGGGGGCGTGCTCATCCAGGGCGGCGCGAATCTGCTTCAGAATCTCGTGGGTTTCGGGCAGGTTTTCATTATTCGTGCCATCGCGTTCGATCAGGTAGGGCACCGCGTCCAGCCGCAGGCCGTCCACGCCCGCGTCCAGCCAGAAACGCATGATGTTCAGCACCTCCTTCAGCACGCGGGGATTGTCGAAGTTCAAGTCCGGCTGGTGCGAAAAGAAGCGGTGCCAGTAGAACGCCTTGGCCTCGTCATCCCAGGTCCAGTTGGATTTTTCGGTATCGACAAAAATGATGCGGGTGCCTTCGTATTTCTTGTCGGTGTCGGACCATACGTAAAAATCCCGCGCCGCCGAACCAGGTTTGGACTCGCGTGCGCGCAAAAACCAGGGATGCTGATCAGACGTGTGGTTGATCACGAGTTCGGTGATCACGCGTATGCCGCGCTCATGCGCGGCGTGGATGAATTTGCGCACATCCGCCATGGTGCCGTATTCCGGGTGCACGTTGCGGTAATCCGAAATGTCATAGCCGTCGTCTCGCCGCGGCGAGGGGTAGAAGGGCAACAGCCAGATCGCGTTCACGCCCAGGGTCGCGATATAGTCCAGTTTTTGCGTCAGCCCCGGAAAATCGCCCACGCCATCATTGGTCGCGTCAAAGAACGATTTTATGTGCACCTGGTAGATGACCGCGTCCTTGTACCACAGCGGATCATCGGCGCTGGTCACCATCACGGGATTTTCGACGCGCATTTCATTCATGCGGGTGCCACCTCACGCGCATCGACGCGCCAGATGCAGAAAGGCTGCTCGAACGGGTTCAGCCGGACCGGCTGGTATTTCCCGCGCCACGTGAACGCAAAGCCGCGCATCAAATCCTCCACCGGCAGTTCCCCATCATCCGCGCGGCCAAAGCGCCATAGCGGCACTTCCAGGGTCGCCTCCACGATATTGTGCGGGTCCAGGCTGACCGCAATCAGCAAATTGTTGCCATCCGCGCCAAATTTCCGGAAGAACACCACGCTGTCGTGGAAACAAGGCAGAAACTCCACGCCGATATGCGAATGCAGCGCCGCGTTCTGCCGGCGTATGCGATTGAGCTGCGAAATTTCCGCCACGATGTTTCCAGGCCGGTCATAATCCCAAGCGCGAAACTGGTATTTTTCGGAATCGGCGTATTCCTCCTTGCCCGGTATCGCGGCGCCCTCGCAAAGCTCGAAGCCGTTATACACGCCCCACAGCCCGGACAGTGTGGCGGCCAGCGCGGCGCGGATCAAGAAGCCGCCGCGCCCGGAGGTTTGCAAAAACACCGGGTTGATATCCGGCGTGTTCACAAAGAAATGCGGCCGGAAGTAGTCTTTCAGACCGGTGGTCGAAAGCTCGGTCAGATACTCCTCGATCTCGCGCTTGGTGTTGCGCCAGGTAAAATACGTGTAGCTTTGCGAAAAGCCGATTTTTGCCAGCCGTGCCATCACCTTGGGCCGGGTAAATGCCTCCGCCAGAAACACCGTGTCCGGATGGCGCGACCTGATGTCGCCGATCAGCCATTCCCAGAAGGGCAGGGGTTTGGTGTGCGGATTGTCCACCCGGAAGAGAGTGACGCCCTGGTTGACCCAGAACTGCACGACGTCGCGCAAGGCGAGCCACAGCGAGGGTTGCGCGCCCGGCGCGTAGAAATCCACGTTTACGATGTCTTCATATTTTTTCGGCGGGTTTTCCGCGTAGCGCAACGAACCGTCCGGACGCCAGTCGAACCATTCCGGGTGCTCGGTCAGCCAGGGATGATCCGGGGCGCACTGAATCGCAAAATCCAGGGCGAGTTCGATGCCAAAGGTTTCGGCCGCTGCGCGCAGCGCGGCAAAATCGTCGAGCGTGCCGAGTTGCGGATGCAGGACGTCATGGCCGCCCTCCTTGGCGCCGATGGCGTAGGGGCTGCCGGGATCGTCCGCCGCCGGCGTGAGGGTGTTGTTGCGGCCCTTGCGATTCGTGCGCCCGATCGGGTGGATCGGCGGAAAATACAGCACGTCAAACCCCATGTCAGCGATGCGCGGCAGCTGCGTGATGACGTCCCGGAATGTGCCGTGGGTTTTGCCGTCCCCGGCCTGGCTGCGCGGAAAAATTTCGTACCAATTGGCGAACGCCGTGCCGCGGCGCTCCGCGTCCAAAATTCTTTCGCTCGAAACCGTGTAGAAATCGCGCGCGGCGCAGCGCCGCATCAGCGCCGCCATCTCCTCCCCCACAAGCATTTTCAGCCGCCCGGCCTCGTCGGCCTGTTGCAGCGCCGTCAGCGCCGCTTTGGCCTCGTCCGCCTGCGCCGCCGCGCGCTCCACCAGGGCGATGCCCTCCAGAATCTCCAGCGACACATTCACGCCGGCTTTCACCTTCTTGGTGATTTCGTCCGCGAAGGTGGCAAACGCGTCGTGCCAGGCCGCGACGGCGAAGACGTAGCGCCCCATTCGTTCCAGTGGAAACGCGCCGCCCCAGCGATCATTTACGATCAGGCGCATCGGCACGCTGCGGAACCGCGTCTCATCCACCGCGCGAAACAGCACTTCCGCCGCCAGTTTGCCATGCCCGTCGGAAATCAGATCCGCGGTGACGCTCACCATCTCGCCCACCAGCCGGCGGGCCGGAAAGCGGCCGTCATCGACCGCCGGCGCGATCTGTTCGATGCCGATGCGCGCCGCGTTGGTATCCAGGCGCAGCGCCACCGGCAGCATCATCTTCTTGGCCGGCAACGTCCGGAAAATCGTCAGTTCGGCGGCGCCCAGGGCAATTTTTGCATCCGGGCCCAGCACGGACTCGTCTGGCGCGGACAGACCGGCCACGCCGAGTTGCGGCAAAATTTCGTCCGCCGGCAAAACGGTGTTTTGGGTCAGCGAGGCATTGGCCAGCATCACCAGCCCGCCCCGCCGCAGCACCGCGGCGGGCGCGCCCGCGGAGGAAATTAACTCCGCGGCGGGGGCGGCTAAAAAATCCTGGTGCCGGCGCCATAGGTTGAGCGCCAAAACCTCGTCCTCGAAACCGGCGCAAAAGCCTGACTCCAGCAACCATCCGGCGCCATAGGCGGCGGCCAGGCGCATGCCGCGAACCACCCGCTCGGGCGGCCACCCAGCCGTTCCCGGCGGCGCCGGCATCGCCATTACCGGCGCCACCGCGCTCACCCGTGCGGCATCGTCATTCAGCCACCCGGCCGCAAAATCCCACCATGCCAGCGAGGAAAACGCGAAATCAAAGCCGCAATCGCGCAAACCCGACAAAATGTCGGGCGCCACACCGGGGCTCCACGCCACGCATAATGCCTGCGCGTCGCGCCGCTTCACGCCGGCCACCAGCCGGCGCCAGACGGATGCCGGCGCGTCGGCGACGTCCATAAACCGGAACCCGCGCACGCCAGCCGCCTGCCACGCCGCCAGGCGCTCGTCCCACCAGTCAACCGTGGCGTCCGCCGCCGATAAATAGCGGAATTTTATGCCGTCTCCGCCATGCACGAACCAATCCGGATTTTGGCCGATCAGCCCCGAATCCTGGGCCACCCGGCCAAGCTGCACATCCAACAGCAAAGCCAGGCCGGCGCGGCGGGTGGCACCGGCGGACTCGCGCAGCCATGACTCGGCGTCGCCGCCGCCTACATGTAACGCCAGTTTTTCAAAGTCGTTGACGAAAACCGTACCGCCGGCGTCCGGCCCCTCCGCCAGAAACGGCGTCGCGGCGAGCACCGCGTCAAATCCAAGTGCCGCGGCGCGGCTCACGTGCTCGTCCATTCGCGGCGCCAACATCTCCCGCGGGACATAATAGATTGCTGAGACCGGCAAAGCCCTGCCGGCCGGCGTCGCTTCGCTCACCGCCACCCCGGGCATTTCCACGACATCGTCCTTATCCGCCATGCGCTATCACATTGGCACAGGACACCCCCGTTCAACCTGATCTTACGAACTTTCAATAAGAGGTCGATTTTTTAAAAAAAGCGACTTCTTTCTTCTGCGCTAACGCGGCGTCAACAGTTGCCGTCTAGGCCGCCAGCTCGTGCGCCTCGAGCGGCTCATCCTGATCCGCCGGCATGGCCTTGACGCGCACCCACCGCGCGCAGGTTTCCAGCAGGCGGCCATAACCCTGGCTCATGGCTTCATCGAAAAATGCGCTGACCTCGCTGGCCGGCACCTTGGCCGCCCGCAGGGCGATCCGCATTTGCGACATCACAGAAATTGTATTTCCAGCGGCTTCGGAAAGATCGACTTCTATGTCTGGATATTTCGGTTCAGATTGTCCGACCATGACAATATTAATACCATGTCCTATTTTTTGGAACTACGGAAGAATCATTAATTTAAATAGAGGTTTGGTTCATTAAACCCTTACAAAGCGCGCGGGGCGAGACAGGTTTGGCGCCCGCGCCGTGCCGATGTTGCCCTCGACCTCGATCACGCTGCGGCTTGCGTTACACTGCCGCCCACCCGAAGGAGCGTTCCACCGCCTGCTGCCAGCGGCGGTAGAATGCCGCCCGCGAGGCCGCGTCCATGGCCGGCGTGAAAACGCGGTCAACGCCCCAGTTTGAGCGCAGCGCCTCGATGTTTGGCCAGTAGCCCACCGCCAGGCCGGCGGCATAGGCGGCGCCCAGGGCGGTGGTTTCGCTGACCAGCGGGCGCACGACCTCCACGCCCAGAATGTCCGCCTGGAATTGTAGCAGCAGGGCGTTGCCGACCATGCCGCCATCGACTTTGAGCGTGGCCAACGCGATGCCGGAATCTTCCTGCATCGCCTCCACCACGTCGCGCACCTGATAGGCCGCCGCCTCCAGCGCCGCGCGCGCGAGGTGGGCCTTGGTGGCGAAGCGCGTGAGACCGGCGATCACGCCGCGGGCGTCGTCGCGCCAATAGGGGGCGAACAGGCCGGCGAAGGCGGGGACGATATAGACATCGCCGTTATCCGGCACGCTGGCGGCGAGCGCCTCGATCTGAGAGGCGTGCTGAAAAAGTCCCAGATTGTCGCGCAGCCACTGCACCAGGGCGCCGGTGATGGCGATCGCGCCCTCGAGCGCGTAGTGCGGCTTTTCGCCGCCGAACTGGTACGCCAGGGTGGTCAGCAGCCCGGCTTTTGACACGACCGGGGCGGTGCCGGTGTTCATCAGCATGAACGATCCCGTGCCAAAGGTGTTTTTGGCCTCGCCGGGGGAAAAGCAGGTTTGGCCGACGAGGGCGGCCTGCTGGTCGCCCAGGATGCCGGCGAGCGCGGTGCCGGCCAGGGGCGAGGCGGTGATGGTTCCAAAATCTTGCGACGAGGGGAGGATTTTTGGCAGGCAGGCGCGCGGAATCTCGAAGGTGTGCAGCAGCGCCTCATCCCAGTCGCAGGTGTGCAGATGCATTAACATCGTGCGGCTGGCGTTCGTGACGTCGGTGACGTGCTGACCCGTCAGATGCCAGGCGAGCCAGGAATCCATGGTCCCGAACAGCGCATCGCCAGCCTCCGCCTGGTGCCGGGCGCCGGGGACGTTTTGGAAAATCCACAGCAATTTTAAGGCGGAGAAATACGTCGCGAGCGGCAGGCCGGTTTTGGCGCGGAACCGGTCCTGGCCGAAACCGCGGGAAAAATCGTGCACCAGGTCGGCGGTGCGCGTGTCCATCCAGACCAGGGCGTTGCACAGCGGTTTGCCGGTGCGCCGGTCCCATAGCAAAGTCGTTTCGCGCTGATTGGTGATGCCGACCGCCGCCAAATCCTTGGCGGTCAAATTCGCGCGCCCCAGCGCGGCGCCCGCCACCTCAAAAACGTTTTTGAGAATTTCTTCCGGATCGTGCTCCACCCAGCCTGGCCGGGGATAGATTTGCGCGTGTTCTTTTTGCGCGGAGGCGATGATTTGGCCGCGCTCGTCGAAGACGATGAAGCGCGAGCTGGTGGTGCCCTGGTCGATGGCGCCGACGTATTTTGGCATTTTTGTCCTGCGTTAGTGAAGGAAGTAGTTACTTTTTTTGAAAAAGAGTAAATCGCCCGCCCCCACGCAAAAGTTTTTTGCGCGCCCCAGGCGGGGAGCCTTTTTTTCAAAAAAGCGCCTCTTTCTCGTTCCTAATACCCTTTAGCCCGGTCCACCGCCGTCGGCGGCGCTTTGCCGGCCAGATACGCAGTCAGATTTTCGAAGAAAATCGCCAGCGTGTCGGCGTTATAGCGTTCCGGATCGTCCGCCGACATGTGCGGCGTGATCACCACGTTTTTCGTGGTCCAGATTCGGTCGCCGGCCGGGATCGGTTCCTCGGCGAACACATCCAACACCGCGCCGCCGAGTCTGTTCTCCTCCAGCGCGTCGCAGAGTGCTTCCTGCTCCACCAGCCCGCCGCGCCCGACATTGATCACGCCGGCGCCTGGCGGCATCGCCATGAGTCGAGGGCGCGACAGCAGATTTTTGGTTTTAGGCGTCAGAGGGCAGGCCAGCAGCAGGATGTCGGCATGCGGAATGACTTCGTCGATCCGCTCGAACGGGACTGTCACGTCGCAATCGTCGTGTTGGGCCTCGCCGTGGCGCACGCCGGTGACGTGCATGCCAAATTTTTTGCCCCACCGCGCGGCTTCCGTGCCGATCGCGCCGAGACCGACAACCGTCAGCTTTTTGGCGGAGGCCAGGGAGCCGATTTCTCTCTGCCATTTCTGTTCGCGCTGCTGCGTGGTGAACAACGGCATTTTGTTGGTGAGCATGAGAATCGCCATGGCGCAGAACTCGCCGGCGCGCTTGCCGTGCACGCCGCGGTTGTTCATGAGAATCGCGTGCGGCGGAATCATGTCGAACGGGTACAGGCCATCCATGCCGGCCCAGGTGGATTGCACGAGTTTCAGTTTTGGCGCGGCGGACAGGTCGATTTGCTTCAGGCGGTAGGGCGGTGCCACCACCACTTCCACCTCGTCGCGCACCGCGGCCCAATCGATATGAAAACTTACCTCGTGCCCGGCACCGATGTCTCCCGCGAGCGCGCTGGCGGCTTCCCACTCCGCGGGCAGGACCGGCAATTTGTCGTGGTCCAGCGTGTCGTGGAAATGGATGCGCATCAGCTGTCGATTTTTAGCACGTACAGGTGCTCTTCGTGCGAGATCCCGCGGAAATCATCAGGCGCGACCACCGTCGCGGCGAGCTGGAAGCCGAGCGCCTGGACCATTTTGATCGAGGCGAGATTGCGCGTGTCGATATAGGCCCGCGCCTCGCGGATGCGGTATTCCGCGGCGATCGCGTTCAGCATGCCCTTGACCGCCTCGCGCCCCAGTTGCTGGCCCCAGAACGGCGGAAAGATGTGGTAGGCGATCACCGCCACCTTGTCCGCCTTGATGATGGTGGCCTGCACATAGCCGACGTAATGCTCGCCGCCGCGGCGTTTGAGCATCCAGTTCAGCCAGATTTCCTTGCCGTCGGGCGAGGTTTCGGCGGTCAGTATCTCGAATTTCGCGCGTAGTTTATCCACCGATTCCGGCGGTTCATCCGCCAGAAACCGGTAGGCCCGCTCATCGGAGAGACCCGCGAACATTTTGGGCGCGTGCGCCGGCGTGACGGGCTCCAGAAACATCCGCAGGGTCTTGATCACAGGTCCGCTCATGGTTTCCCCGCCAGTATCGTCAAACCGTAAATCAGGGCGCCCAGAATGAATCCCACGATGGTTCCGTTAATTCGAATGTATTGCAAATCCTTACCCACACGCAGTTCTAACTTATTTGTAATGGTAGCGGTATCCCATTGCCCAATAACTTTTCCAATAAATCTCGCGAGCTCCACTTGGGCCATGGGCAATACTTTTAAAACAATGTTTTGCACCGCTATGTTCACTTTGTCTCGCGCCTGGGGATCTTGGCCCAATACGTTACCGAGGCCGGAAAGGGCGGCCTCGATGACGGAAACGGAGCGGCCGTTGGGCTTTTTGGCGTCCTGCTCCAGCGCGTGGCGCAGGCGGGACCAGACGTCCCAGGCCCAGGCTTGGACGGTTTCGTGCGTCAAAACTCCCTTCATCGCCTGCGCCAGTTCGGCGGCGCGGGCGGGGTCGGTTTCGAGCCGGGAAATTTCGCGGCGGACCCATTCGTCGAAGGCGTCGCGCATTTCGGAGCTGTCGGGGCTGATGCGCTCGAGTTCCAGGTTGACGCCCTTGAGCACGCGCTGCGCGACGGTGGCGCCAAAAGCCCAGCCGATGAGCTTGCCGCCCTGTTCCTTCACGCGCTCCTTGATGGCGTCGCGCAGAATCTCTTCCCGCGCCACAAGGGTGTCCTTCAACAGGCTGATGATGAAGGAAAACACTTCCTGGTGGCGGCCGCCTTCCACCAGGCCGTAGAGGGCGCGGGCGACCACCACGCCGGCGGCCTTGCCGCCGATCAGGCGCGGCAGCAGGCGCGCCAGCAGTTTTCGCGCGCGCCCGTCCTCGATGGTGGCGAGCAGTTTGGGCAGCATGCCGGCCAAAGCCGCGGCGGCGGGGCCGGAGGCGGCCGGGTCGTTGAGGAATTTTTGCAGCAGGCCGGGACTATCGAGCTGGTCCAGGAAGCGGCGGACGTCGGCTTCGGTAAATACATGGTTGGCGACGAAGCGGCCCAGGGCCTGCCCGAGCTTTTCGCGCTGGGCCGGGATGATGGCGGTGTGCGGGATGGGCAGGCCGAGCGGATGGCGGAACAGGGCGGTGACGGCGAACCAGTCCGCCACGCCGCCGATGAAGCCGGCGCGGCCGGCGTCGCGCAGCAGGCCGGTCCAAAGATTGAGCTTTAGCGCATAGCCCGCCGCCGCGAGGGCGGCCATGAAAACCAAAAGTCCGGTCGCGAAAATTCTGTGCCGGGCCAATTGGCGGCGGAGCAAGAGGTCGGGATCGAACTCAGTCATACGCGCCAAGATATAAGGGGAGCGGCGGGTGAAAGCGAATAGGGGGCGGCTAATGGTTTTAGTTGCTTTTTTATCAAGGTTTGGCGCAATGTGCCGGCCGGAAGAGCGGAAAAAGCCGCCATCTGCCTTGGTATGGAAACCGCGTTCCAGGATGCAAACCGATGAAATTACAGGATTCTTATGATCTGTCCGCCCGCGACTCGCGGCACCAGAATGGCCGGCGCGAACAGAAGGGGTTGAGCGTCGGCATCGCGTTTCTGGGCGCGGTGTGCGTGGTGGGGGTGTTTGCGCTGCTGGCGGTGCTGTTTCACGCCGGATAGCAAGGCGAAGTAAGCAGGTACTTTTTTTGAAAAAGGGCGCCCCTCCCTGGGACTCCTGGAGGCGTTTGGGCCGGGATCGCCTTTAATCGCCTCCATCGGGGACGATTAAAGGCAATCCCGGCCAAAACTCCCCCAGGAGCAAAAGTTTTTGTCCCGCGGCCCGCGCGCGCTTTTTTTCAAAAAAGCGCTGCTTTCTTTACATCGCCTGGCGCCCGGGTGAGAATGCGGGCATGGCGTTTTTGACAGAAGAGGAGCCGCCTCGCGGGGTGGCTCTGGCGGTGCTGCCTGGCATTCGGCGGGTGGTGGCGCGAAACCCGAGCGTGATGACGTATCAGGGCACGAATACGTATTTGCTCGATGGCGATGATGGGCTGACGGTGATCGATCCGGGCCCGGCGGATGAGGTGCATGTGGCGGATGTGCTGCGGGCGGCGGGCGATGTGCCGGTGCGGCGGATTGTGCTGACGCATACGCATTCGGACCATTATGGCGCGCTGCCCGCGCTGGCGGCGAAAACGGGGGCGGCGGTTTATGGGTACAAGAAGAGCGCGCGGCGGGATTTTGCGCCGCAGTTTCCGCTGGATGATGGGGATGAGGTGGCGGGGCTGAAGGCGCTGTTTACGCCGGGACACGCGGCGGACCATTTGAGTTTTGAGTATTTTGTGGCGGGGACGGGGAAAATTCTGTTTTCCGGGGATCATGTGATGAGCTGGTCTTCGTCCATCGTCTCGCCGCCGGATGGGGATATGGTGGCGTATTACAGGTCGCTGGAGTTGCTGCTGGCACGCGATGAGGTGCTTTATTTGGGTGGGCACGGACCGCTGCTGCCGGAACCGCGGATCTCGGTGAAGGAGCTGCTTGATCACCGCAAGATGCGCGAGGCCTCGATTCTGGAGGCGGTGAAGGTGCAGGATTGGACGGTGGCGGAACTGGCGGCGCATTTGTATCACAAGGTGGATTTCCGGCTGAAGATGGCGGCGCAGCGCAATGTGCTGGCGCATTTGCTGAAGCTGGAGCATGAGGGGATTGTGAAGCAGGCCGACGGCGCGGCGATGGAGGTGCCGGATGACTACGTGCCCGACGATTTGCCGCCGGCGGACGAAAAATCCATCGGCAAGCGCGACATTGAGATTCTGCGCCGTGATGCGGAGCGGCGGTTTGTGTTTTTGGGGTAAGGCGCTGCGCCGATAATTTCGTTGCGGTTGATGATGAATTCGACCTAAAACATTGCGGTGAAAAAACGGGGGACCGCAAAAATGCTTTTCGCGCGCGCGTGGATATGGTTTTTTTTGGTCCTCGCCCTGCCGTTGCATGCGGCGTGCGCGCAGCAGGAAATTCCGCCGCCGGCCGGCAAGGGGCCGGTGGTGGTGGTGGTTTCCGGCCAGAAGGGCGCCGGCTACTACCTGGCGCCGGCGCAGGCGATCGCGGCGATGGGCTATGATGTGGTGCTGCTGGACGCCAACACGCTGACGGGCACGCATGGCCAGGCGCTGCATGATGCGGTGGTGCAGGCCCAGACTTCGCCGAATGGAGAGCCGGGAAAGGTGGCGGTTGTGGGGTTTTCGCTGGGCGGCGGGCTGGCGCTGGCTTATGCGAGCCAGTGGCCGGACCTGGTGAGGGGCATTGTGGCCTGGTATCCGCTGACGTCGATCATTGCCGATCCGGCGGCGTTTGTGACGAAGGTGAAGGTGCCGGTGCTGATGTTCGCGGGCGCGCAGGATACCTACAAGAATTGCTGCCTGATCGCGCAGGCGAATGCGCTGGCCGCCGCGGCGGCGGCGGCGGGTGCGCCGCTGACGGTGGTGACGTATCCCTCGGCGGGGCATGATTTTATCATGTCGGGCTCGGATTATGACGCGACGGCGGCGCCGGATAGTTTTGCGCGCGCGCAGGCGGCGCTGGCGGGTTATTTTTGCAAATAGGCGAAATCCGCGGATGGCGCCGTCCGGCGCTGTCGGCGATTGTTAAAAATTGTCTTCAAGTTTCACTTCGATGACGCCGTGCCAGCCGAAGCCTTTGTAGGTTTCGTAGCCTGGCGTGAGGGCATAGGCGATCAGGCGGTTTTCCTTGACATAGTAGCCGGTCGGACTTGTGGGTTCCAGGTTGTAGGATTCGGAGAGGATGCCGCCCTGATCGGAGGTGGCGAGGATGCGGTAATTGGCGTCGATGATCAGCACGCGGCTGCCGCGCTGTTCCTCCGGCGTCAGGCGCACGGCCTTGATGACGCCGGTGGCGAGCGGCACCCAGTCGAACGAGATGCCGAGCACGCCGATGATTTTGCCGTTCACCTGGGCGCCGGCGCGGATCGCGGTGGAGAAGGTGGCGGAGACCGCGCCGTTCAGGTCACCGACCCGCCGGACCTCGCCGACCGCGTAGTCCTCGCCCGAGCGCGTCTGCATCGCGGCCTTGAACCAGGGCGTCTTGCTGACGTCGCCGCCGACGACTTTTGGGTAGAGGTCTGGCCGGCCGCAGGCGACGACGCGGCCTTTCGGATCGACGATGCAGATATCGAGATAGACGGTGTAGGAGCTCAAGATCGTGCGCAGGCGCTGGGTGGCGAAGTCAAGGTCCGCCGCGGTGCCGGATTCCAGGGCGGCGACGACGGCGAGGTCGGTCGCCCACCAGCGCACGTCGCAGGAGCGTTCGTAGAGATTACGGTCGATGATGTCGATGGCGTTGAGGGCGAGGCCGGCCAGACGCTCCCCCTTGCTGGCGAGCACCAGCTGCGAGCCGGTATTGGCGAGCCGGCCGGTGCTTTCCTTGATGGCGGCGCGCAATTCAGCGCTGATGGTGGTGATGGTGGTGGCGACGTCGCGCATCTCGTCGGCGAGGACCGAGAAGGCGTCGCCGCCGGCGCCGGCGCGGGCGGCTTCGATATGGGTGTTGATGGCGAGAAAATGCGCCTGGCGCACGACCGAATCGATGGATGAGATTTTGTTTTCGGTGATGCTGGAGACTTCGTAGGCGAGTTTGAGGATGTCGTCCTGCATGGTGTTTCCGAGTGGGTGCGGTTTTTGATTAGCGGGATATGCTTAAGGTTTTGTGTCCTGAGCGGGGTGGGGAAGGGAAGGAAGACGTTACTTTTTTTGGAAAAAAAGTAACCAAAAAAACTTTTGTTTATATGAAAATATCGTTAATCTTTAGGAATGACTTCATTTCGCCCAATGGTGAAGGTTTACGTGAGAACGGGGTCAAGGTCCACGTTAACCCTCAGCGTATGCCTCCCCCCACCCAAAATAATCCCCCGCAGCGGGCTCACGTCCTGAAAATCCCGGCCCCAGGCTAGGGTTACGTGTTCATCATGGACCAGGAGGTTGTTGGTGGGGTCGAAATCCACCCAGCCGATCCCATCGCCGCACCAGGCGCTGCACCAGGCGTGGGATTGGTCGGCGCCGCGGCGTTTTTCGACGCCTTCGATCGGGAGGGTGCGCAGGTAGCCGCTGACGTAGCGGGCGGGGAGGTTCAGGGCGCGTAATACGGCGATCATCAGGTGGGCATAGTCCTGGCAGACGCCGATGCGGCCCTTGAAAACCTGGGCGGCGGTGGTGGCGGTGGTGGTGATGCCGCCGCGGTAGGTCATCAGGTCATAAATCTTTTTGTTCAGGGCGATCAGGCCGGAGAGGATCGGCTCGCCTTGCGGGAAAAAATCGGTGGCCAGCGAAAGAATGTCGGGGGTGGGCGCGGCGAGCGGGCTGGGGAGGCAAAATTCGGCGATCTCGGCGCGGCGTAAGGCGGAGTGGGAAATTTCCTCCCAGCACGGCGAAAAATCGGCGCGCGGCGGCGTGGGCTGCGCGACGTCCACGGTGGCGGAGAGGGCGACGACGAACTGGCGGTGCGGCAGGGTGAGGGAGACCGTGGTGGTGACGTTGCCGAAATGATCGGTCTCGTCGCGGCGCAGTTCAGGCGCCGGAGAAATGGCGAGCTGGGATTCGCGGATGAACTGGCCGGGGCGCTCGCGCGGGACAAGGTGCATGAAATGGGTGCCCAGGACGACGGGCTGGGCGTAGTCGTAGGTGGTGGCGTGGTGCAGGCGGTAGATCATGGAGGCGGAATGACTTCCTCGTCTTCCAACTGATGCGCCTCCGGCAGCAGCGTGAAAAAGCGGCGCTGGACGCGGTCGGAGAGCATGCGCAGGCGGGCGGCGATGGTGGCGAGCGGGGTGGCGAGTTCGGTGACGCGGCCGGCCAGGCTGACCGCTTCGGTTTGCAGCAGGCGGGCGGCTTCGGCGTCGTCGTCGGCGCCGAGGCGCTCGAGCGACCAGCGCAGGGCGGTGCACTGGAAATTCAGGCTGCGCGGGTTGCCGTTGTCCGCCAGAATCATCGCCAGCACGGGGCCGGGCGCAAGGATGCCGGCGTGGCGGAGGTCGTAGGAGAGGACCGAGTCGGCGAGTTCGATGCCCAGAGCGAGGCCGGGTTCCAGGCGGTCGGGGGCGGCGTCGAGCAGGATGGCCAGGGTGTCGGCCAGAATTTCGCCGCGCTCCAGGCGGCGGCCCATTTCCAGGAACAGCCAGCCGCCGTCGCGCGACATGTTTTCGGCGGCGATGCCGGCGAAGGTGGCGGAGAAGCCGAGGATGGCGGGCAAGGCGGTTTCCTCGTTGGGGACGAGGGCGTCTTCGACCTGGTCCAGCGCCAGTTGCACGGTGGCGAGCATGCTGGGGCTCAGGCGTTCGCTGGCCGCGTTGAGCAGGCGGGCGACTTCCTTGACCAGGCCGGCGAAGGGTTTTCTCCGGGCGAGCGTCTGGCGCAAAAATTTGCCGGAAATGGCGCCTGAGGCGAGTTCGGCGGGGATCAGGCGGGATTTGGCCAGGCAGCGGGCGATCAGGGTGCGCTCGGCGACGTCGCGCGGCAGCGAGGTGCCGGATTCCAGGCGCGGCAGGGCCAGCATCATCAGGCGGGCGGCGGTTTCCAGGCGCTCGGCGGACCGGCCGAGCCAGAACAGGTTGTCGGCGACACGAGAAGGCAGGTGGGCTGCGGGCAGGAAGGGCAGGCGCTCCGGCGGTTCCACCGCGCCGGCGCCGGAAAAGAACTGGGGTTCGTCGGCGTCAAGGACCCAGATGTCCTTGATGGTGCCGGCGGCGGGGTTGGATTTGTCCTCCAGCCCGAAGCCGAGGCCGCCGGGCAGCACCTGCCAGTCCTCGCCGTCGTGCCAGGCGTACAGGCGGAAGGCGAGCGGGATGGAGGTGAGGCCGTTGCCGGAGACGAACGGGGCTTTCGAGGCGAGTTGCAGGGGGTCGCCGAAGACCGAGGCGAGCTGCGGCGGCGCGCCGAGCAGGCGATGGAACACCGGCTCAAGCAGCGGCGCGAAATCAGGGTCCTCGACCAGGGCGCTGCCGGGGTTGTTCAGCATGGTGAGCACGCCGGCACGAATCGCGCCGAAGGCGCCTGCGATGCCGGCGCCGGGGCGGCCGCCTTGCTCGAGCGGGTCGAGCTCGATGCCGGAAAGGCCGCGGATCATGGTGGCGATGTGCAGCAGGCCGGACAGGGTTTTGATGTGCAGCGCGCCGTTGCGGGCGGCGATGTCGCCGGGTTCGATCAGCAAGGCGCCGAGCGCGCGGGCGAGCAGCGCGTCATCCATCATGTCCGGCGCGTAGGCGAGCGAGGAGGCGCTGGCGGATAGCACGGCGATCAGGCCGCTCTCGGCGCCGCGCTGCAAATGGTCCACCAGCATCTCCCGCGCCGGCCGCAGGCTGCGCAGGCCGCCGGCCCGAAAAAGTTCCGGGATGGTGGTCGCGGCCAGGCGGCGCAAGGTGAGCGCGTGGCCGAGGCCGGGAATGATGCCGGTATGGTCGTGCAGGACCAGGAACTTGCCGTCCGGGCCGCGGATCAGGTCCGCGGCATAAAGGGCCAGGCGCCGGCTGGGCAGTTTTTGCGGCGTGTGCAAGGCGCGGATGAAGTGCGGCTTGCCCAGAACCAGCGCCGGCGGCAGCAGGTTTTCGTGCAAAACCGTCTGCGCGCCATAAATATCCTCGAGCAGCACGTCGAGCAGATGGGCGCGCTGCTTCACGCCGGCTTCCAGAACGGCAAATTCAGAGGCGGTGAGCGGCGCCGGCAGCGGGTCGTAATGATGGCTGGTGACGGCGCCGAACGGGGCGGCGAGACGGACCTGGCGGTTGAGCGCGGCGGCGCGGCGGGTCATCTCCTCCTGGCCGATGGCGCGAAACGCCTCCATGACCGGCACCCACGGAGTCCGAAGACGGCCGGAACGATCAATCAGTTCATCGCTGGTGGTCACGGCATGCATCGTTTTGCAGGCTTATCAGAGTGTAACGGGGGGAGCGAGACGGGGGAGGTGAACAAGAAGATAAGAAAGCAGCGCTTTTTGAAAAAAGCGCGCAAAAACTTTTGCTCCTGGGGG
>PLFB01000202.1 GCA_003137135.1 Acetobacteraceae bacterium
GTGCCGTAGTTCTGTCCTTTTCGCCAAGCCCAGTCATCAATGCCAACCGCCCGCAAAGGCGGTGCCGCCGGCCGTTCTTTGGCCCCCCGCTTCAGATGACGAAGAATCGTATCGTCGCTCGCAGGCATTGCGAAGCGCTCCATCAACCGTTCTCCCGGGCGCCCTCCAGCGCTGTGGCCGATTAGCCGGACCAGTTCGATGACCCGGGAAGAACGCCGCGCCAAAGGTGAGGCGACACCTGGCAGGCGCTCAGTGAATATCTTTCGTACGCAGGCCGGATTGCGGCACCGCCATCGCNNGCGCAGATAGGAGCTGTGTCTGGAAGCCGAAAGAGTTTGGCAACCTGGACAGGTGGGTTGGCCTTGGGTTTCGGCCTCGACGACCCATCGATCTGTGCCAAGTTCCACCCTGGAAACCTGGAAACCCGGACCTTGGCGCCTGGCGCCCATGATTTTTGTGTTTTCATCCCTATCAATATAGGCAGTGCCGGCTACCGCGAACGTGGCGTTGCTGAAACGCGGCGCCAGCGCTGGCGGCGGCGAGCATTGAGATTGCGGTGAATAACCTCGACCGTCGCTGCAACGGAGCCGGTCCGAGGGTTGTTACGACTCCGTCGTCACTATGGCGAGTTCCTTGAGTACCGGAAACCGTCTATTGTTCAGAAACGAGGCGACGTGCGCCGCCACCGCATTGGGTTGCGCCGCCACCTGAGGGAGGCCCATGAGCTCGCCGTATTGTTCCCGGGCGAGCGGCCCAACGACCAGAAGGGTTTTTTGGCTGGCGCCGTCCTGGGCGATGACCTGGCCTTGCGCATCCACGCTGACGCCGAGGCCGAGCGCATCGGCCTGCAGGAGTCCGCGGGCCGCGAGGCTGTGGAGGGCGGGATTTTGGTTCACCACCGTGCCGTGCGCCGGCCCGGTGGTGAGAACGACACGATCGACCAAAATGGATTTCGACTGATCCGAGGGTGCCCGTCGCGGCTTCACCACGATGCCGATCTTCTCGCCCTCGCGGCGCGCGGAGACCAGGGAAGCGGCCAGGACCCGAAGAGACTGATCGTGTTGCTTGTCGGCCAGGATTTTTTCGATCTGCGGCGCGATACGGTAGCGGTGCGAATCCCAGTAAACTCGCAGATGCCGCAGAAAGCGGCGCCGGTCGGCGGGCCCGAGCTGTCGCCAAAGGGCCTGGCCGTTGGCGCGTACGTCGTCGAAGACGGACTGCCAGGGCAGGTTGGTCTCGGCAATCTGCCGGCGGACTTGCCGCAGCAGCGCCAGCAGGCCGGGTGGCGGCTGGTGACTGGCGTACCAGGCGAAGGGCGCGGGGACCGGGGTTTTTGCGTGGCCGCGGGGGAGCAGGCCGCGGCGGGAGAAGGCGGTGATGGCGCCTCGATGGCCGCGGTGGGTAAGCGAGGCAACCACATCGGCCATCGTCAGGCCGGTGCCGATGATCAGGACATCGTCATCCGGCGCGACCTGGTCCAACGCATCCGGCCGCCATGGGTTGGCGATGACACCGGGATCGTCTGCCAGATTCCGGGCGATGAGGGCGGGCATGCCCGGCGGGGGGTGGCTGGTGGCAAGCACAGTGATGTCGGCTTCGAGGTGGCCGCCCTGGGCGAGATAAATGCGCCATCCGGTGGCGCCGGCCGGTTCAACCGCGGTCGCCGCGTCCCGTACATGCTCGATGGTCACATCGGGGTGTTCATGGCGGCGGCGCTCGAGGATTTGCTTGACATACCGGGCGAAGGCGGCGCGGCGCGGATAGACGGCGCCGTCGGTCCAGAGCGCCTCCGGATCGGTCTCCAGCCCGCCGCCGCGGCGGAACCAGTCATCGAAATCGGTGGGCGTTTCCGGAAACAGCGTCATGCGGCTCGCGGGTACGTTGATGCGGTGCGCCGGGTCCGGTGTGGAATAGGCGACGCCGCCGCCAATTGCCGCGCGCGGCTCGATGACCGTGATGATAAGCGGGTGCTGGCTGTATTTTGCAAGCTGGGCCGCGAAAAACGCGCCTGAAAAGCCGCCGCCGATGACGGCCACGCGCGGTGGCGGAATCGGCTTCATGAGTGCGCGGCCTGCGGCCGGGCGGCGGACGGCCGCAGATCGCCGGCGATGGTTTCGCCGAACGGGCCGGTGTTGTTGCCGCGGATGCTCAGGCGCGCATGGCCATGACCAAGCGGCAAAAGCGGCATCACCAATTCGGCGAACCGGTAGGCTTCTTCCAGATGCGGGTAGCCGGAGAGAATAAAACTGTCGATGCCCAGCGCCTGGTATTCGCGCATGCGGGCGGCGACCTGCTCCGGGTCCCCGACCAGCGCCGTGCCGGCGCCGCCGCGGACCAGGCCGACGCCGGCCCAGAGATTGGGGCTGACCTCCAACTGGTCCCGGCGGCCCTGGTGCAGGGCGCTCATGCGTTGCTGGCCGCTGGAATCCATCCGGGAGAAGATTTTTTGGGCGGCGGCGATCGTATCGTCGTCCAGATGGCTGATCAGGCGGTCGGCGGCGGCCCAGGCCTCGGCGGCGGTTTCGCGGACGATGACGTGCAGCCGGATGCCGAAGCTCAGGCGCCGGCCGGCAGCGGCGGCGGCGGCGCGGACCACCGCGATTTTTTCGGCCACCATCGCCGGCGGCTCACCCCAGGTGAGATATTTGTCGATCTGGTGGGCGGCGACCTCGATCGCCTCCGGCGAAGAGCCGCCGAAGTACAGCGGCGGGCCGCCTGGCTGGACGGTGGGAAACAGGAGTTGTGCGCCTTCGACCTGGAGGTGCTGGCCCTGGTAATCGACAATCTCATTGCGGATGAGGCGGCTGTAGATGTCCAGGAATTCGCGGGTGACCTGGTAGCGGGCGGCATGGTCCAGGAAAATGCCGTCGCCGCGGTTTTCCACCGGGTCGCCGCCGGTGACCACGTTGATCAGGACGCGGCCATGGGAGAGCCGGTCCAGCGTGGCGGCCATGCGGGCGGCCAGGGTAGGGGGCTGCAGGCCGGGGCGGAAGGCGACCAGATAGCGCAGATCCTTGGTCACCGGCGCCAGCGCGGCGGCGACCAGCCAGGAATCCTCGCAGCTTTTGCCGGTCGGGATAAGGACGCCGTAATAGCCGAGCGAATCCGCGGCCTGAGCGATCTGGGTGAGGTAGGCCAGGTCCACCGGGCGGCCGCCGCGGGAGGTGCCGAGGTAGTGGCCATCGCCATGGGTGGGCAGAAACCACAGCACGTTCATCTGGCCGTCGGGATTCATCAGTTTGTTCATTCATCATCTCCGGTTCGCCGTGCTGACCGGAGCCATGTTGCAGGGTTCGTGCCAGGGGCGCGGCAATGAATAGAGGTAAGAAAGAAGTTCTTTTTTTGCAAAAAAAGAACCAAAAAAACTCTTGATTACATGAGTCTGGGAGCTTGCAGCCCCTGTGACTCATTTAACAAAAGTTTTTTGGTTACTTTTTTTCAAAAAAGTAACTGCTTTCTGTCCTGCACCTCATTCACCCGATTGCCAGATATGCTGCAACTGCAACATGACGGATCGACAGAAAACGGTTATAGCGCAAAACTGTCACCCGATCTCTCTATAAATTCGATAGGTTTTATCAGACATGGAAATCCGGCACTTGAACATTCCCGCCACGGAGGCGCCGCCCGCGATCTTTGCGGACCCGGCTTCGGCGCTGGTGCGCGACATGCTGGACCGGCTGGCGCCTACCGAGGCGACGCTGCTGATCATCGGCGAGACCGGTACCGGCAAGGAAATGGCGGCGCGCTACGTGCATGCTCACAGCCGGCGCCGGGCCGGGCCGTTCCTGGCGGTGAACTGTGGCGCGCTGAGCGACACGCTGGCGGAGGCCGAGTTGTTCGGGCACGAGAAAGGCGCGTTCACCGGCGCCATTCGCGCCGAGCGCGGCTGGTTCGAGGCGGCGTCGGGCGGCACGCTGCTGCTCGATGAGATCGGTGATCTGCCGTTGCACCTGCAGGTGAAATTGCTACGGGTGCTGCAGGAGCGCGAGGTCACGCGGCTCGGCTCGCGCGCCGCGGTGCCGATCGATGTGCGGGTGATCGCGGCGACGAATGTCGATCTGCACGCCGCGATCGCGGCGAAGCGGTTCCGCGAGGATTTGTACTTCCGGCTGAACGTCGCGACCGTGATTTTACCGCCTTTGCGCGAACGTGGCGCGGGGCTGCCGGCCCTGGTGCAGCATTTTTTGAAATTTTACAGCGAGCGGCTGGGCCGGCCGCATCTGCGGATCGCGCCGGCGGCGATGGCGCGGCTGGCGCAGTATCACTGGCCCGGCAACGTCCGGGAGCTGGAAAATGTGATCCATAACGCGGTGCTGCTGGCGCAAGGCGAGGTGATAGACACCGCCGATCTGCGGATCGCGGCGCCGGCGGCGGCGGACGGACCGGCCGAAACGCTGGAGCAAAGGCTACGGGTTTTGTTTGAGACATATATCCAGGATAAAGAGCCGCAATTATTCCAGCGCGTGTCGAAAACCCTGGTGCAGACGGCGTTCGACCTGGCGCAGGACAACCAGGTGCGGGCCGCGCAGTCGCTAGGTGTCAGCCGTAATACGTTGCGCACGCAACTCGGCCATCTGGGTGTGATTCCGGCCCGGCGGCGCATGAACGGCGTCGCTCCCGCCCCACAGCCGGCCCGCGCCGCCGGGCTGCGGGAAGTGCGCATCGGCTACCAGACATTTGGGATGCTGAATATCCTGAAGGCGCATGGAACATTCGAAAGCCGGCTGGCCGCAGCCGGCACCGCGATCCGTTGGATCGCCTTTCCCGCTGGGCCGCAATTGCTCGCCGCGCTGCAGGCCGGCGAGGTGGATATGGGCGCCACCGGCGACGTGCCGCCGATCTACGCGCAGGCCAACGGCGCGCCATTGGTTTATACGGCCTATGAGCCGCCGGCGCCGCAGAATGTTGCGGTGGTGGTGCCGCGCGCCAGCCGGATTCGCGATGTCCCGGCTTTGCGCGGCAAAAAGCTGGTGTTCAATGAATGGTCCAATGTGCATTACCTGGTCGTGCGCGTTCTGGAAGCGCATGGGCTGGGGCTGCATGATCTGGACCTCATCAACGCGCCGCCGCAGGAATCGCGGCTGCTGCTGGCCAGCGGCCAGGCCGATGCCTGGGCGCTATGGGACCCGCTGCTGACCATCGCCCAGCGCAGCCGCGAAGTGCGGGTGCTTTTCGACGGCAGGGGCCTGGTGTTGAACCATGAATTTCATATCGCGCGGCGCGATTTTGCGGCAGCACACCAGGACATCATCAGCCTGTCGCATGAAGAACTGCGGCGGATCGGCCGGCTGCTGGGCGCGCAGGCGCTGGAGACGGCGCGCGCACTTTCGCCAAAAATGGGCATCGATGTTCCGACGTTGGAAATCATGTTCAAGCGNNCCGATTTCAGTACGGGACGCGGTGTGGACGCCGGATTGAATACAGAGTGGGAGAAGCTTTTCGTCGCAAAACCCAACTTTCCTTCGCCTCTGCTGCAAATCCAACAGAAAAATCGGCAACTGTTGAGAACGCAACAGCCGGCTCGAAGGCCAACTTAAAAAACCGCTGATATATCAAGACAATTC
>PLFB01000128.1 GCA_003137135.1 Acetobacteraceae bacterium
ATCGCCGCCGGCTCGCAGCCGGCCAGTTGCACCGAGGACGGGCCGCCGCCGGCCACCACCTCCGCCATGCGCATGGTGTTGCGATTCTCCCGCACCATCGCCCAGGAGGCGATCATCTCCGACACCACCAGCGGCGCGCCCTGCGCCTTGGCCAGCGCGCGGAACGGCAGGTCCGTGACGCCGGATAGCGGCGCCAGAATGACCGGATCCTCCAATACAACCGCCCGAGGGCCAGAGCCAATGGTGACGGGATGAATAAGAGGAGGCAACCGACTGCTCATGATTTGTGCAAACTACCCGCGCCGTGGCCTCGGCGCAATGAGCCGAAGCAAGAAGCGCTTTTTTGAAAAAAAGCCCCTCCGCGGGTGCGGCGCAAAAAACTTTTGCTCCTGGGGGGTGTGGGGGCCGGGAGTGCCATTAATCGCCTCCNNTTTTTTGGTTACTTTTTTTTCAAAAAAAGTAACTTCTTACTTGCCTAAAAGCTGCAGCCAGATCGCCTCGTACTGGCAGGACGCCGCGATCAGGATCAGGCCGTGCCAGATGGGGTTGTGGAATTTCAGGCGCGGGATGGAGTTGATGACGGCGCCGACGGTGTAGGCGATGCCGCCGGCCAGCAGCAGCGCCAGGCTGACCGGCAGCAGGAGCGTGAAGGCGTAGTGCAGAAGCACGACGAGCATCCAGCCCATCGCGAGGTAGAGGCCCATCATCGCGCGTTCGAATTGCCTGGGGTATTTGAGCGTGATGTAAATGCCGACCGCGGCCAGCGTCCATAGCGTGACGCACAGCCAGATGCCGCCGCGGCCGAACAGGACGTTGGCGGCGAAGGGGGTGTAGGTGCCGGCGATCATGACGAAAATCATTGCCCGATCGACGCGGCGCAGACGTTCTTTTTTGAGGCTGGACGGGGTGAGTTGGTAGGCGGCGGAGGCGACCAGCATGCCGATGAGGCCGATGACGTAGATTGCGATGGTCGCGGTGAGGGTGGCGCCGCCATGCAGGGCGGCGGCGATGAGAAGGACCACGCCGGCAATGACGCCCAAGGGGACGCCAACGAAATGGATCGCGCGATCCGCCGCCCGCTCGGCGTTTGTGTAGTCGGGGAAGATCAGGGCGCCCTTGGTCCGGTTCAGTGTCGTCATGACCGATATGTTTGGCTTTGCGGCGGCCGCTGCAAGGCGTCGCGCCGTGCTGCGCGGCGATTTTCCCGGCGCGCGGCGGCGGCGTTGCCCGGCTTGTATCGGCGTGCAAAAGTTTGGGTGAGATGAATCGATCCCAGGCCAGATTGACCGACGATTTTGCGCCGCCGCCGTTCGCCGGGTTTTCGCCCGCCGCTTTCAGCTTTTTTCGCGGGCTGGCGGAGAACCAGAGCAAGGCGTGGTTTGAGGCGAACCGGGAGGTTTACGAAAACCAGGTAAGGGCGCCAATGGCGTCTCTGGTGGTGGATGTGGCGGCCAGGCTTGGCACGCGGGGGTTGCATTTCGCCGGCGATCCGAAGCGGGCGATTTTCCGGCTGAACCGGGACGTGCGGTTTTCCAACGACAAGAGCCCCTACAAAACCAATGCGGGAGCCGCGATGACGCGCGACGGCGGCAAAATGTCGCCGGGGGTTTTGTACATCCATGTCGGGGCGGAAGACTGTTTTACGGCGGCGGGGTTTTACCGGCCGGAGCCGCCGGCGCTGCAGGCGATGCGGGAGATGATCGTGCGGGATTTCGCGGGGTGGAAGAGAGCCACCAAAAATCTGGATTTGTCACGCGATGATGCGCTGGCCAAGCCGCCGAAGGGGTTTTTGGCGGAAAATGCCGAGATCGCGGAGGCGCTGAAGCTGAAATCCTGGGTGGTGCGGCGGCCGCTTGCCATGCAGGACATGCGGGGACCCGGCCTGGTGGATGTGATCACCGAATTTGCCGTCGCGGCCGGGCCGCTTTTGAAATTTGGCTGGTCGGCGCTTGAGAAAAGGAAGGTTTCATGAGTGAGCTGCTGTATCTGGAAGACCTGCATGTCGGCCAAAAATTCACTTCGGAGGCGGAGCGGATTACCGAGGCGGATATTCTGGCGTTCGCCGAACAATTCGATCCGCAGCCGTTCCATCTGAATCACGAGGCGGCGAAGGCGAGCATTTTTGGCGGGCTGGCCGCCAGCGGCTGGCATACCGCGGCGTTGTCCATGCGGCTCAACGTGACGTCTGGGCCCAAATTCGCCGGCGGGATTATCGGCGGCGGCGGGGAGATCAACTGGCCGCTGCCGACCAGGCCGGGCGATACGCTGCACGGGGAATACGAAATTCTGGAAATCACGCCGTCGCGCTCGAAGCCCGATCGGGGGATGGTGCTGCTGCTGATCAATACCATGAACCAGGACGGAAAAGCGGTGCAAACGGCGAAAATGAAACTGATCGTGCCGCGGCGGGCGCCGCGGGAGCTGCAGGAAAGTAAGTAAGAAGCGCTTTTTTTCAAAAAAGCGCTACTTCCTTTGTTGCGGGCGACGCCAACAGTGTTTTTCTCAGGCTGGCCTTCCCCGCCCTAGCGCTGCGTGCCGCTGTGGCGCTCGCGTTTCCGAACATCATCGCGCGGGACGAGGTTTTTCAGTATTTGGAGCAGGCGCATCGGCTGGTTTTTGGGCAGGGTTATGTGCCGTGGGAATATCAGATCGGGCTGCGCAACTGGCTGATTCCGCTGCTGCTGGCGGCGCCGATGGAGGCGGCGCATTGGGTCTGGGCGAATCCGCTGGCGGGGCTGATTTTGATTCGCGTGCTGCTGTGCGCGGCTTCGCTTTCGATCGTCTGGAGCGCCACCAGGTGGGGCGGGGATTTTTATGGCGGGCGGGGGGCCTGGACCGCAGGCATTTTTGCGGCGGTGTTTCCGGATTTGTGGCTGTTCGCGCCGCATCCGCTGGAGGAGGTGTTCGCGGCGGATTGTTTTGTTCCGGCGTTGTATCTGATTTCCCGCGCGGGCGGGGCTGGGCAGGGGCGCGCGATTGCGGACGCGGCGTTTTTGCTCGGGCTGACGGTCGTGTTTCGGGAGCAACTGGTGCCGGCGGTGGCGGTGGCGGGGGCGGCGTTGTGCGGGCGGGATGCGCGGCGGTGGCTGGTGGCGTTGGCGGCCGGGGCGGTGCCGCTGGCGGCGGCGGGGCTGCTGGATTGGTATGCCTGGGGCGAGCCGTTCCGGAGCTTTTGGCTCAATATTTTTATCAACGCGCATTTGCGCGTGTCCGAGATGCTCGGCACCAGCCCGCCGGGATTCTATGTCGCGATTTTGCTGCTGGACTGGTTGTGGGCGTTGCCGCTCATGGTGGTCTTGGTCTGGCGCGGCGCGCGGAAACTGCCGGTGCCGGGGCTGGTGGTGCTCGTGATTCTCGTTTCGCATGCGTTGGTGGCGCATAAGGAGTACCGGTTTATCTTTCCAGCCATCGCGATTGCGGTACCGTTGGCGGGGGTTGGGTTGGCCGGCGTGCTGGCGGGTCGGGGGCGGCGCTGGAATTTGCTGGCCGCCGCGGTGATCGCCGGGCCGTTATGCAGCCCTTGGCTTTATTTCTGGTTGAATTTCGAGACGGGGTCGTTTGCGGCGTTTGAACGGGTGGCCGCGGCGCATCCCGCGCTGGTTGCCACGGGGCCGTGGCTGAATGATTTTTTGCCGTTGGATATTCTGTTTGATTCCAGAACAAGGCTGGCGGATTTGGAGAACCTTTCAGGCGCCGTACCGGGTTATATCGCGGCGGTTGCGAACGAGCGGGATATTCCGGCTGGGTATCGGATTGTGGCGTGCTATAAGCCGGTTTGGCTTCCGCTTTCGGCGAAAGCCGGGGAGCCGCTTTGTGTTTGGTCGGGGGTGGCGGGTAGGGCCGGGGCGGCGCAAGCGGAGATACCGATTTTTCCGGAGGCGGCGAAGGGGTTTGTGGTGCGGGATCGGATTGGGCCGGGTGGCGGGGGGTAGTTAATTCTGCCGGCGTTTTCCTTGGGGTTTTTTCGTTGCCGTTGCCTTTGAAAAGCTGGATTGCTTCGCTTCGCCGCGCCGCGGAGGCTCGCAATGACGGGGACGGCTATTGGCGAGGTGTGGCGATGGCGGTGCCAGCGACGCGCGAAGCGGCGCAAAAGTTTTTGCGCGCTTTTTTCAAAAAGCGCTGCTGGCTTACTTGCGCGTCCTCGCGGCGATACCCTTTTCGATGACTTTGCCGGTTGCGAGCGCGGTGGGGGTGAAGGCGTCGGCGCCGACTTGGGCGCCGGCGTGGGAGTCTTCGGCGAAGATGCGGCCGCCGACGACGACGACCAAAGCGGGGTTGCGGGAGGCGTGGCGGGCCAGGGCGATGGTTTTGGTGACCCTTGGCAGCCAGGCTTCGCGGCGGAAGGAGGGGCTGAGCGAGAGGTCCAGCGCGTCGAACCAGCTATCGGCCATCAGGTCCTGCAGGGCTTCGTCGCTGTCCGGGAATTCCATCAGCGGGTCCCAGCCGGCGTTTTGCAGCGCGTCGGAATCCAGCACCGAGCTGAGCATGTGGACTTCGCCGGGTTCCGGCACGATGAGCACGGCGGGCAGGTACACGCCCTTGGGGATGGTGGGCTGCAGGACTTCCTCGTTCAGCACGCGGATGGCGCGCTGCAGGTGGCCGAGGCCGAGGCTGACGTCGAGTTCGCTGCACAGATCGGCACCCCACAGATCGCCGAGGCGCCGGGCGGTGGGTTCCAGCAGGGTTTCGTACAGGTGGCGGATGGCGCCCTCGCTATCCTGCAGGGTGTGCAGCAGTTCCAGCGCGGCGCTGTTATCGGCGCCGACCAGCAGGTCCGCCAAGGCGCGGGCGCGCTGGTCGATCGGCCAGGGGGTTGTGCGTTCCACGGCGGCGCGCCTGGCCACCATTTCCGGCAGCACGGCGGTGACGATGATGTCCTTCAGCAGCGCCCCGGCCGGGCCTTTGAGCGGGCCGTTTGAGAGCGGTTCCAGCACCGGCGGCGTGCCGACGATGCTGGAGAAGCCCGCCAGCACCGCTGGCGCGTGCTCCGGATGGGCGCGGATATCCTCCAGTTCCAGAGAGGAGGGCACCACGACGTTGTGGCCGGAATGGATGGAGCGGACGCCGCGGGTCGCCAGGCGCATTTTCCAATCCCCGAATTGACGGACGGCGGTAGGTTTGTCGCTGAGAATTTCGATGTCGGTGTGGCGGCGGTCCGACCGGATGAGGCGCATGATGCGGGCGACACTTTCCACCGGGCCTTCCAGCCACTGGTAGAACCTGCCGTCGTCGTAGAGCATCAGCCCGGTGATCGACTCGGTGGCGTTGCGCGCCTGGGCGACCTGGACCAGGCGGTAGAGGTCGAAATCAGAGAGCGCGCTGACGGCGCGGCTGCGGTACACCACGGAGCAGAGCCGACCCGCCTCGGCGGCGATGTTAGCCGCCTGGAATCCGTCCAAGCCGTTTGATCGATCCGTCTGTGACAAGCAGATCTTCCCTCACATCGCCGTCAAAGTGACATGGTTAGGGGAAGGTTGCAGCGCTTCCCCGATCGCGCCCCGGAGCTTCATTGTTGCCGGTCAGCCAAGCTGTTTTTCTCCCGCGAAAATTTTTTTAAAGGCTTTCTTAAGTATGGCTTAATCGCAACGATAACATTGTTCGTGCAATCGGCTGCCGCGTCAAGCGTGCATTTTGGAAACTCTGGGTTTTACGCCGCCATTACGGTTTTTTTAGTTTTTGCAGTGCAGCATCAGGCGTCTTCCAGCTTCACGCCCGGATGGAAAAACGCATAGACCGCGCGCGCGGTGGCCCGGTTGATGCCGGCCACGGCCTCCAGGTCCCGCAGGCCGGCGTTTTTGACGCCGCGCGCCGAGCCGAAATGGTTCAGCAGGGCTTTTTTGCGCGCGGCGCCGATGCCGGGCACTTCGTCGAGCTCGCTGACCACCATGGTTTTGGTGCGGCCGGCGCGGTGGGTGGTGATGGCGAATCGGTGCGCCTCGTCACGCAGGCGCTGCAGGAAATAAAGTGTTGGGTCACGCGGCGGCAGTTGGAAAGGTTCCTTGCCCGGCGTGTAAAACCATTCGCGCCCGGCGTCCCGGTCGGGGCCCTTGGCGATGGCCACCAGGGGGATTTCATCCAGGCCGAGATCGGCCATCACGCCGGCGGCGGCGGAGAGCTGGCCGGCGCCGCCGTCGATCAGCACCAGATCGGGCCGGGTTTTTTCGGCGGCACCATCCGCATCTTCCGCCAGCAGGCGGGAGAACCGGCGGTGCAGGACCTC
>PLFB01000151.1 GCA_003137135.1 Acetobacteraceae bacterium
AGCGCCGCCAGCGCGGCGAAGGGGCTGTCGGTTGGTGGGGGTGCCGGCGGGGGTTCCGGGGCACGGGCGGGTTTGGCGGCTGGGGGGCCTTTGCGGCGGGCCAGCATGGGCGGCGCGGGCGGCCCGAAAAATTTGTCGCCGAGGGTAGCAGCCGGGATGACGCGCAGGCCCAGGGCGTTCAGGGCGGTGGAGAGCTGGTCGGGCTTGAGCGACATGCGGGAGCAAAGATTGTCCGGCAGGATGACGGGGTGCTTGCGGATGAGATAGTGCAGTTCGCCGCCGACGCGTTCGGCGACGTCCAGCCGGATCATGACGGGGCCGGCGACGACCCAGCCGAGCATGAGCGCGAGGCCATCCGGCCAGGCCGCGGGAGGTTCGGCGGAGACGCGACCGGCATCGGGCAGAGTGGGCGTTTCCTGGCCAAACCAGAGCGCCCAGAGCAGCGCGCGCAGCGCGGCGGGTTTCGGTTTCAGCAAAGCCGGCATGAACAGCGCGAAGCGCCCGGCGGTGATGCCGGCGGCCTTGCAGAGCGGGCGCAGCGCGTGCGGCACTTCCTCGCCGGGCAGGATGCCGAGGCCTTCACCAAGGCGGTGGATGAGGCCGCGCAGTTCGGGCGCGGGGCTGGCCAGGGCTTTGACCAAAACTTCGAGTTTGGTGTCGATTTCGGCGTTGACGAAGTTGGTGAGGCGCAGCCGCAGCCGCTCGCGCGCGGCGCCGTCCAGAAATTCGCTGTAATTGATGTCCACGACCGGGCGCAGGAGGCTGGTGCCGCGTTTAAGGCGGGCGATTTCGGCGCCTTCCCAGATGATTTTGTGATTCGGCTGGATCGTGAAGGCGGTATCCGCCGCGGTTTCGGCGCGCAGGATTCTACGGGGCATTTCCTGCCCCAGCGCGCGGCGCGCGGCGCGCAGGACGAGCTTTTTCTCCTGGCCCTGGGTGGCGGGGTCCGGGTGGAAGGTAAAACCTTCGATGCGGCCGACTTCGTGGCCTTCCACCAGCACGACGCCGCGCGCGGACACCACCGACAGCAGGTCATCCGTCTCGCCCGCTTCGAGCCGGCGGGTCAAATGCGCGGCCCTTTTATCAACGAAGCGGGCCATGAGTTTTTCGTGCAATGTGTCAGATAATTTGTCCTCGATGTCCCGGGCGCGGTTTTGCCAGGGGGTGGCGTCGCGCAGCCAGTCCGCGCGGGCGGCAATATACGCCCAGACGCGCACGTCTGCCAGACGCTGCATGAGGGTGTCGATATCGCCCTCGGTTTTGTCCAGGCCTTCGAACTGGGTGGCGATCCAGTCCACCGGGAGGACCTTGTCGTGCCGCAGGTAGAGGAACACTTTGGTACAGAGTTTGGCGTGCCAGTCGTTGGCGAGTTTGCGGAAATCGGGGATCTGGCAGGCGTCCCAAAGCAGGCGCGTGGCGGCGCGGCCGGCTGCCGCGGCGCGGATTTCGGGATCCAGGCTGAGGGCGGCCAGCGTCATGACGTCGGTGGCGTCCTGGCCGCGCGTTAATGCCGGAACGGGCGGTGGTTCGATCAGGCTCGCGAGGAGGTGGTCGATGCCGGAAAAATCCAGGTCTGAATTGCGCCAGCAGAGCTGTTCGAGGGGTTCGAAGGCGTGGGTTTCGACGGCCGTGACGAGTTCGTCGGGCAGCGGCGGGCAGTCGGCGGTGACGCCAAACGTGCCGTCGCGCATGCCGCGGCCGGCGCGGCCGGCGATCTGCGCGATTTCGGTGGCCAGCAGGGGCCGGGGGCGGTGGCCGTCGAATTTGGCGAGGCCGGCGAAGGCGACGTGGTCCACGTCCATGTTCAGGCCCATGCCGATGGCGTCGGTGGCGACCAAAAAATCGACTTCCTTGGCCTGGTAGAGGGCGACCTGGGCGTTGCGGGTGCGCGGCGACAGGCGGCCCATGACGACGGCGCAGCCACCGCGGCGGCGGCGCACAGCTTCGGCGATGGCATAGACTTCCGCGCCGCTGAAGGCGACGATGGCCGAGCGCGGCGGCAGCCGCGAGAGTTTGACGGGACCGGCATAGGTGAGCTCGGACAGGCGGGGGCGGGTTTCGATTTCGGCGTCCGGAACGAGGCGCCTTATGAGTTTGCGGATGGTTTCGGCGCCCAAAAACATGGTTTCGACCATGCCGCGGGCGTGCAGGAGGCGATCGGTGAAAATGTGCCCCCGGTCGGGGTCGGCGCAGAGCTGGATTTCGTCCACGGCCAAAAATTCGACTTTCCGGTCGAGCGGCATGGCCTCGACGGTGCAGGCAAAATATTTGGCATCCGGCGGGACAATCTTTTCCTCGCCGGTAATCAGCGCGACGTTGCGGATGCCTTTGCGGAGCACCATCCGGTCATAATTTTCCCGCGCCAGCAGCCGCAGCGGAAACCCGATGATACCGGATGAATGCCCAAGCAGCCGCTCGATGGCCAGATGCGTCTTGCCGGTATTGGTGGGGCCGAGAACGGCTTTGACCCGCGGCGAGAATCCAGACATGGGGCTACATTTGCCCCCTTCCCTTTGCAATGCAAGCGGGGCTTCCTCACCCCTCCGCCCAGCAACTTGAACGAGTATGAAACAAGCTTTAGCGTTTGCGAATGACCGCGGAGGAACGCGATCCTGAGAGTTACGCCGTCATCGGCGCCGCGATGGCCGTGCATCGTGCGCCTGGGTACGGGTTTCTAAAAGCGGTTTACCAGGAGGCTTTGGCCATGGAACTGAATCTTTTAGGCATCCCGCATGTGCGGGAGCCGGCTTTGCCGATTTTCTATCGTGGAGAGGCCTTAGGGGCTTCTTACCGGGCCGATTCTATTTGTTTCAACGCTGTTATCATTGAAGTCAAAGCACTGGCCCGCCTGACGCAGGTCGAACACGCGCAAGTCATCAACGATCTGAAAGCCGCGCGCCTGAATCGAGCTTTGCTTTTGAATTTTGCGCGGCGAGTTTGGAGTACCAAAGGCTCGTCTTCCCGCAGACTGATCTGCCGCATCCGAAGCGATCCGCAGAAAGGCTTTAGAACATTGACTACCGATCCTCCGTCTGAGGCTGATCGCGCTCGCCGGTGGGGGGCCCGATTCCAAAGGCGCGAGCGGGCGAAGAAAGAAAGATTTATCCGCAGATTACGCAGATTTACGCAGATTAGGATTTTTCTTAATCTGCGTAAATCTGCGTAATCTGCGGATAAACTTCTTGTTTTGGGACATCGCAAAAAAGGAGTACGTTTCCCCTCATGAGCAACTCCAGCCTCTATGACCGCGATTTTTATGCCTGGACCAGCGAGCAGGCGGCCCTGCTGCGGGAGGGGCGGCTGTCGGACGCTGACATCGCCAATATCGCCGAGGAGATCGAGAGCATGGGGCGCAGCGAGAAGCGCGAGCTGGTGAGCCGGCTGACCGTGCTGCTGCTGGATCTATTGAAGTGGCAGTATCAGCCGGGGCTGCGTGGCGCGTCTTGGCGGGCGAGCATTCAGGTGCAGCGGATTTCGCTGGAGACGCATCTCGGCGATAATCCGAGCCTGAAGGCCGTGATGCCGGATGCGACAGCGCAGGCCTACCGGATTGCCCGGATTGAGGCGGGGAAGGAAACAGGGCTGGCGACCGAAAGCTTTCCGGCGTTGGCGCCGTGGGATTTTGATCAGATGGTGAATGAGGATTTTTGGCCTGGCGCTTGAGGCGGCCTTGGTGATGGACCGTTCGGGCCCAAGGCAAGCTTACTAAATTGAACAGCCTTTCAACAATTTGATCATTCCAGGCCGCGGGCCTTTAGTGCCAAAGGCGGAGCAGA
Organism: Acetobacteraceae bacterium; assembly: GCA_003137135.1. Classification (GTDB taxonomy): domain Bacteria; phylum Pseudomonadota; class Alphaproteobacteria; order Acetobacterales; family Acetobacteraceae; genus Acidocella. The sequence continues at coordinate 3,777 of PLFB01000151.1, forward strand.
CCGCTATGAGCGGAGGAGCATTGACGGGCTTACATTACGCTGACGCCCGCCGGTTAAGGGGGGTCTTTCCTCACATGACGGCGGTTGATCGCGTGGCGGTGATTATGACCGCGGTGACAGCCTTCATTCACCTTCTCTGCTCACCCTACTATGATTTTTTCGGCGACGAGCTGTATTTTATCGTATGCGGTCAACACCCGGCCTTCGGCTACGCGGATCAGCCGCCGCTGGTCCCGCTCCTGAGTGCCGGGCTGTATGCGATAGACCCACAAACCTGGTTCGTTCGTCTGCCGGCGGTGGCGGCGGCCGCCGGATTGGTATGGCTGACGATCGCGCTGGTCCGGCTGCTCGGCGGCGGCAATCCGGCGGCCTGGCTTGCCGGGCTCGCCGCCGCCGGCGCACCGATGCTCGCGGGTCTCTCCGCCGTTCTCAGCACCTCGACGTTTGAACCGCTGGCGTGGACGGCGTTCGCCTACCTGGTGGCGCGCGCCGTCTATCGCGGTGAGATGCGCGCGCTGCTGTGGGCGGGCATTGTCGCGGGCCTCTCTCTGGAGACGAAATATGGTATCGTGTTGTGGCTGGCGGCGCTGGCGCTCGGTCTGCTGCTGACCCGTGAACGCCGCAGCTTTTTGTGCCCGCCGTTCTGGGCCGGGCTCCTCATTGCCTGCGTCCTGGCGGCACCCTCACTCATTTGGCAAGCCCAGCACGGCATGCCGTTTCTCGATCTGGTCAAAGCCAGTCGATCCAAAAACATCGTTTTGAGTCCATTCGATTACGCCGGCCGGCTGGCCTTCGGGATGAACATCGTATTGTTGCCGGTCTGGATCGCCGGCGCCACCGCGCCGTTCCTGACAAGCCGGCTGTCGCAAGCGCGCTTTCTGGCCATTGGTTTCGTTGCCGTCCTGCTCGCGAATTTCTGGCTGCACGGCAAGGATTATTATCCCGCCGGCGCGTTTCCGGCCGCTTTTGCCATCGGCAGCGTGGCTTTGGAACGAATTTTCGTTACGGCAAAACTTCAATCGGCGTATCTCGCTCTGGGGCTTATATCCGCCGCCATATCGTTGCCGCTTGTCTTGCCGCTGCTGCCGCCGGCCGGCTTGCTGGCCTACGAGGCGCGCCTGCACATCGCGCCGCCGCGGCAATTCTGGTTCGAGCAGCGGACGGATCTGCCACTGACATTCGGCTTCCAGTTCGGCTGGCACGGCTTCGTGGCGCAAGTGGCGCAGGCCTTTGATGCCATACCACCCGCCGAGCGGACGGGGACGGCGATTCTCGTGGACGATTATGCCGAAGCAGCGGCCATCGACCTTTATGGCCGTGCCTACGGTCTGCCCGCCGCGTTAAGCGGCCACAACCAATATTTCTTCTGGGCCCTGCGCGGCCAGACGCCCCAGAATGTTTTGTATGTGCACGGCAGCGAAGCGTGGGACGACTCCGCAACACGGCCCGCCGGCGCAAGCTGCGCCGCGACCCTGTTTCTCGGCAGAACGCGCAGCCGGTTCGCTCCGGCATTTGAGATCGGCAAGAGAATGACACTTTGCGTGGGCATGCGGCCTGATCTGGCAACCTTGTGGCCTTCGCTGGGTTTTATGTATTGAAGGGAAGAAAGCAGCTACTTTTTTTGAAAAAAAGGCGCCCCGCCCGGGGGTAACCAAAAAAACTTCTGATTCCCCCGGCTGTTGAGCGGCCAAAGTGTGGCCGCTCAACAGCCCGGGGGAAGTAAAAGTTTTTGCGCGCTTTTTTCAAAAAGCGCTGCTTGCTTCCTTCAGTGCAAAAACCCGGTCGAAAGCCACGGGATCGCAGCAACCAGAATGAGGGCCAGCACCAGCGCGCCCATATACGGCCAAATGCGCGTCAGCGCCTGGTCGCTGCTGGTGCGGGCAATCAGGCAGCTCTGGTAAAAACCGACGCCGAAGGGCGGCGAGAACAGGCCCACACCCATCGCGAGAATGGCGATGATGGCGTATTGCACGACATTGATGTTGAGCTGCTGCGCGATCGGGAACAGCAACGGCCCAAACAAAACCATCGCCGGCAGACCCTCCAGCACGCTGCCCAGGATCATGAACAAAACGATCGAAACCGCCAAAAAACCGAAATTGCCGCCGGGCAGGCTGGTCATCATGTCGGTCAGCGACTGCGCAAATCCCGCCTGCGTCAGCGCCCAGGCCATCACCGAGGCCGTACCGATGATCAACAATATCGCGCCCGAAAGGGCGGCGGTTTCGGTCAAAATCGGAAAAACCCGCCGCCAGTCGAACTGCCGGTAGATGAACAGGCCGACCAGAATGGTATAGGCGACGCCGACGGTGGCGACTTCGGTCGCGGTCGTAATGCCGTCCAGCACGGCGTAGCGGATCAGCACCGGGAGGATCAGCGCCGGGATCGCGACCACGGCGAGCCGCCCGGTCTGCTTCCAAGGCGTCGGTTCGCCCACCGGCACGTCCCGCCGGGAGCGCACAAAAATCAGCGCGACCAGCGCCAGCGCCGCGACGCCGGCGGGAATCAGCCCGCCGGTGAACAGCGCCTGCGTCGAAATGCCGGTGACCGCCGCGACGATAATCAGCACCAGGCTGGGCGGAATCGTCTCCGACATCGCCGCCGAAGACGCGAGCTGCGCCACCAGTTCCCCCGGATGCGCCCCCCGCCGCTTCATTTCCGGCAGCAGCACCGGCGCTATGGCCGCCTGGTCCGCGGCCTTCGAGCCAGAAATCCCGGAAATCAGATACATCGCGCCGATCAGCGAATACGACAGCCCGCCGCGCTTATGGCCCACCAGCGCGTTCAGCACGTTGATCAGCGCGCGCGCCACCCCCGTCATTTCCAGCAGCAGCCCCAGCACGATGAACATCGGCACCGCCAGCAGCTCGATGGCGGACATGCCCTGGTCCATCTGGCTGATGACGGTGGAGAGCGGCAGCAGATTGGTCGGCGTGCTGGTGAAATACATGTAGCCGGCGGTGGCGATACCGAAGGAAAACGCGATCGGCACGCCGCAGAAAATCGCCACCGCGACCATGCCGACGAAAAACACAATCAGCGCCCCGTTGCCGATGTCTTGCAACCAGCCCTCAAGAAAATAAAAACCGCCGCCGATGATCAGACCCACCGCCACCGCACCGGCCAGTTCGCGCAGGCTGGCGCCGGTAAAAAACTGGTTTGTCGCGGCAATGAACAGCATGACGAATGCCACCAGCTCCCCCGCGATTTCCCAGGAACCAGGGATTTGCAGCGTCGGCGTGGTAATCGCCTGCTGCTGCACCATAAAGGGAATGCCGGGCACGATGATGACGCCGATGAAAATCAGCACCACCAAAGCGGCGATGCGCTGCAAAAAGCTCTGCGCCCCGGCCGGCAGTTTGCCGACCACAAACGTCATCCGCATATGCTCGCCGCGCCGCAGCGCGATCACCGCGCCCAGGCTGACCAGCCACAAAAACAAAATTTCCGCCAGTTCATCGGTCCAGACCAGCGGATGGTCGATGACATAGCGAAAAATCACGCCGGCCAGCAGAATAAAAATTTCCACCACCACCAGGAAGGCGGCCAAACATTCCGCCGCCAGGCCCGTCCAGGCATCCAGCGTCCCCAACGCCGCGGCCGCCAGGCCGCGCGCCCGCAAAAAGCCGTTCGGCGCCGCCACGGCCGCCGCGGCCAGCGCGTCAGGCGAGGGGGCCGGTGTATTTTTCAAGCGCCGACCAGTAGTCCGGACCAAAAGTGCCCTTCCATTGTGCATAAAAACCGGAACTCACCAGCTTGGCGCGGAACGGCGCGATATCGGGCGTGTTGAAAATCAACCCTTCGCCGGCCAGCTTGGCCTGCAGCGAGTCGTTCAGCTTCTCGCTGTCCGTGCGCTGCGCATCGGCCTGCTTATCAAACGCGTCACCGACAATTTTTTGGTACTGCGGCGGCAGCGCCGCCCAGAACGCGCCGTTGGTCACCAGCCAGTAGCCCACCCACATATGCCGGGTCAGCGCGCAGTATTTTTGCACCTCGTAAAATTTCTGCGTCTGGATGTTGGAGAGCGGGTTTTCCTGCCCATCCACCACCCCGGTCTGCAGCGCGGTATAAAGCTCGGCGATGTTCAGCACCACCGGCGCCGCACCCAGATCCTGGAACAGCGAGCGCGAAATCGGGCTGGGCGGCACCCGCATCTTCAGGCCATCCAGGTCATCCGGCGTGTTGATCACCTTGGCGCGCGTGGTGGTCTGCCGGAAACCCTCGTCCCAGATTTTCGTCATCGGGTGCAGACCGGCCTTTTCGATTTCCGCGCGCACCAGGGCGCCGACATCGCCATCCAACGCCGCCCAGGCGGTCGGGCCGTCCTTGAAGGCGAAGCCGATATTGTCGATCGCCGCATTCGGCACCAGCGTCGCCAGAATATTATCGCCGATCGCCATCATCTGGATCGCGCCGGCCCGCACGCCGGAGAGCATATGCGTGTCGTTGCCCAGCTCGCTGCTGGGAAACACCCGCACCACCACGGCGCCATTGGTCGCCGCCTCGATCTCCTTGCCCGCGGCGATCGCGTGCAGGGTACTGGGGTGGTCCGGCGCCAGGTCGATGCCGAACTTGATGACATAGGTGCCGGCCGCCCGCGCCGGCGGCCTAGAGATGATGGCGGCGGCCGACAGGGCGGCGCCGGTCAGAAATTTTTTGCGCGTCAGGATGGTCACGTTCTGGCTCCCTCGTTTTGCGGGAGTTTAGAACGGTTTCAGGAAATGTTAAACGGGGGGAGGGAGCTAGGGCAGCCGGCGGTGTAGAATCAGAAAATCCCGCACGGTGACGATCTTGGTCCCCTGAAACAGCTTCAGAGCTAAAAGGTCGCGTTTGTCACCAGAAATCAGGAAGTCCGCGGACCCGGTACAGGCGATGCCCAGCAAACTGTTGTCGTCGGGGTCCGGTGACCTTGTCGTGTGGGCCGGATTTTGGATCAGGATCGCCACGTCCCGGAGCTCGTTGATCATTCGGCCAGCTAAAGCAGGGGCGAGGCGCTCGCGGATTTTGGGATAGCGGGTGACCCGGATGAGCTCGTCGAGCTGGGCCGTTGACGTCAGAAGGTCAAACCGGCCCTCCCGCCAGAGCAGGATGAGATGGGCGGGCAGCGATGTGGCGGATAGAAGCGCGCTGATGAGGACGTTGGTGTCGATCACCACGCGCATGTTTTACGCGGTATTTTTGGTGTTGGCCCCGCTTGCCGCCGTGACCGCTTCCTCGATCAGTGAGTCAAGCGCTTCCGGTGATAAGTCGGCGAATTTGGCCCGCGCTTCGGCGATGGTTTGGTCGAGTACGCGCCATCTGACAGCTTCCTCGATAAATTTTGAGAGATCGCCTTTCTTCATGCCACGCTGGGCAAGGAATGTGCGGACAGCGACGTCGGTGTCTTTGGAGACCGAAACGGTCCAGCGGGTGGTGGTGTCGTCGGTCATGACGGGTTCCGGTTCCTGAATATATGCTTATCATGATAAGCTGATAGATGTGTATGAGCAACCTTGCGCTTGTTCTTGAACAAACCGGCTCCGGCGCCTAATTCACTGCCGCCTCAAGGGAGATACTTGCATGACCGAAACCAATACCGCACCCGAAACCCGGGAATTCGGCGCCGAGGTCGGGCGATTGCTCGACCTGGTGGTCCACTCGCTCTACTCGGACCGTGAAATTTTCCTGCGCGAACTCGTCGCCAACGCCGCCGACGCCACCGACCGCCGGCGCTTTCTGGCCTTGTCGGACGAAAGCGCGGCGCTGCCGGAATCGCCGGCCATCAGAATCTCGCTGGACAAGCTGGCGCAGACCATCACCATCTCCGATCACGGCACCGGCATGAGCAAGGAGGAACTGGCCGAGCATCTGGGCACCATCGCCCGCTCCGGCACGTCCGCCTTCACCGCCAGCCTGGCCAGCACCAAGCCGGAAGACCGGCCGAGCCTGATCGGCCAGTTCGGCGTTGGTTTCTACTCCGCCTTCATGGTGGCCGACGAGGTGGAGGTGATCTCCCGGAAAATCGGCTCGCCCGAAGCCTGGTCCTGGACCTCCGCCGGCCGCGGCCAGTTCACCCTGACGCCGGCGGAGCGCGAGGCAGCTGGCACCACCATCATCTTGCACATGAAGCCGGACGCCGAAGACTTTCTGGAGCCGATCCGGGCTGAAACCATCATCCGCAAATGGGCCGACCATATCGCCATTCCCATCGAACTCGAAAAGGACGGCAAATTCTCCCCCGTCACCGAGGGCCAGGCGCTATGGCGCAAGCCGAAAGCGGATATCTCGAAGCAGGACTATGCGGAATTCTACCGCCATCTCGGCCACATGTTCGACGAGCCCTGGGCCACGATCCACTGGCGCGCCGAAGGCACGCTGGAGTTTTCCGCGCTGCTGTTCATCCCGTCCTCGAAGCCCTTCATGGTGGTGGAGGAAAACCGCGACTCCAAAGTCCGCCTGCACGTCAAACGCATGTTCATCACCGACGACGCCAAGCTGCTGCCGCCCTGGCTGAGCTTTGTGGTCGGGATCGTGGACACCGAGGATTTGCCACTGAACGTCTCGCGCGAAATTCTGCAAACCACGCCGGTGCTGGATAAAATCCGCAAGGCGCTGGTCAACCGCGTGCTCTCGGAATTGAAGTCCAAGGCCAAGGAGCCTGACGAATTCAAAAGCTTTCAGGAAAATTTCGGCGCCGTCCTGAAGGAAGGCATTTACGAGGATACCGGCCACGCCGCCGAAGTCGCCGGGCTGATCAAATTCGTCTCGACCAAGGAAGCCGCCACCACGCTGGATGAGTATATCGCGCGCATGCCCGAAGGCCAGGAGGCGATCTATTACCTCGCCGGCACGGACATGGCGCACCTGAAATCCGCCCCCCAGCTCGAAGGCTTCGCCACCAAAGGCTACGAGGTGCTGCTGCTGGCGGACCCGATCGATGCGTTCTGGCCGGGCCGCCTGGGCACCTACAAGGACAAGAAACTCGTCAGCGCCAGCCAGGCCGGGGATATTTTTGCGAAAGCGGAAACCGACGAAACCATCACCGCCCTCTGCACCGCCCTGGTCAAAGCCCTCGGCGACAAAGTCTCGGACGTCACCGCCTCCACCCGCCTCTCCGGCAGCCCCGCCTTGCTGGTGGCCGGCGCGCACGGCCCGGACCTGGCCATGCAGCGCCTGCTCCGCCGCGCCGGCCGGCCCGTCTATGGCCCGGCGCCAAATCTGGAAATCAACCCGGACCACCCCCTCATCAAGGCGCTGGCCGGGCGGACGGAAGGGCTGGAAAGCGAGGCCAATCTGCTGCTGGATTTGGCGAAGCTGCAGGAAGGCGATTTACCGGAAGACCCGGCTGGATTCGTTAGAACAATCGCCGAAGCGTTAGCAAAGTAGTTACTTTTTTTGTAAAAAAAGTAACCAAAAAAACTTTTGCGAGCTGGTGGCGTTTTGACCGGGATTGCCGTTAATCGGC
>PLFB01000204.1 GCA_003137135.1 Acetobacteraceae bacterium
GGAGCCGTTTAAAGGCAATCCCCGGCCCAACGCCCGCAGCTCGCAAAAGTTTTTGCGCGCTTTTTTTAAAAAGCGCTCCTTTCTTCCCTCCCCTTACCTGGCTTGACTCTTACGCCGCCGTCCTGATTGTAACGCCAAGCAGACCAGGAAACGCCATGAAAAACATGTTCTCCCTCGAAGGCAAGGTCGCCATCGTCACCGGTTCGTCCCGCGGGATTGGCCGGGCCATTGCGGAGTCCATGGCCTCGTTCGGGGCTTCGGTCGTTATTTCCTCCCGCAAACTTGGCCCTTGCGAGGGCGTGCGGGACCAGATTCTGGCCAACGGGGGCAAGGCCATCGCGCTGACCTGCAATACCGGGCGGAAGGAGGAGCTGGAGGAGCTGCTGCGCGTGACGCTGGAGACTTTTGGGCGGCTGGATGCGGTGGTGGCCAATGTGGCGGTCAACCCGCATTACGGGCCGCTCTCCACGGTGAGTGACGAGGCTTGGGACAAGATTATGGCCGTGAACATCAAGTCCAATCTTTGGCTGGCGAATATGGCGCTGCCGGAAATCGCCAGGCAGGGCGGCGGCAGTTTCACGATTATTTCCTCAATCGGCGCGCTGGGGGGCAATACGGCGATACCGGCGTATAATATTTCCAAGCTGGCGGATGTGGCGCTGGTGAAGAATTTGGCGGTGGAGTGGGGGCCGAAGAATATACGGGTGAACGCGATTTTGCCTGGTCTGGTGCGGACGGATTTTGCCAAGGCGCTGTGGGAGAACCCGGCGACGCTGGCGGCGACGCTGCGCAATACGCCGCTGGGGCGGATTGGGGAGGTGGACGATCTGGGGCCGGTGGGCGCGTTTCTGGCGATGCCGGCGGCGGCGTATATTACCGGGCAGTCCATCATTGTGGATGGTGGCGCGACCACGGGCAGCCCGTTCGCATGAGCGAGGCCCGGTCCTCCAGCCCGCTGCTGATCGAGCCGCTGCCGGCGCACCGGTTTGAGACGGCGCCGCTTTATGACTATTTGGCGGCGCATGTGGCGGGTTTTGAAAAGCCGGCGCGCTTGCGGCAGTTTCAGGGCGGGCAGTCCAACCCGACGTTTTTGATCGAGACGCCGGGGCGAAAATATGTGCTGCGGAAGAAACCGCCCGGCAAGCTGCTGCCTTCGGCGCATCAGATTGACCGGGAATACCGGATACAGAAGGCGCTGGAGGGCGTTATTCCGGTGGCGAAGATGCATCATTATTGCACGGATGTTTCGATTATCGGCACCGAATTTTATGTTATGGATTTTTTGGAGGGGCGGGTGTTTTCGGACGTCATGATGTCTGAATTGACGCCGGAGGAGCGCGGGGCGATTCAGGCGCAGCTTTTTCAGACGATTGGCGCGCTGCACGCCGCGGAGTTTGCGGCGCTGGGGTTGGCTGATTACGGCAAGCCGACGGATTATATTGCGCGGCAGATCGACCGCTGGAAGCGGCAATACGAAGCCAGCAAAACGGAGGATTTGCCGGCGATGACGGCGCTGATTTCGTGGCTGGAATCGCATATTCCGGCGGAGCAGATCACCAGCATCGTGCATGGGGATTTTCGGCTCGGCAACATGATGATTCACCCGACCGAGCCAAGGATTATCGCGGTGCTGGACTGGGAGCTTTCGACGCTGGGGCACCCGCTGGCGGATTTGGCGTATTGCTGCATGCCGTATCACATGCCGCTGGACGCGGGGCCTGCCTATGCCGGCTACGCCGGCACGGACCTGGCGGCGCACGGGCTGAAATCCGAGCAAGAAGTTTTAGCCCTCTACTGCCAGCAAACCCACCGGACCGGTATCGAAAACTGGCCCTTCTACCTAGGCTTCTCCCTCTTCCGCAGCGCCGCGATTGCCGAAGGCGTGTACGCCCGCGCCTTGGCCGGCAACGCCGCCGACCAGCGCGCCTCAAAATTCCACGAAATGACCATCCTAGCCTCCCGCGTAGGGCACGACATCGTCCACGCCGGCTAACTTCTCGCCCCTCGCCATGTCAGCCAAATTGAATCATCCTCATTTTAGCTTGACTTAGGTACTGGTAAACCGTAGTCATGGAAGATGACAGATTTTCCTGGTATGACCCGAAAGCCGCCCTCAATCCGCTCAACCACAAAGGCGTCACCTTTGTCCAAGCCCGCGCGGTGTTTGAAGATCCATTCGCCGAAGACGTTCTTGACGACCGCTTCGACTATGAGGGTGAGGAGCGGTGGAACATCACCGGCCTAGACGTGTCGGGAAGCGTGCTGGTGGTGACATACACAATTCGCGCGCAACGCTATCATATTATTTCCGCCCGAAAGGCAAACCGTCATGAACGATCAGCCTATTACGCCCAACGAAGCTGATATCCCTCCCTCAGAGAGGGACTCTCCGCCCATGACGCCCGAGGAGTTAAAAAACGCCAAACGCCGCCCCCGCGTCACGGTCATCCGCCGCGCGCTCAACATGACTCAGGAACAATTCGCGGCCGAGTTCAACATCCCCCTCGGCACCCTGCGTGACTGGGAACAAGAACGCGCCGAACCCGACGCCACCGCCCGCGCCTACCTCCGCGCCATCGCCGGCAACCCCCAAGCCGTCTCCCAAGCCCTCCACTCCCACCCCCGCCCCGCGGCGGCTGAGTAGTACATTTTACGGCGCTGACTTCTTACTCGTCATTGCGAGCGAAGCGAAGCAACCCAGAAGTCACCCAATCACCCCTACAAAACCCACGTCTCCCCCTCCCGAATCCACCCGACCCAATGAATCGCGTGACACCTTCTCCAACCTCGTCATTGCGAGCTAATAGAAGCAATCCATCTCTTCAGACACAAAAGCGCTGGAGGCGATTTCTAAGTCCGCCAAAATTAGACCTCTTGGGTAACAGCCTTTTCGGCCAGTGCCCACCGTTTACACGTTTGCTAAATCTACTTCAGATCGAACAGGCTAGTCGTGATCGAAGTGTGTACAGATTTTTAGACCATACACATGTTGCTTGTCGAGAAAGACGATAAGATTCAGCCTTTGATAGAACAAAGTTTTTGTATCATACTCCAAATATGAAGACGTAGGCTTTCCTAAAGTCGCAGCAACATTATCCTCCGTATCGTTTATGTTTATTCCCAAAACTGCGCTGCAAGACCCCGGAGAATTGTCGTCAGAATAACAGGCAATGCTGTCAACCTGTCCCGTCTCCAGAAATGAAATATCTAATGTGACATCCGGCTTGCTAGGAACATCGTATTCCCAGCCATTATAAGTTTCGAATTTTACTTTTTGGTCAAGATCCTTAACATTTATGGCCAATGCCCAATATCCACTATCTCCATCGTCAACACGAGAAGGGTAACCAAGCTTATACTCAACGTCCGCTTTTGTATCTGAAAACAAAATTCCATAATACGATGTCTGTGGCTTCGGACGCTCTTTTACCAAGTAAAATGTGGCAAACGGTACGACGATAACCAACGTAACAGCCAAGCCCGCCCATAATTTTACGCCTTCAATTCTCGTCAAGAGTGAATCAACATTTTTCTGCAACGCCCTCGTATAACTTCTGTCTGTGCCTATACTCTTCTGCATTCTCGTTCTTTGAGATCCATGTTATAAAGTACGTCAATTTCTCTTTATTACTCGATGAACGCCATTTCGTCCGATTTTTTCTTCGCGCTATCGCTTCAAATGTATCCCACATGCTTTCCAGCGCGATTTCGTCGAACTCGATTTTGCCAAGTTCTAGTATGTCCGGCCGCTTTGGATATCCTCGCAATCTATAGGTTGCTGCATCGATCCTTTCAAAAAGATCATACTTCTCATCTTTCTTGAAATCCGCGGCATCTGAGCAAAAATCATTCAAGCGTCTAGTTACCGTCTGCTCAGTCGTGTTGACATCGCGACCATAACATTTTGACAATTCGTGGGCTATATCCTTAACATGAGCTCGTCCAAAGGACCGCATTAGAACTGCAATGATATCATTTAACCATCGCGATGCGGCTGGATGCGTTTTCAGGAACTCCTGTAGCTCACTATCCATGGTTCCCTCCGAGTTCTATAATCTGGAAATCGTCGCAACACTGACATTCTAGCCGCGCTGCAACCAGATGGCGCGGATCGGTGACATGTATTCCACCATCTTTAGGTCGATCACATCTCGATGGTCTGCGCCTCAACTCCGTACTATGCGGCAACAATATCATCAAACACAATCTGCCCAATCTACGGATAACTCTTCCTACATGACTCCCTGAACCCGAGCCCGCCATCAACACAACCCTCCGTCCCCCACCGCCTCCGGCAATGCCTCATCCACGGAAAAAATCAGCCTTGTTCCCATTTTGGGACCATGCTACATAACCCCGTGAGAATCATCGCCCGCCAAACCCTCATCGCCTATGTCAACACCCTCCAAGGCCACAAAGACCAAGCCGCCGTAAAAACCTCACTGGATGCCTGGTTCGCCGAAGCCAAAAAAGCCTCTTGGCCCAATGCAACGGCGGTCAAGCAATCCTACACAACCGCCAGCATCCTCACCGCCTCCCGCGTCGTCTTCAACATCAAAGGCAACAGCCACCGCCTCATCGTCGAAATCAACTACGCCAAATCCATCCTCTGGATCATCTGGATCGGAACCCACAAACAATACGACGCCATCGACGCCACCGGAGTAAAATACCATGCCTGACCTAAAACCCATCCACACCCAAGCCGACTACAAAAACGCCATGCAAACGCTCGCCATTCTGTGGGGTGCCCCCGAAGGCACCCCTGAAGGCGACCAGCTCGACATCCTCGCCACCCTCATCGAAAAATACGAGGAGCAAAATTTTCCAATCGACCTCCCCGACCCCATCGACGCCATCCTCTTCCGCATGGAACAGCAAGGCCTGTCCCGCAAAGACCTGGAACCCATACTCGGCCCCCGCAGCCGCATCTCCGAAATCCTCACCCGCCGCCGCGGCCTCTCCATCGAAATGATCCGCAAACTCCACGACCGGCTGCATATCCCGGCCGAAGTCCTAATCAAGCCCACAAAAACCCCCGCCTGAAGCCCGGCCAACGTCCGCGTTAATCTCCGAAATCTACGGATAACCCTTCCTTCCGCAAAACTATCGACGCCGCAGCGGGTGGGTGTACCATTCAACGGCAACCATCCGGAGCGCCCCACCTATGACCACCCGACGCGCATCGTGCTGCTGCGGCCAGCTCGCCATCGACTGCACGGGCGAGCCGATTCGGGTTTCGATGTGCCATTGCCTCGCCTGCCAGCAGCGCACCGGTAGCGCGTTCGGCATCCAGGCCAGATTCCGGCGCGAGCAACTGGTCATCGCCGGGCGGACGGCCGAATATGTCCGGACCGGGGATGAAGGCGGTCAGGCACGGTTCCGGTTCTGCCCGGATTGCGGCTCGACCGTGTATTGGGATTTTTCCGAAGGCGAAGAGTTCGTCGCGGTCGCGGTCGGCGCCTTCGCGGACCAAAACTTTCCGCCGCCGTCCTTCTCGGTTTACGCCGTGCGGCGCCATCCGTGGGTCATGCTACCGCCCTCGGTCACCGAGAGCTGGGATTAGTGGCCGATCCGCCGCGGCGCGCAAGCCAAATATTGCAACCCGAACTCAAAACAAGCGGTTCAGGAAAGCCGCCGTGCCAGCCGTAATACCGACGATCTTGTTCGTTGCCTGACGATAGAATTTGAAGTTTATTTCGGTTTGGGGCTGACCGTCTTGCCAGTTTTTGAAAGACTTGACCTCAAGGCGCCCCAATGGCGCTTTCGCGAGCGCCGTGGGTTTGACCGTGATGCTCACCCGCGGCGCTTGCCGCTCGACATCAGGCCGCTTCGCCACGCTCTCGACCGATGTCACGATGCCGCGCGCGAACAGGCCATGGCCGCCCTGGGTTTCGCTGGCGAATAAAAATATCGTGTCGCCTTCGAGAATCTGCTTGCCGCCATACATCGTGGGTTGCGCCATGAAAACAAATTTTTCGGCCAGCGGATCCTGCACCTGGGCCTTGATCGCGAAGACATTTGTCGATCGTGGCGGCATCCTAGCCCCCCGCGATCGCCCCCACCACCATGAAAACCTCCCGGCCCGCCGCCACCGCCGGCGGTAGCGGCTCGTCAACTGACCGGTGCGACCAATCCTGGCCGCAAACGAAAAACCGCAAAAAGGGCCGGCGCTTTAGCGAACCATGCTCGCGTATCGTCCCTCGCAACACCGGCAATCGCCGCTCCAGCGCATCCAGCACCGACCGTACGGTCACCACCCCCTCAACGACCACGTCCACCCGCCTTTCCGTGCGCGCCAAAACCGCCAGGCCGGACGGCAGTTCCACGCAAACCATCATGGAATCGTCTGCACCTCCACCGAGAGCACCGCCGGCAGATTTTCGACGATCGCCTGCCAATGGTCGCCGCCATCGGGCGACACGAAAACCTGGCCGCCGGTGGTGCCGAAATACACGCCGCACTCGTCCAAAGAATCCACCGCCATCGCGTCCCGCAGCACATTCACGTAGCAGTTTTCTTGCGGCAGCCCGTTCGTCAGCGCCTCCCAGTCATGGCCGCCGCCGCGGCTGCGGAAAACCTGCAGCTTGCCGTCCAGGGGGAAATGTTCCTGGTCGCTTTTGATGGGGACCACGTAGATCGTCTCAGGCTCATGCGCGTGGACGTCGATCACGAAGCCAAAATCCGTCGGCAGATTGCCGCTCACCTCGTGCCAGGTCTCGCCGGCGTCGTCGGAGCGCATCACGTCCCAATGCTTTTGCATGAAAAGCCGGTCCGGCCGGCTGGGGTGCATCGCGATGTGGTGCACGCAATGGCCGACTTCCGCATGCGGGTCCGGCATGAATTCCGAAACCAGGCCGCGGTTGATCGGCCGCCAGGTCTGGCCGCCGTCATCCGTCCGAAAAGACCCGGCGGCGGAAATCGCCACGTACATTCTGCCCGCGTTCACCGGGTCCAGAATGATGGTGTGCAGGCACATGCCCCCGGCGCCAGGCTGCCAGGCGGGTCCGGAACCGTGCTTTCGCAACCCCGCCACCTCCGCCCACGTCCCGCCCCCATCCGTGGACTTGAACAGCGCCGCATCCTCGATCCCCGCAAACACCGTCTCCGCCTCCGTCAGTGACGGCTCCAGGTGCCAGACGCGCTTGAATTCCCATGGGTGCGGCGTGCCGTCATACCATTGGTGCGTGCCCGCCACGCCCTCATAGGCAAACTCGTTGCCCACCGCGTCCCACGACTTCCCGCCGTCATCCGAACGCTGCACCATCTGGCCAAACCAGGCGGACGTCTGCGAGGCATAAATCCGCTCCGGATTAACCGGCGAGCCTTTCATATGATAGATCTCCCAGCCAGCAAAAAACGGTCCGTCCACCGACCATTTCTTTCGCTCACCGTCCGCCGCCAAAACAAACGCGCCTTTTTTGGTGCCCACCAAAACTCGAACCTTGCTCATGGCTGATCCTCCCAGGCGAAAATAACGCCAGAAAGGAGGAAGAAAGAAGCGCTTTTTGAAAAAAGCGCGCAAAAACTTTTGCGCGTGGGCTGGGACATCTCCGGTGTCTTTAATCGCCTCCAGCGGAGGCGATTAAAGACACCGGAGATGCCGCAGCCCACGCGCAAAAGTTTTTTGGTTACTTTTTTTCAAAAAAGTAACTTCTTGCCTTCCTCCACAACCCGCGCCAGACTGCCCGCTACCAGACGTTAGATCTGAACCATTTTAGGGAAAAGGAGACCGCACATGCCGGACACAAACCTGCGCGCTGAAATCCCCGCCTCCGAACTGCTGAAAAACGACCCAAAAAACTGGGGAAGATGGGGCGCCGACGACGAAGTCGGCTCGCTTAACTTCCTCACGCCCGCTGAAGCGCTGCGCGGCGCCGCGGCGATCAAATCGGGCAAGACTTTTACGCTTCAGGTCGCGATGGGGCATCCAGGCGGCGACCCGCTATGGCCGGGGCGGGCGCAGCCGGTGCACGTGAATGTCATGGACAAGGGGCATTATATGTGCGGCAAGGGTGTCAACATGGTTGGCCACGCGGAATACGCCGACGACATGCTCATCATGTACCTGCAGGGCTCCACGCAGTACGACGCGCTGGGGCATGTGTGGTGCGACGACCAGCTTTATAACGGCTACGACGCCCGTACCACCGCCGGCAAAATGACCAAGGCCAGCGTGTATCCCATCGCGCAGAAAGGCATCGTCGGGCGCGGGATTTTGATCGACATGGCGCGCCACCGCAACAAAGCGGTATTGGACAAGGCCGAAACGTTCAACCACGAGGACCTGATGGCCGCCGCGGCGGCGCAGGGCACAAGGATCGAGAAACACGACATTTTACTGATCCGGACCGGCTGGATCGGCAGTTTTTACACCACCGACCGCGCCGAATTTTACAAGAATTTCTGTGAACCCGGGCTGACGTATAGCCCGGAACTGGTGAAATGGTTTCATGAGATGGAAATCCCGAATCTGGTGACGGACACCATCGCCAACGAGGTGACGGCGGACCCGGTCTCCGGCGTCGTGCTGCCGCTGCATAACGCGCTGATGCGCAACCTGGGCGTCACGTTCACGGAAATCGCGGCGCTCGACGCGCTGGCGGAGGATTGCGCCGCGGACGGGCAGTGGACGTTTCTGTACACCGCGGCGCCGCTGAAGGTGATGGGCGGCACCGGCGCGCCGGTGAACCCGGTGGTGGTGAAGTGAGCGCGGAAACGCCCTACGACGCCAAACCTTGGCTAGGCTTGTATGATTCCAACAAGCTGAGCACCATCATCCCGGCGCATGAGAATGCGCTGGAGATGTTTTTGGCCGCCGTGGCGCGTGCGCCGGATGAACCGGCGATTTTGTATTTTGACGGCAGGCTGACCTATCGTCAGCTTGATGAGCAAAGCGGCGCGCTGGCCGCCGCGCTGGTGGAAAATGGTTTTTCTCACGGCGACCGTTTTGGCATCTATTTGCAAAATATTCCGGCGTTTCTGATCGCCATTCTGGCGGCGTGGAAGGCCGGCGGCATCGCGGTGGCGATCAACCCGATGAACCGTGAACGCGAAATCGGGATTTTGTTCGATGACTGCACGCCGCAGGCGCTGATCTGCCATGGATCGCTGTACGAAGCCTTCGTGACGAGACTGGGGCCGGCGACGCACCGGCCGCGGACGATTCTTACTACCACCGCGGCGGATTATCAGACGCGCAACGATCCTCGGCTTTTTGCCGCCGTGAAGCCGCGCTATTTTGATGAGACGCTTGATCTGCAGAAGACCCTGGCGAAATACGCCAGCGCCGCGCCGCCGCCGGCGCCGAGCATCAAAGGCACGGACATCGCCTTTTTGGTTTACACCTCCGGCACCACCGGCGTGCCGAAGGGGGCGATGAACACGCACGCCAATGTCGCGTTCAACAGCCAGGCTTATCGGGACTGGATGGAGTTGCGGGAGGGCGGGCCGATACTGGGCGTGGCGCCGCTGTTTCACATCACCGGGCTGATCGGGCATATCGGTGCCGCGTTTTGCGCGGCGGCGCCGGTGATCCTGTGTTATCGTTTCGAAACCGGCCTGGTGATGGACGCGATCGAGGAGCACAAGGCTGAATTTACCATCGGCAGCATTACGGTTTTTATCGCAATGATGAATTTTCCAGGTGCTAAGCGGGAAAAACTCGCGTCGATGACGAAGGTTTACTCCGGCGGTGCGCCGATTCCGCCTTCGGTGGTGACGCAATTCCGGGAAAAGTTCGGGCACTATATTCATAACGGCTACGGCCTCACGGAAACCAACTCACCCACGCACTGTGTCCCGCTGGAACGGGAGGCGCCGGTGGACGAAAATTCCGGGGCGCTTTCGGTTGGCGTGCCTTGGTTCAACACGATTTCCCGCATTTGCGATGACGAGGGGCACGAGGTTGGGGTGGGGGAGATTGGCGAAATCGTCTCGGAGGGGCCGCAGGTGGTGCCGGGATACTGGCAAAAGCCGGAGAAGACCGCGGAGTCGTTTCGGGCGGGGCGGTTTCATACCGGGGATGTGGGTTTCATGGATGCCGAGGGCTGGTTCTATCTGGTGGACCGCAAGAAGGATATGATCAATGCGGCCGGGTATAAGGTTTGGCCGCGCGAGGTGGAGGATGTGCTGTACACGCACCCGGCGGTGCGCGAGGCCGGCGTGATTGGGGTGCCGGACGAGTATCGGGGAGAGAGCGTGAAGGCTGTGATCAGTCTGAAGCCCAATACCACGGCCACGCCCGAGGAGATTATTGCGTTCTGCAAGGAGCGGATGGCGGCGTATAAGTATCCGCGCAGTGTGGAGATTGTGGAGGATCTGCCGAAAACGGTTACGGGCAAGATTCTCAGGCGCGAATTGCGCACGTAGCCGGGGAAATCAAAAGTTTTTTGCGGAGCTTTTTTTCAAAAAAGCGACCGCTTGCTTGGGGCTGCTGAAGTGCTGGGGTGCGCTGCGCGCAACCCACCCTGCGGGTTCCGGGATTTGGCGGGGGTTGCTTTGGGGGGGCCGGCATATCAGACTGACGTAAACGATAATGGACGAGGAACCAGGCGCATGAGTGTGACGTATTCTCCCAAGGTTGAGGCGCTGCGGGCGCGGGTGAGCGATTTCATGGCGGAAAACATTTATCCGAATGAGAATGCGCTGTTTCATGCGTCGCATTTTTCGGAGGATCGGTGGCAGCCGCTGGAGATTCTGCAGGGGATCAAGGCGAAGGCGAAGGAAGCCGGGCTGTGGAACCTGTTTTTGCCGGAGAGTGAGTTGGGGGCGGGGCTGACGAATAGCGAGTATGCGCCGCTGGCGGAGATTATGGGGCGGTCGCCGTTTGCGCCGGAGGCGTTTAATTGCTCGGCGCCGGATACCGGGAATATGGAGGTGTTTGTGAGGTATGGCACGCCGGCGCAGAAGGAGAAGTGGTTAAAACCGTTGCTGGCGGGGGAGATTCGGAGCGCGTTTGCGATGACGGAGCCGAATGTGGCGTCGAGCGATGCGACGAACATCGAGACGTCCATTGTGCGGGATGGCGATGAGTATGTGATCAATGGGATGAAGTGGTGGACTTCTGGGGCGCCGGACCCGCGGTGCAAGATTCTGATTGTGATGGGCAAGAGCGATCCGGAGAATCCGGACCGGTATCGGCAGCAGTCGATGATTTTGGTGCCGAACCCGTATCCGGGCATTACGATGAAGCGGGCGCTGCCGGTGTTTGGGAATGATGATGCGCCGCATGGGCATGCGGAGCTGATTTTTGAGAATGTTCGGGTGCCGGTTGAGAATATGCTGCTGGGCGAGGGCAGGGGGTTTGAGATCGCGCAGGGAAGGTTGGGGCCGGGGCGGATTCATCATTGCATGCGCTCGATTGGGTGTGCGGAGCGCGCGCTGGAGCGGATGATAAGGCGGCTGAGTGAGCGGGTGGCGTTTGGGAAGGCGGTGGCCGAGCAGAGTGTTTGGCGGGAACGTATTGCTGAAAGCCGGATTATGATCGATCAGGCGCGGTTATTGTGTCTGCATGCGGCGCATCTGATGGATACGGTGGGGAATAAGCATGCGAAGGCCGAGATCGCGATGATCAAGGTGGTGGCGCCGAATGTGGCGGGGAAGGTGGTGGACTGGGCGATGCAGGCGTTTGGCGGGGGCGGGATGGCGGATACCTGGCTGACGAATGCGGCGGTTTGGCAGCGGGCGCTGCGGTTCGCGGATGGGCCGGATGAGGTGCATCGGGACCAGTTGGGGCGGATGGAGCAGAAGAAGATTCTGAATACTGATCCGAACCGGACGGGTGGCTGGGGGGCTGTGATGGTGGCGGATGGGATTTCGCATCCGGGGCTGCCGGTCTGATGCGGGCGGTTTTGTGTGAGGCCTGGGGGGGGCCGGAGGTTCTGGTGGTGAAGGAGGTGGCTGACCCGGTGGCGAAGGCTGGGGAGGTGGTGGTTGGCATTCGGTCGGCGGGGGTTAATTTCCCTGACGTGCTGATTATTCAGAAGAAGTATCAGGTGCAGCCGGAATTGCCGTTTTCGCCGGGGGCGGAGTTTGCGGGGGATATTTTGGCGGTGGGCGAAGGTGTGACGGGGTTTGCCGTCGGGGACCGGGTCGCGGGGCTTTGCACCACGGGAGGATTTGCGGAGAAGATTGCGGTGGAGGCCGCGCGGTTGTTCCGGATTCCAGATTCGGTATCTTACCAGGTGGCATCGGGGTTTTTGCTGGCTTATGGGACGTCTTATCATGCGGTGAAAGATCGGGCGGCGCTGCTGAAGGGGGAGACGATGCTGGTGCTGGGGGCGGCCGGTGGGGTGGGCTTGTCGGCGGTGGAGATCGGCAAGGTGATCGGGGCGCGGGTGGTGGCCGCGGCGTCTTCTGATGAGAAGCTGGAAATTTGCCGGGCGCATGGGGCGGATGAGGTGATTAATTATGCGACCGAGGAGTTGCGGGCGGGGATTAAGCGGACGTGCGGGGCGGGGCCGGATGTGATTTATGATCCGGTGGGGGGCAAATTTTCCGAGTCGGCGTTCCGGTCGATCGGGTGGCGGGGGCGGCATCTGGTGATTGGGTTTGCGAATGGGGAGATACCGGCGATTCCGTTGAACTTGACGTTGTTGAAGGGGGCGTCTCTGGTGGGGGTGTTTTGGGGGAGTTTTACGCAGCGCGAGCCTAAGGTTTTTGCGAATGGCGTGGCGGAGATGCTGGGGTGGATGGCGGAGGGCAAGCTGAAGCCGCGGATTTCGAAAACCTACAATTTGAATGAGGTGCCGCAGGCGCTGGTGGATATGAGCGAGCGCAAGGTTACGGGCAAGATTGTGGTGGTGCCATGAGGGAATTTGCCGGCAAGGTGGCGGTGATCACGGGGGCGGGGAGCGGGTTTGGCAGGGAGTTTGCGCGAACCGGCGCCGCTTTGGGGATGAAATTGGTGCTGGCGGATATTCAGGCGGATGCGCTGGAGGCGGTGGCGGAAGAGTTGCGGGGCGGAGGGGCGGAGGTGTTGGCGTTGCGGACGGATGTGAGCAAGGCCAAGGATATGGAGGCGCTGGCGGACGGGGCGTTTGAAAAGTTTGGTTCCGTGCACTTGTTGTTTAACAATGCCGGCGTGGGGGTGGGCGGGTTCGCGTGGGAGAATTCCGTTGCGGATTGGGAATGGGTGCTGGGGGTGAATGTCTGGAGTGTCATTCATGGTATCCGGCTGTTTGTGCCGCGGATGATCGCGCAGGATGAGCAATGCCATGTGGTGAATACGGCTTCGGTGGCGGGGCTGCTGTCGGCGCAGATGATGGCGGCTTATAATGTTAGCAAGCATGCGGTGGTAACGCTGTCGGAGACGCTGTTTCAGGATCTGCGGGTGGCGGGGGCGAAAATCGGGGTGACGGTGTTGTGCCCGGCGTTTGTACCGACGGGCATTTCGACGTCCGAGAGGAACCGGCCGGCGGAATTTCCTGCCGCCGAGCCGACGGCGAGCCAGAGGGCGGCGGCGGCGGCGACGGAGAAGGCGGTTTCGTCGGGGAAGGTGACGGCGGCGGAGGTGGCGGGGAAAGTGTTTGATTGCATCAGGGAGAATCGGTTTTATTGTTTGACGCATCCGAAGATTCTAGGGAGTGTGGCGATGCGGCTGGAGGATATTTTGGAGGGGCGGAATCCGCGGGATCCGTTTTCGTTGAAGCCGGCGGTGGCGCCTAAGGTGTAGGACCGGTTTCTTTAAGCAAGCGGTCGCTTTTTTGAAAAAAAGCTCCGCAAAAAACTTTTGATTCCCCCGGCTTTTGAGCCGCCACAGTATGGCCGCTAGAAGGCCGGCATTAGTAACAGTTTTTGCGCCGCGCCCGCGGAGGGGCTTTTTTTAAAAGAGCGCTGCCTTGCTTATGGATGGTAAAGTGGTGGGGTGCGCTGCGCGCAACCCACCCTACTGGTTTGCGCCGTTGTTAGAAGTGGCGCCAGCCTTGTTTGGAGAAGGTGATGGGGCGGCCTGAAATATCTTGGACGGTGACGGTGGGGGGGCCGGCGTGGAAGGTGCCGATTTTCGTTACGGGGACAGAGCCGCAGGCGGTTAAGAGCGCGGCTTCGTGGGCGGGGGGGACGGCGAGGACGAGTTCGTAGTCGTCGCCGTCGGTCAGGCGGGATTCCAGGTATTGGGCGCCAAACGCGGCGGCTTGGGGGGAGGTGGGAACCATGGCGGCCTGGATCGTGGCGGCGAGGCCGGAGGCTTTGCAGATGTGAAGAATGTCTTGCAGCAGGCCGTCGGAGACGTCGATGGCGGCGGAGGCGATTTTTTCGAGGGGCAGGTTGATGCGGGGGGTCGGCAGCAGCGAACGGTTCGTGAGGTAGCCGGTGGGGTCTTCAAGTTGGCCCTTGCGTGCGCGCAGGCCAAGGGCGGCGTCGCCGATGGTGCCGGTGACGTAGATGGCGTCGCCGGGGCGGGCGCCATTGCGGCGCAGGGCCTGGCCGGGCGCGACGTGGCCGATGAAGGTGGCGGATAGCGAGATATGGGTTTTGGCGGAGGAGGAATCGCCGCCGTAAAGTTTTATGCCGTATTCCTCCTGGTCCTGGGCGAGGCCCTGGGCGAATTGTTTGAGCCAGGATTCTGGGGTGCTGGGCGGGAGCGCGGTGGTGAGGAGGTAGCCGGCGGGGGTGGCGGCCATGGCGGCGAGGTCCGAGAGATTGCGGCGCAGGAGTTTTTTCGCGATCAGGTCAGGGGGGTCGTGGGGGAGGAAGTGGATGTTTTCCAGCATCTGGTCGACGGTGAGGATGAGTTCGCGGTTTTTTGGGGGGGTGAGGATGGCGGCGTCGTCGAGGAGGCCGAGGCCCTCCGGGCCGGCGAGGGGGGCGAGGTGGGTGGCGATGCGGGTGAATTCGTCAGGCATATTTGGGCGATAGGGACGCCGGCGGGACCGAAGGCGTGGATGGCCGGGTCAAGCCCGGCCATGACGATTGGGTGGGTCGAGGGGGACGCACCTTTAGGCGGGTGAAAATTCGGTGGGGCGGAGGTGGTGGGCGATTTGGTCCAGGACGCCGTTGGCCAGGCGGGGTTCCTCGCCGGAGAAAAAACTATGGGCGACGTCCAGGTATTCGTTGATGACGACTTTCGCGGGCGGGCCGTCGGCGGCGAAAAGTTCGGCGCCGGCGGCGCGCAGCAGGGCGCGCAGCACGGGGTCCAGGCGGTCCATCGGCCAGGTTGCGGGCAGCGCGTTGGCGATCAGCGTGTCGATGGTGTCCTGCTGGTCGGTGGCGGTGCGGACAATCTGGGCGAAGAGCGGGATGTGGGCGGCGAGCTGGCCGTCATCGGCTTCGCCGCCGGCTTGCAGGCGGTGGCGGATGAACTGGTCGATCACGGCCTCTGGCGACTGCGCGGCTTGTTCGGCCTGGTAGAGGGCCTGCACGGCCGCGACGCGCGAGAGGGTGCGCGGGCGCGGCTTGGGGTTTTGCACGGGCTGGGTCAAGCCTGGCCTCTCAGGCCGATGCCATCTGGCGGGCGATGACGATTTGCTTGAGGCAGGCGATGGCGGCCTCGGCGCCCTTGTTGTGGCCGGTTTCGTGGCTGCGGACCTGGGCCTGCATCAGGTTGTCCACCGTCAGGACCGCGGTGCCGAGGCAGAGGGCGTGTTGCAAAGCGACGTTCATCAGGCCGTCCATGGTGGCGGAGCAGATGAACTCGTAGTGGTCGGTCTCGCCGCGGACGACGCAGCCGAGCGCGATAAAACCGTCGTATTTTTGCGGGGCCTTCACGCAGAGGCGCAGGGCCTGCGGGAGTTCGTAGGCGCCGGCGACCTCGATGGATTCCACGCTGGCATGCGCGGCTTCCAGGACCTGTTTGGCGGCGGACGTCATGCCGTCCACGATGCCGCCGTAATACGGCGCGCGGATCAGCAGGATTTTTGGGGCCGGACCGGGGATGACCGGCGGTTTGGGCATGGGGTCGTCGAGTTTCATGGGGAGGAATCCTTGGAATCGGCCGGATCGATGGCGCGCTGCTCGACGATGTTCAGGCCGTAGCCGTCGAGGCCGACGATATTGCGCTTGTGGTTGGACAGCAGGATCATGTTTTTGACCCCCAGATCGGTGAGGATTTGCGCGCCGATGCCATAGTCGCGCAAAGCCGGAATCGGGCGCTCGCCATTGTGTAGCTGGCGGATGCGCTCCGAAATGGCGGTGCGCTTGGACTCGCGGATGAGCACGACGACGCCGCGGCCCGCCGCCGTGATCTGGGCCATCGCGCCGTGCAGCGCCTTGAGATGCAGGCCGCCGACGATGTCGGTGAGGGAGTCGACGGCGTGCATGCGGACCAGAATGGGGTCCGGGCGGGACAAATCGCCTTTGCACAGCACCAAATGTTCGACGTGTTCGATGGTGTCCTCATAGGCCATTATTCGCCAGGAGTTGCCGGGGTTGACCTCGAACAGTCCGGATTCGCGGCGTTTGACGAGTTTTTCGGTGCGGCCGCGATGCGCGATGAGGTCGGCGATGGTGCCGAGCTTCAGATTGTGGCGCTGGGCGAAGGCGACCAGGTCCGGCAGGCGGGCCATGGTGCCGTCGTCGTTGATGATTTCGCAGATCACGCCGGCGGGGATGAGGCCGGCGAGGCGGGCGATATCGACCGCGGCTTCGGTATGGCCGGCGCGGATCAGGGTGCCGCCTTCACGGGCCATGAGCGGGAAGACGTGGCCAGGGGTGACGATGTCGTCGCGGCCGAGTTCGGGGTTGATGGCGACCGCGATGGTGCGGGCGCGGTCGGCGGCGGAGATGCCGGTGGTGACGCCCTCTTTCGCCTCGATCGAGACGGTGAAGGCGGTTTCGTGGCGGGTGCCGTTGGAGTTGGACATCAGCGGCAGGCCGAGGCGCTCGCAGCGGCCTTTGGTCATGGCGAGGCAGACCAGGCCGCGGGCGTGGCGGATCATGAAATTGATNNGCGGGGATGACGAGGTCGCCCTCGTTCTCGCGGTCTTCGTCATCGACGAGGATAAAAATTCTGCCCGCGCGCGCCTCCTCGATGATTTCGGCGGCGGAGGAAATGTAGTCGTGCAGTCCGGCTGTTTTCATGCCGTCCATTTAAGCATGCTCCTTCAGGCGGGCGACATAGCGCGCCAGCATGTCGATTTCGATGTTGACGTTCTGGCCGATTTCCAAGGTGAAAAAGTTTGTGTTTTCCGCGGTGTGCGGGATGATGTTGACGCCGAAGGTGGTGGTTTGGCCGGTGTCGATCACTTCGTTGACGGTCAGCGAGACGCCGTTGACGGCGACGGAGCCTTTTGGCGCGATGAAGCGGCCGAGCTCTCGCGGGAGTGTGAATTGCCAGCGCGTGGAACCGTTTTCGGGGGTTTTGGCGGTGATGGTGGCGAGGCCGTCCACATGGCCGGAGACGAGGTGGCCGCCGAGCTCGTCGCCGAGCTTTAACGAGGCTTCGAGGTTGATTTTGCTGCCCTCTTGCCATTGGCCGAGCGTGGTGAGGGAGAGGGATTCGGCGGAGACTTCAACTGTGAAGAAATCGGCGCCGCGCTCGATGACGGTGAGGCAGCAGCCGGAACAGGCGATGGAGGCGCCGAGCTTGATGCTTTCGCCATCTGTCCACTCGCCCTGGCCGGGCAAGGCGATGGTGAAGCGGGCGTCCCGCCCGTCGCCGATGGGGGTGACGGACCGGATGGTGCCGACGCCGGAGATCAAACCCGTGAACAATTTTTACGACGCCCTTCTGTACGTGGTGAGCATATCATCACCCCAGCGTTCCTGCGACATGGGCAAAAAGCGGGGCATGTCCACCAGTTTCGCAACCCCGAAGGCGCGCGCGGCGGGCCAGCCGTCGCCGCCCATCACGGCCGGCGCGTGGAACCAGGCCAGGCGGTCCACCAGATTTTCGCGTAGCAGGGCGGCCGCGAGGGTGCCGCCGCCTTCGCAGAGGATGCGGGTGAGGCCGGCGGCGCCGAGGGCGGCGAGGGCGGCGGTGAGATCGACGCCGGCGGCGCTTTCAGGCAGTTCGATGAGTTTGACGCCAGCGGATTCCAAGGCGCGTTTGCGGACCGGGTCGGCGCCGTTGCGGTGCAGCAGCCAGAGCGGGGTTTTGGCCGCGCCGCGGACCAGCTTGCACATCAGCGGGGTGCGAAGGTGGCTGTCCATGACGATGCGGACCAGGGGAGACTGCCGGAAACCGTCGATGCGGCAGGTGAGTTCGGGGTCGTCCGCGAGGACGGTGCCGACGCCGATGAGCACCGCGTCGTGCCGGCCGCGCATGGCGTGGGCGGCGCGGCGGGCGGGCTCGCCGGTGAGCCATTGGCTTTCAAGCTCATGCGTGGCGATGCGGCCGTCCAGCGTGGAGGCGAGTTTGAGACGGATGAGCGGGCGGCCGGTGGCGATGAGGTGGGTGAAGCCGGAGATGACGGCGGCGCATTCGGTGGCGAGGACGTTTTCGGTGACGGTGATGCCGGCCTGGCGGAGGAGAGAAATGCCCTGGCCGTTGACGGCGGGGTTGGGATCGGTGGCGCCGATGACGGCGCGGGCGATGCCGGCTTCGATCAGGGCCTGCGCGCAAGGCGGGGTTTTGCCGTGGTGGGAGCAGGGTTCCAGGGTGACGTAGGCGGTGGCGCCGCTTGCGTTGTCTCCGGCGAGGCCCAGGGCTTGGGTTTCGGCGTGGGGGCGGCCGCCGGGCTGGGTGCGGCCGCGGGCGATGACGCGGTTGTCCTTGACCAGGACGCAGCCGACCGAGGGGTTGGGGGCGGTTTCGCCCAGGCCGCGGCGGGCTAGGGCTAGGGCGCCGCGCATGAAGGTTTCGTCAGTCATAGGAAGTTTGCGAGGCTCTGGTGAATGAGGGGAACGGCAAACGGTTCCATTGGTACCGCGAAACCAGAAGATTTATCCGCAGATTTCGCAGATTAACGCAGATCGGTGTGGGATGGGTTTTTGGCTTTAATCTGCAGTCATCTGCGTAATCTGCGGATAA